>JANNTD010000001.1:0-3045 GCA_031403315.1 Planctomycetota bacterium
CTGGGGAGTACGCAGCAGAACCACGGCGCCAGGGACGAGCAGGTCCTTTGCGGCTGTCGTCACCATGGACTGCAACGCAGCCTGGTCGATCGGCTTGAGCGCCGGCCCGCTCGCGCTGGTTGAAGAATTCGGCGTTGACGAAATCGGTGTCGATGGGATCGGCTCAGCCGAACACACGGCGAACATTAGAATGACACAGACCCCGAAGCTCGCCACCAGACGTCGCCCGCATCGTCGCCACGAACGCAATCGTCCCATGAATGCACACACTTTCTACGGCTCACAGGTTGCTAATTCGAACTTTCAACTAGCGATTGTACACCCCCATTGCCCTGCATTTCCTCTGCGTCTCCGCGTCTCTGCGAGAAATCTTCCGCCCAGCCCCGCAAGAAACGGCCTGTCATGGTACCAGTCTCGGCCAGGCGAGCTCCGCTAGAAGCGGCAATTCGGCGGGAAGATAATCGGGCCTTTCGATTGGACGGCGGCGTTGCAAGGGCGGCGTTCCACCAGCTTTTGAAACGGCGGTTGCACCAGCATTTGAGACGTTGTGCGACTCCCGCTTCCCTGAGGGCAGTTTTCCAAACCATGTAGCCACAGAGACTGAACTGTCTCACTGTGGGTGAAACAATTCAGATCGATATGGCAGCCGCCATGGGCATCGAGCTTTTAACGGAAGAACAATATCGAGAGTTGCAGCAACTTGGAGATTTCGACACGAAAACGTCGAGCTGGGTGAAAACACCGTCTAGTATTAGAAAACTCGGCGGCGCGCTCTTTGCCGATCGCCGCTACGGCCATGTCTTCGTGTATCACAACGGTGCGCAATCTTACTATGCTGCCAGGGCGTTCCGTGGCTCGCTAAGGGTCTAGGGCACCGTCGCCGAGCCGGCCCTCGAGATGGACGCTACCTTTCCGTTCCCCATTGACGGCGGTGCGGGAATTTGACCCGCTCGGCAGCGCGCGAACTACTTCGGCGTGACGCAAAGGGAACGGAAATCATTCGTTTGGAGAATTGATTTCCGTCCCACTTCACCCGAGACTGCGACTGGCTCGCAAGTTGACTGCGTGTCCAACCGATAAAAATGATGATTCCTCCGGCTTTTCGGCGAAATTCTGGCAGAACGGCGGCGAATTGAGTGCGGTGGCGAAGGGCGGCGTGTAAGATTAATATGCTGCCTCAAAGGCCTGAAACGCCGCCGTTGTGCCTGGAGCAGCAAGGGATGAGACAATGACACACGAACTGGAAGAATTGCTGGAGCGGGCTCGGGGCACAACCATGACCCAGGCCGAAAAAGACACCCAGCGGCTGAGCTTCGCCTACGGCAACAGCCACTTTGAGAACCAGACAATTACCCGCGACACCGTGCGGCGGGAATCTGAAAAGCTGAAAACTCCGGATGGCGGCACCGCGAGATAACTCCAGTAGGAATACTGGACCGTTAATTACCGACCGTGCCGAACTGGCCGCACTGGAAGCTAAAAATGCGCTGCTTCAATTTGATGAAGTACGACGCCTGATTGGCTTGCGGCTGGGGAACTTACAGCTCACGCCGCACGATGTCTGCCAACTTCAGAAGATAGCCGTCGACGGCATCTTTGCAGCCGCTGGCACGTTTCGTCAGGTTCCGATCATCATTCTCCAGACGAAACTCAGGCCGCCGCCGTGGCACGATGTACCGCGCTACGTCGACGAAATGTGCGCGTACGCCAATTCCGTCGCGCACGACCCCCTTCTCGTCTCCGCCTACCTGATGTGGCGGCTCAACTGGATTCATCCGTTTGTGGATGGCAACGGACGCACAGCACGAGCCGTATCCTATCTGGCGCTCTGTTGCGGCACCGGTCTGGACCTGCCCGGCACCGTGACCGTTCCCGACCTCATCGTCAAAAACAGACAGGCGTATTACAGCGCCCTTGATCAAGCGGATGCTGCCTGGGAAACAGACAAGCTCGACGTCAGCAAAATGCGGGAGCTGATCGAGCGACTGCTGATCGAGCAACTGAACACAGCAATCTAGTCGGACGCCTGGAAAACGGCTATTGCCCCGCGGCATAATGTATCGCCGCCTTTCTGCCATCTCGCTCCTGAGCCAACGCTGCCGGTTGGCCAAATCTAAGGCCAAATCTAAAGGGTCACCAAATCTAAGGGGTCCCAAATCTAAGGGGTCAGGACTCATTGATTGGCTCGGGGGCGAAACGGGGATATTCTACTTTTCCAAACGGTACTTGCGTCGCATTTGCTTCGTGAACTGCGACGAGCGTTCGCGATTGTCGAGCGGTCGCTTCGCAAAAAGCTACCTTGAACGCTAATCTCCGCTAATCGGCGCTTATCCAATCCAATCAGCGCAAATTAGCGCTTATCAGCGTTCCTCAACTTTTCCGCGTCTCCCTCGTCCGAACCGAACACGAGGACAGTCATCCTCTCGCCCTTTAAACCCCGGTTTGAGATTTGGCTAACGCCTTACCGCCCAACGACTTCGCACAAATCCGCGCGGTGGCCAAAAATAGGTACTATACACGCGACCACTATTTGGTAGAATGCGAGAATAAGCTATTAGCGGTTAGCCATACACCGCTGGCTAAAGGCTAAGAGCTAACAGCTTTACCACCGACTGCGTGCGAGGCCACCATTCCTCCGCAAGTGGCAGGAAGCTTGGACCAGGGAGCAGGGAGAAAATCCTTGCTCCCCGCCGCTGTCCGAAAGTGGTGGGCTATCGCAGTTGCGCCGAGTTCGGCAGGCTGGTGGCCAATTCTTTCAGTTGGCGAATCGTGACGCGATACTCGGCTTGGGCTGCCTTGATCGCCTTGTCGCGCTTGTCGGCAGCACGTTGTTTCAGGGATTGGATTGGGTCCATTCCCGAATGCTACATCGCTCGGAAGGGCGAGCAAGAGTGCCGCAAGGGCAGCAACACAGTAATAGGACAGTGCCGACCGCCAGGCGACAAAACGGACGCCAATTGTCGCCTCGGCGCGAGTTCTCGCGGCGACGAAGACTTGCAAGTCACAACCAGCCAACGACTTGCGAGGAGGCCAAAAAAACGACTC
>JANNTD010000002.1:0-19700 GCA_031403315.1 Planctomycetota bacterium
GAGGTCGATCTCGGGTCCGACGAGACCAGTATTCACCTTCTCAATGGAGCGCCCCGCGTTGCCGACGGCGCTTGGTGGGATAGTCACTATTCGCTCGAAACCGGACAACGCAACGCCAGCGCGAACGACGATTGGAAGGCCGGCGTGATGTTTCCCTCGTCGGCCGATTCGACGCTCACCGGCTCTCGTCGAGTGACGGGCGTCACACTCATGGGATGGTTCAAGCCGCTGGGCGACGCGACGAGCAACCCCAGCCCCAATACGAATACAGAAACTCCCGACGACTACTACAACGCCTTCGGCCTGGCCGGCTTACTCCGTGGCGATTCAAATACTGATGGGCTCGATGGCCACGCCGTCCGCGCACTCCTTGAAGTAATCAACGGCAAAGTTACCGGACTTGGACGCCGGCTCGACAACCAAAACGGCAGCGGCCAGCGGGCGTCGGTCGACGACTGGCACGTCGTGATGCCGCCGGGAGTCTGGACGCATCTCACGGCCGCGTTCGATTTCGATCACGGAACCATCGACCTCTACAAGAACGGCCTGCCGTTGGAGTCTTCGGAAACGAACACCGATAGCTGGAACATCAACGACAACGTCAACCGCACGTCGAACACCAACGCCGGCGGCATCAAGATCGGCGGCAGCTATCCCGACAATTCGGAAGAGCGAAATCCGTTCAACGGCCGCATCGACGAGTTGATGTTTTTCAACAAGACGCTCACTGCCAGTGAAGTCGCCACTCAGTCCGAGCTCGTCCGCAACATTTCCGGCGATTTCAATCGTGACGGAGAAGTCGATGCCGCAGACTACTGCGTCTGGCGCGACGGCCTCGACTCGATTTACTCCATGGCCGACTACGACGTCTGGAAATCGCACTTCGGGCAATTTGCTGGCAGCGGCACAGGATCGGGCGGTTCGGCTGCCGTGCCCGAGCCCGCATCATCAACACTCGCTTTTGCGACTTCCTTTCTCGCTCTCTCGTTCCTGCCTCGCTCAATATCTTGGTGCAAATCCAGTGGGCTGCTATCCTGAGATAGAAGGGGCAGGACAGCTCTTTTGAGCAAACTCAAGGAACACGGGGCACGCCCGCAACGGCGCTGATTGGTGAACGAACGGCTCGCGCTCTCGTCGTGTCACGGCAAATCAAGATCATGCAACAGAGACGCGGAATTCATCGGTTCCATTGGCGGAAGGCGGCCGACGGCGTGGTCGCGCTGTTCGCGGCGACTTTCCTGGCGTGCGCGGCCGGAGCACAGCAGGCGTCTGTTTCAGCCTGGGACGCGGCCGATTTTCGCACGTGGTCCTTCATCCCCTATTGGACGAGTCAATCGCAAGTTCAGTCGTTTGCCGCCGACAACATGTACGACCATGTTTCGGACGTGCTGTATTTCTCCGGCGTGCGCCCCACTGCGTCGGGTGCATTGAACTACCATTCGGCCGCCACGCAGCATCTGGCCACCCTCAAGAGCCAGGCCGCCAGCGAGGGCTTCCGCTTTCACATGAGCATGTTCGATACCTCCGGCGGTGACGTGGAGACCGTTTGGAATTCGATCACTTCCAATTCCACGAATCGCGCGGCGTTCGTGAACAACGTCAAGAATCTGCTGCAAGCCAACAACATGGTCGGCTTCAATCTCGACTGGGAGCGGCCAAACACCGTCACCGAGTGGGCCAACTACACGCAACTGGCGCTCGATCTCAAGAACACACTCGGCCCGCTAGGCATGGAAATTTCCGTCGACGACTACGGATTCGCCAGTTCCCAGTGGGACGACTCGGCGGTGTTCGACGCGAATATCTACGACCAACTCTTCATCATGGCGTACCACGCCAACGCGTCCCAGTATGCCACTTACGCTAATACCAAACTTGCGCTCACCGGCCAGGGAGCGGCAAAGGCCTTTGAGAACAACCAGCTCGTGCCCGGCATTGGTACCTGGGGCACCGACGGCCCGGCCACCGTTTCCTTGAAAAATATCGTCGCCGTAGATCCGAACCTTCCCGCTGATGCCCTCACATTCACCGGCACAGTAAATGACATCAACGGCGTGTCGCGCACCGGCACCTGGAACATCCAAAGCCGTTACCAAGTCCGCGAGATCGTACAATTCGCGCTCGATCGTGGTATGCCGGGCGTGATGAACTGGACGCTGCACTACGACGCCACCAACCAGTTCAGCCTGCACCGCGTCGCCCATCATTACATCGTCGTCAAACGCAACGTGCCTGACTTGAACCTCGACGGCGAAGTCGACGCCACCGACGCCAACACGCTCGCCAACAACATGGGCACGGTGCCGGGTTGGACAGGCACCAACACCGCCGCCCGCTTCGAAGACTTCTATATCTCGGGCAACTGGGAACAAGGCGACTACAACGGCAATGGCTTTGTCAACCAACAGGATGCCAACTGGCTCGCCACGCGATTCGCCACGCTCGGCGTGAACTTGCCCGACCGGCTCGCCTACACCGGCACTTTTGAAAACTTTCAAGATGGCCAGGGGCTCGCCGGTCGGTGGGGCGTCGTCCCGAGCGGCGGCAACCTGCCGGAAACAGGCAACTACTCACAACACGCAGCCGGTTATCTGGCCTACGCCGGCGCCGGTTCCGGTGCTGCCAAACACAGCAACTCGGCCGTTACGCTTCGCAACCAAAACGCCGCCGAGGCATATGACTCACTCAACACGGAAGATCGCGTGATGCGCGTCGACCTTGCTGAACCGATCGATCTCGCGGCGAACGAATCGACGTATTTCACCGTTCTTGTGCGGCAAAACACGGCCCCGCTGCTCGCCGCCCAACTGGCGTCGCCCGATCGAACTCTGTCGCTCGAGTTCCGAGATGCCGCCGGCGTGAATCAATTCGATTTTGCTCTGCTGGGCAGCCAAGCGCAATTCGCCGTCCGTAGCCAGGCCGATGGGACAGGTGAGGACGTGTCCGCCGGTGGATTCGCAGCAAACGCGACCTACTTGCTCGTCGGCAGGATCACCGGCAACGGCGCGGGAGCGAACGTGCTGCAAGCATCGCTCTTCGACAGTAACGCAATGGTCGGCAATTTCACCAGCCCCTCGTTCCCCTGGATGCTCACTGCCCAAGGTAGCGCGGGCTTCAATCCAACGATCACCCAACTCGGCTGGACCAGTCCGTATGTAGCCAACTACACGGTCAGCAACGTCTGGCTCGGCCAGGCCGCCGACTTCTTCGCGCTGCCGGCCGCGTCGGGCGACTTCAACGAAGACGGGGCGGTCGACGCCGCCGATTACACTGTCTGGCGGGATGGACTCGGCTTGCAGTACACACCAGCCGACTACGATGTCTGGAAGTCGCACTTCGGCCAGATCACTGACAGCGGCGCAGCGGGCGGCGCGGAGTCCCAGCTCGCCGTACCCGAACCGTCAACAGTGGTGATTCTGTTCTTCGGTTTAGCGGCAGTCCTGACAAGCGGTCGCCGCAACAACTTGGAATTTGCAGGCAAATTGATTTCTTGCGGTTTTACGAGAATCTTACTATACTGTCTCGCTCAAAGGCGGCTCGCTCGTTTGCCATGACTTGGCGATCGGCGTGGCCGTTGCGTTCTTCCGCATGATGCGCGGTCCGAAGTGTTTCACTGTGTGACACCTTTCTCTCTGCCGCCAAACCTCCACCGAAAGACTTCCATGCCAAAGTGCGTTCGCTTCGTGCTCACACTTGTATTTCTGACCACGATCTCGGGCGAGGTCCATGCGCAGCTCGTCAATAGTGAGTGGAACATCGGCAACGGCGATTGGAACGTCGCCACGAATTGGTTCCCCAACGACGTACCCGATAACGGCGGCGGCATCACCTACGACGTCGAGATCGGCAACCGGCCGGTGGCGGCGAACGCTTTCGTGAACTTCGTTCCCGAGGACGGGGCGAGCGACACGATTACGTCGCTCACCATCAGCGGTGGTGCCGACCTAGACACGAACGGTAACGCGTTGTTTGTCATTGGGCAAACGACCATCACCGGCGTGAGCTCGTCGATCTTAGTCAATCCGGCCAGCGGTGGTGGCGTGGCATTCAACACCGACAACCTTGACATCAACACATCGTCGGCCCTGCAAATGTCGGGCGGTACGCTCGATGTCGATGTCCTGCTGGAGATCAACAATAGCGGCACACTCGTGGGCCACGGGCTGGTGATTGTCGGCGACGCGGACGCGGTCGTTGAAGTCGGCCTGGAGAACTCGGGTTCGATCGTCATCGGCAACGACAGCAATGCCGTACTCACGTTGCAGGCGAATGGCTTCGACACGATCGATCTTGACGGCACGAGCGAGACCGGGCTGGTGGACGTGTCCAACGTCAACGCCAACGTGGGGATCGACTCGCTGACACTCGTGGTCGACAGTCCGCTGTCGGATGCGTTTAGTGGTACGCTCACGGTCGGTCAGCGAGATACCGTAACATTCAACGACAGCTTCACGATGGACGGTGCCGACGTGCAGCTCGATGGCGGCACGAACATAGCAACCATGAATGGCCCCGCTGACGTGACCAGTATCGCCAATAGCGTGTTAACGGTCACGGGTGACGCCGTGATTGTCAACGACATGACGTTTGTTGGCGCAGCCAACACGGTGACGTTGAATGCCAACTCGTCGCTCACTCTGTCGGGCCTTGTCTCCATGTCGCCCTCAACGCTGAACATCGCTTCGTCCTCGGCTGAACTGATCATTACTGGTAGTTTCGTGTCCAACGCGGGTGCCGAGGACTTCAACTGGGATGGCCCCGGCACGGCCACGACCACAATTTCTGGGACCGGCGCGATGACGCTCAATGTCGATCAGGTCGACACTGGCAACGACACTTACGGCGGCACGCTCAACCTCAACGACAATGGCGACGTGAGCGTGCAAAACACCGCCAATCAATGGACGGCGGCCGGCACGATCAACAAGAACAACGCCGGCACGTCGACGGTCAGCGGCGATCGCGTGGTGCTCACTGGCAACATCAACGTCAACGCCGGCACCCTCGACATGCCCGCGACCACGCTGTCTCCGGGTGCCGATGTCGCGGTTACCGGTCTGCTCACGCTCGGCATCGCCTCCGATCTTGCCGGCCCGACCACGCTAACCGGCCCCGGCACGCTCCGCATGGAAAGCACCTCGACCGTCTCGGCTAACACCACGGTCAACGTCGCCACGTTCGATTGGGACGGCCTCGGCTCCGGCACCACGCACACGATCAACGACGGCGTCGTCTTCACCATCAACTCACCAACATTCGACTCCGACGGCGACATGGACGACCCGATCAACTTGGGCGGCAATGGGGCCCAACTCGTCGTCAGTGGATCGACCGAGTGGACCATGAACCGGACACTCACCGCCAACACGGCGGCGGCCGGCACGGCGACCATCAGCGGCTCGTCGCGGCTGATTCTCAGTACGGCCACTGGCATTCTCAATGTCGATGGCAACACGAACATCCTGGGGCCAGTCACCTTCGGCACCAGTTCCGCGACCTCGATCGACGCGGCCATGACCCTCAATGCTCAGGGCAACACGGTTTACGCCGGCGGCACGATCGGCGGCGCGGGAACCTACGACGCCGGCCCGATCAACACCGTCACCGCCGACTCCACGATCAATGTGACCAACTTTGACTTCGACGCCGGAAATTGGACCATCGAAAACGACGTTGCGCTGACCGTCAACGTCGGGGATTATGATCCCGATTCCGTAACGAACGCCTTCAACGGCACGATCACCCTCAACGGCGGCGACATTGACCTCAATACAGCCGATGCGAGTTTCGTGATGGATGGCACGCTGAATCTAAGTGGTAGTGCTACCCAGATCGCTTTTTGGGACGGCGAACCGGTAGAAATTGGGAACGACGCGGGCGTCAATAACGCCGACGTGAACGCCAATGGGAATCCAGCCGATTACGACCCGATTCGAATTGGTGCTCCGGTCACCTTCAACTCCGACGCCGATGTCCATGTGGCCGATGGCGCGGAGCTCGAGTTTTGGGACCTTGTCGTCTTTGATACGGTCAATGGCGCGAACAACGCGGAGTTTACCGGTAACGGAATCATCACTTTTCACGATGGAGCCAGCGTCAACGAAGCGGTTACGCTCAACATGGTGGGCGGGCTGGTCAACCTCGGCGGATTCGATGGAACAGGCGAGTTTGTCAACATCGACGCCCCGCTCGTAATCAACGCCTCGACGATGGTCGACTTCGGCACGGTCAATGGCGGCGGCGGCATCAACACACTCGATGTCGACAACTTCAACGCCGCTCGAACCGGTACGCTCACGGTCAACCTCGACAACGCGAACGCCGAGTGGACGCTCAACGCCGCCGGCACCATGAACCTGGTCAACGACAACGCCGCGGTGACGCTGCTCGCCGGAAGCGACGTGAACCTCGACGGCTTGGTCAACGTGGTCGGCGACGTCCGCACGACGGCCCGCGTCGACATCGGCGCAACCAGCGTCGTGAATATCATCACCGCCGCCGAACCCCTCCGGCTCGCCGGCGGCGACAATGCGAGCGACCCCAACACGATCAACGGCGGCACAATCAACGGACTCGGCCTGATCGCCGCCGACACCGGCAAGGCTCTGCACGGCTTCGGAACGATCAATGCCGGCGTCGATTTCGACGGAACGGCCAACCTCAAGGCCAACGACGGTACGCTCACCATCAACGGCGCCATCATCGACGTGAACACCCTCGGCACGGCCGATACGGATGGCGTGCTGAACATCCCCGCCGCGTGGAATACGAGTACCGGCAGTGGAGCGGGCAATATTGCTGCCGTTGCGCTCCTCGGCGGCACGCTCCAGGGCGGCACGATTACCAACGACAACAGCAGCGGCATCCAGGGAATTGGTACGGTCACGTCGCGGGTGATCAACAACACTCGACTCTTGGCAGGCAACGGCGGCGGCACGTTGATCGTTCAGACGGCCGGCAACGACAACGACTGGGACGGCGCCGCCAACACAGGCGAACTCTCTACAAGAGTGGGGGCGACCCTCGAACTCCGCGACAACATCCTCTTCGGCTTCACCGGCTCCGTCACCGCCCTCGCCGGCAGCACCGTTTTTACCAACGGCTTCGCTCTCGACTTCAACCCCGGTTCGACAATTGAACTCACCGGCGCAACATATAAGTCGACCCACTCCACCGACATCGGCGGCACGGTGACCGTGAACGCCGGGCCTGATGCGACGCTGGATATTCAGGTGAACCGTTTCCTGACTTTTGAGCCGACCAGCGTCACCACGCTCAACGGCAACTTGCGGCTGGTGTCGAACAATGCAATCATTAGGGCCGGCGCCGCGTTCAGCGGCACGGGCGCGCTGATCGTCCCCGACAACAGCCACCTCATCGCCGACCCCAACGCCAACATCAACGTCCTCCTCGATAACCAAGGCGCGTTTCGGCCGAGTGGGTTCGACACGGTCGGACGCGTCGATTTGAAGGACTATCAACAAGCGGCTACCGGCGAGTTATTTGTCGAACTCGCCGGCATAGGCCTCAACCAATTCGACCGCGTTGTCGTCAATGGCGCCGCCCTGCTGAACGGCCTGCTCGATGTCGAACTGGAAGGCGGATTCGTTCCCGTGCTCGGCAACTCGTTTGCGTTTCTCACGACCATAGCCGGCGTGAACGGCACGTTTAGCGACTACGACTTGCCGTCGATCGGACTCGTCAATTCGCTGGCCGTCGTTTACGGCGCCAACAACGTGACGCTGCAAGTGATCGCCGGCCAATGGGGTGACTACAACGGCAACGGAGTCGTCGATGCCGCCGACTACACCGTCTGGCGCGATACACTCGGTTCGGCCGTGGCCGCCTTCAGCGGCGCCGATGGCGACGGCGACGGAATGGTCGACGACGACGACTACGATGTCTGGAAAGCCAACTTCGGCGAAGCATTGGGACCCGGTGCGGGTGGCGGCGCGGGTGCTATTGGCTCCACCGGTGCGGTCGTGCCCGAACCGACCGCGCTCGTCCTGCTGCTCGGGGCAGTGGCGCTATGCGGCCTGGTCCGCCGCCGTTCGCAGGGCTAAACAGGCGGCACTTATGCCGTCCAGACCGCTTCTGCCCTGCTTTTGGCCGATTTTTTGGCCCTGTTGCTCCTGCGCCCGATCGCTGGCCCAAGCACGACCAGCGAGCTAGAGTTATGGAAGGGTTGTTCGCGCGCAAACCGCGCGATTCGGTCACACGTTTCTTAGGAATGAGGGTCCCATGATTACGCCTCAACGAAAGCTCATCAGCGGAACGTTGGTCGCAACTGTCGCTTGCCTCGCCCTCGCCTCGGCGAGTCGCGGCCAGTTCAATAGTAAGACTGTCTCCACGACCGCGACTCCAGCCGCAACCGCCAAGCCCGCGCATCCCGTCATGAACGCCGAGCAGGAGGCCGTCTGGAATAGCCCCAACATGTTGCGGGCCCGCGCTTGGCTCCAGGAATATTGCGCCACCTCGAAGAACTGCAAACCGGGCGACTACGAGAAGTTCGCCGCCGAGCTCGAAAATATGTCCCCCACGCAGATGAAACTCTGGCTCCTGAAGTTCGACGAGGAAGAAGACCAAAAGAAACAGCAGCGGGCATTCTACCAACAGGCCCAAGCCACGATGTTGAAGCAAGCCAAATCCGCCGACGCCGCCACCCAAAAGTCCTACGCGGCCATCGAATCGGAAGAAACCGCCGCCGCCAACCAGGAACAGGGCCAGATCAACGAACAGACGGCGAACGAACAGCAGAACGCCGACAACAAGCAGATGGGCCCCTACACGCCTAACGGTCAGGGCATGTATCCCGGCGCTGGGGACGGCGTCCACTACCACTTCCACATCTATCCCAACTGAGCATTCGGGATCCACGCCGGCCGCCGGCCGTGGTGCTTCCGCTGCCAGCATGCTATCGCCGCGCGATTCATCGATCGGCGAACTAGCGACTTCGGCTCATCTGCCGCTGCCAAAAATGCCGAGTGCGCACACTGCGGGGATGCTGCGCGCTGCCGCCCATGCTGTCGATTCACCGCACGCCCACGGAGGGGCCTGTGTCACGCCGTCTATCACTCTTTCTGCTGGCCTCGATGTTTGGCGGTGGCTGGTTCTATTTCGGTGGCAAGCCGCCGCAGATCCAGAATCCGTTCGGCCAGCCACAAGGTGGTTACAATTCGCCCGTCGCCACCGCGAACAACTATCCTGCCGCGCCATTTCAGAATAACGTCCCCGCCGCGCCCCTGCCCGCCACACCACTCCGCGGCGGTCCGACGGTTCGCATCGCTTCGTTCAACATCCAGGTGTTCGGCGACGAGAAGGCCAAGAAACCCTACGTCATGCAGACGTTGGCGCTGGCGGTCCGCAATTTCCACGTCGTGGCGATCCAGGAAATCCGCACCCAAGACAGCTACTTCCTCGACAACTTCCTCCGTAGTTACGTCAACGCCGACGGCCAGCACTACTACGACTACGTGATCGGCCCGCGACTCGGTCGCTCCAATAGCAAGGAACAATACGCGTTCATTTACGACACGACCGCCGTCGAAGTGAACCGCCAGAGCATCTACACGGTGAACGATCCGCACGACTTGCTCCACCGCGAGCCGCTGGTGGCCCTGTTCCGCGTCCGCGGCCCCGCGCCGCACGAAGCCTTCACGTTCGTGCTGGCAAATATTCACACCGATCCGGACGAAACCAAAGAAGAGCTGGACACGCTGGCCGACGTGTACCATGCGGTCCGGCAATCGTCGGGCGGCGAAGACGACGTTATTGTTCTCGGCGATCTCAACGTCGACGACCGCCACCTCGGCCGCCTCGGCCAGATTCCCGGAGTGCGGCCGATCGTCACCAAGGTGTTTACCAACACGCGGCAGAACGCGCTCTACGACAACTTCGTCGTCCATCAACAGTCGACCGCCGAATTCACGGGCCGCTGGGGCGTGTTCGACGTCCGGCAACTTGTGAACCCGCCACTCACGCTCGATCAGGCGCTCGACGTCTCCGATCATTTACCGATCTGGGCCGAATTCTCCGCCTACGAAAGCGCCGCCCCCGGCCGCGTCGCCAACCGCCCCGGAACCGCCGCCACAGTGCCCGCAAATCCCGTGCGTTAGTGAACATATAACCATTACAGGGGGTGGCCAGAAATAGTTCTTGCAATTGGGCCACGGCTTGTGTTAGTGTGAATCGCGTTGACAGGTATCCAGCGGAAGCCGCAGTGAACAACTCGGCATCCAAAGAGCCCGTCGCCGGACATAGTGTCCGGCGACGGGCTTTTTTCGTTTTGAAAGTTAAACGTGACGCCTTCCAAACAACCACATTTCGTACCGCTCGCCGACGCCAGAGAGCGCATCGCGGATGGCGACCTGCTGCTCTTCCGTCGGCACAACTTGATTGCCGTCGCCGGGCGCGGTGAACATTCGCACGCAGCTAAGACAGCCTGGTGGGACGACGAGCTGTTCTGCCTTGAAGTCCGCGAGTGGCACGGCGGCCGGGCCGTCACGCTCGCAAGTCAGGTCAAAAAGTTTCCAGGGAGAATTGACGTCCATCGAGCCAATGCCCATGAACGGTGGCCGGAATACGATCGAACGCGCTCAACCCATTTCATGCGGCGCCTGGCCGGCTGCGACTACGGTTACGCCGCCGTGCTGGCCGCCGCAATGCTCCACCTGCCATTCGTCCGATTGGCGGTGCACGCAGAGGTAGACGATTCCGCGATCGATCGCCGGCCACCGTTTTGTAGTCACGCCTGTGCCATGGCCGACCGGCTCGGCGGCGGCGTCGATCCCGTACCGCACCTGGCCGACCGGCTCACCGAGCCGGCCGACCTCGCGCGGAGCCCGTTTTACGAATATTTGTTCACGCTCACTCCATAAAGCCGCGACCGCCGGTCGCGGAACGACACAATGAAACGCATCGCCATTTCAATTTTGCTGCTGCTCACGCCATGTGAGTACGCTCGCGCGCAATTCTGCTACGACGGAATGTGCTACCCGCAACAGCCGACTGCGCCGGCACGGCTGGTGATGCCAATCGAGCCCGCGGCCCAGATCTCGCACGATGCCCATTGCCGCATTCACGTCGGCGACGGCACGTCTGCCAGTAACTTCGTGGGCAGCGGCTCGCTCATTTCCAAGAGCGAGGCCACTGGTCTGGTGCTCACCTGCTCGCACCTGTTCGACGGCGCCGCTTCGAACATTGTCGTGGCGTTTCCGAATGGCAGTCGCTACGGCGCGCGGCTAATCGACCGCGATCCGGCCAATGATCTTGCTGCGCTCCTCATCCAGCGGCCCGGCGCAGAGCCGCTCGCCGTCGACGACAGCGAAGTCGCCGCGGCGACGGTGTTGACCGCGTGTGGCTACGGCGGCAACGGGCAGTTTCGTCCCGCGCGTGGCGCAGTGGCCGGCGCGGTGCAGGCCGTGGGCGCGACGTTTCCGTCGCTCAAGATCGGCGGCGCCGTGCGCCCCGGCGACAGCGGCGGCGGCGTGATCAATCGCGCAGGGCAACTGGTCGGCGTAGTCTGGGGGTGCCGCGACGGCGAGACGTACCTAACCTGCGGTCGCCCCCTGCGCCAATTCCTCGACCGCGTCTGGCGAGGCCGACCACAAGGCGCGCGGGCTTCAGCCCGCGGGGATTTGGAACCCACCACAGATTGGCAGGCCTGGCGCGACAATATCGATTCACGACTCGCCGCCCTCGATGCCAAGAAACAAGACCGCGGCGAATACCTCCAAGCCGGCGATCTCAACGCCTACGCCAAGAAGTCGGAGTCGCGGCAAGCAGTCGAGCAAGTCGAACAATCTTCCACCAGCCGCATCGAATCGCTGCGAACCGCCATCCACGATCGCATCGAAGAACGCATCGCCACAGTAAACCCCGGCCTCTTCAGCGGCCTGTCGCTCGGCAAGATGCTGGTGGGAGCTTTGGGACTGAGCGGACCCGTTGCGCTCGCCGTGATCGTTGCCGGCGGTCTCGCGGGCCGGCGACTCAAGCGTCGAGTTTTCAATTCCTCCGGCTCTCGATCAATTCCCATCGCCATCGACAGCCCGCCACCGCCGCAACAAACCGTGCCCGAATCGCACTACGTGCCCGTGCAGCGCGACGACTTCGCCCGCGCCCACCAATGGGCTCGCGAACAAGTCGCCCGCAAATACCCAGGCGCCACCGAAGTACTCACCACACTCGAATCACTCATCAAGCAACAACTCGCTGGATCCACAAACTAGCGCCACACAACACCATCCACGAAAGGGAAACACATCATGCCACTCACTAACAGCGACGCTATCCTCTGGTACAACGTCGGCATCTTCGGCGAGGCCGGATACGCCGTGCCCAATTGGTCGAACGACGTCGGCAGCCTCAATCCGCAGATTCTCGATTGGACCGACCTGGTCGGCCGCAATCTGTTCCACATCATGCACCACGAGGACGCCGACCTGCGGATCCCGCCCTCGATCAACACGCTCAAGCGCGTGCACAAGTTGTATCTGCGGGCGGCGAACATCCTCGCCGGCCGGGCCGTGCCGCCGGGCGAGAACAACATGGAGGTCCAGCACTCGCGGCCGGCGGGCGAAGTCTTCCGCGTGTACCCTGTGCCGTTTTTCAAGGTCCGCAATCCGTTCTTGCGCCGCTGGGCCGGGTTGGGACTCGTCTCGCTCGCCGAGGCGATGCAGCACACGGAGAACCGCAAGGAGATGGAAATCTCGACCGCGTTCGCCGGCCTGGTCGGCCAGTACATCAAACGAGTCTACGTGAACATGGCGATCGAACTGTTCGGCAAGACCCGCGAGGTGGCCGGCGCCGACGGCTTCATCCTCACCGACGCCGACTTCTCGGCGTACAACCCGGGCGATTTCTTCACGCAGACCGAGATGGTCGACACCGTGCCGCGGCTCGACCGCGTGTTCACGGAAGATCGGCTCGAACTACTGGCCGAGGGAATTCCCGTGACGCAATTGCCCGCCAACCTCGGTCCGTGGCCGACGAACCTCACGAACCTATACGCAGGTACGCGAACCGACGCCACGATCGGCGGCGGCATCGCGTCCACATCATCCACTGGCGCGACCGCCGCACCGATCATCCCCGCCCCGCCAGGACCATAATGAACAAGGTATCAGGTGTCGGGTGTCAGTAAGAACCGCCGACACCTGACACCTAACACCTTTCACCTGACACCTAAACTCCCATGTTCGACTGGCCCGCCGCAACGGTGCTGCTAGGAACCCTGGCGACGCTCGCCGTGGCGATCATCCAATGGTCGCCGCGGCGAACTGACCCGCCCAACGGCCGCATCTACGCCCGGGCTACTGACCTGGCGGAGATCGGCGCCCGGCTCGCGTCGCTCGAAACCGCTCACCACACGCTCCGCGCCGAAATCCGCTCGGACCTGAAAGACCTGCAAGAGCTGATCCAACAATCACTGCTCAATAACTGACACACGGGGGCGGGGACGCCCCGGCTCGCTGGAGGAATTCATGCAAATCCGCGATCGAATCAAGGAACTGCGGCGAGTCCGCGCATCGGATCTGCGACCGAACCCGCGCAACTGGCGCACGCATCCCGCGGCGCAACAGGACGCCCTACGCGGCTTGCTCGCGGAAGTCGGGTACGCCGATGCTTTGCTGGCGCGCGAACTCGCCGATGGAACACTCATGCTCATCGACGGGCACTTGCGGGCCGAAACGACGCCGGAGGCCATCGTGCCGGTGCTCGTGCTCGACGTTGACGAAGACGAAGCCAACAAGATTCTGCTCACGCTCGACCCTTTGGCCGGGATGGCGACGACTTCGCACGAACAATTGCAATTGCTGATGACGGAGGTCGAGACCGAAAGCGCCGCAGTCCGCGTGCTGATGGACGAAATCGCCCGCGAATATCAAGATGCGGAGCAACTCGCCACCGCCGCGTCTGATCGGCCTGAAGTCGTCGTGCCCGAGAGCTATCAAGTCGTCGTCGAGTGCTGCGACGAGCAGGACCAACAAACCATTTACGAGCGGATGCGCTCCGAGGGGTACCGATGCCGAGTTTTGACGTTGTAGTCAGTTGCCCAATCCACGACTCATTTCGCGTCCAGCAGGTGGCCGGGATGTTCGACGTACCTCTCGAAGAGAAATCAACCGAGCGATTCGCGGTCGAGCTGCCGACCGACGACGCCGATTGGCAGATCGGCCTGGTGGTCGGTCCGTCCGGCAGCGGCAAGAGCACGGTCGCCCGCCATGCGTTCGCCGACGATTTGTATCAGGAATCGACGTGGCCAGCCGACCGGGCCGTCATCGATTGCTTCGGCGAACTGCCGATGCGCAGCGTCGTCGAGCTGTTTACGGCCGTCGGCTTCGGCTCGCCGCCGTCGTGGATCAAACCATATCACGTGCTGAGCTGCGGCGAGCGATTTCGTTGCGATCTGGCGCGGGCGCTGGCGGCAGCGTGGGTGTCAGGTGTCGGGTGTCAGGTGGTAGGGAAG
This sequence comes from Planctomycetota bacterium, assembly GCA_031403315.1. Taxonomy (GTDB): domain Bacteria; phylum Planctomycetota; class Planctomycetia; order Pirellulales; family Lacipirellulaceae; genus DASYDU01. The sequence continues at coordinate 14,468 of JANNTD010000002.1, forward strand.
ACTGACACCCGATACCTGACACCTGACACCTTGCCACTCGTCGTGTTCGACGAATTCACCAGCGTCGTCGACCGAACTGTTGCCAAGGTCTGCTCGGCCGCGATCGCCAAAGGCATCCGCCGCGGGCACTTGCCCTGCCGGTTCGTGGCCGTGACCTGTCACTACGACGTCGCCGAGTGGCTCGAGCCCAACTGGGTGCTCGACATGGCGACGCAGAAGTTACATATGCGACCTGCTAACGGATCGGAGGTGTCAGGTGTTGGGTGTCAGGTGTCAGGGGAATCTGACACCCGAAACCTGACACCTGACACCTGGTTTCGGCGACCGACGATCGAGCTGGAAATCCATCGCTGCCGCGTGGCGGCTTGGGAACTGTTTAAGCGTCATCACTATTTGACCGCGAGCCTCGCCCCGCAAGCCCGCTGTTACCTCGTAACTTGGGAAGGCGTGCCCGTGAATTTTTGTGCCACGCTGCCCGTGATCGCCAAGCGCAACCACCGTCGCTTCACGCGAATCGTGACGCTGCCCGATTTCCAAGGCCTCGGCATCGGCATGCGGGCCATGGCGGCCGTGGCAGCACTGCATCGAGCCGAAGGAATGCGGATCAACGTCACCAGCAGCCACCCGGCGTTGATCCGCCATTGCCGCCGCTCGCCGCTGTGGAAGGCCGTCAGCGTGAAAAAATCCGGCACGGCTCCGTCGGCGACGACGAGCTTTCCGCAGTATCGCAGCTCGGCGGGCCGGTCGGTGGTGTCGTTCGAGTATGTGGGCGTTAGAAACGCCAGAGACGCAAAAGTAGGGATCCCGACTTTTGCGTCTCCGGAAAATTGAAAACAGCGAGCAATGGAGGAAGGCGAATCATGTTGAGTATTAAGGACCAGCAACGGCTGCGCGACCTGTGCGAACTGGATCGACAGGGGAAGTTGGGAGAGTATGTCGAGCGTGTGGTGCATGAATTACGTCGGGAGGGGCTCGGTCGCGTGCGTGACCCGCGGGAGCTTCCGTTCTTGAAGTCGGCGTTGCGGGTGTACGAGCAGTTGTATCAACCGCCGTCGGTGCCGGACTCCGCGGAGGTGCTGCATGTGTTGTTTCCGGGACTGCGGGCCGAGATCGCGGACGCCCTGCTGGCGACGATGATCGGCGAGCTAAGTCAGTTGCGTAATTAGGCATCCCTATTTTCGCAACTGACGAACACGAAGCGACGAGGTGGTGAATGAGAGATCAATTGACGGTATCGCTGGGCCCGCCGGACCAGATTGGTAAATGCAGAGTCGTAGCGAAGTATGGCGCTCTCTCGCACCCGGGACATTTCAATCCAGCCGACGAGTGGCAAAGACGGCAATTTGCGACGAACGCGCTGGAGCTGTTCGGGTGGGAGAAAACGCCCGAACAATACCGGGCCGTCATGGCTGTCTTGGTGAGCGAGCTAGCGCGAGTCGAGAAAGCGCAAGCGCCACCGGAGGAGCGCGTGAATTTGACGCGGCTGCGGAACATTCGCCAGGAAGGCTTGAACTGGCTGTGGCCGGGGAGGATCGCGGTGGGGAAGTTGTGTGTGATCGCGGGCGATCCGGGTTTGGGAAAAAGTCTGCTCTCGCTGGACATTGCCGCCCATGTGTCGCGTGGTGCGCCTTGGCCGGACGCAAGTGGGTTTGCGCCGGTGACGAGTGTGCTGCTCTTGAGCGCGGAGGACGACTTTGTCGACACGATCCGGCCGCGACTCGTGGCGGCGGAGGCCGACTTGGACCGGGTGTTCGCCGTCACGGGCGTGGTGTCTGGTACGGGCGAAGCGGAAACCGAGCGGATGTTGGACATCGTTCTGGACCTGGAGCGGCTTCAGGTTGCGATTGAAGAGGTCCCGCCTCCGAGGCTGTTGGTGGTCGACCCAATCAGCAGTTTTTTGGGGGCGGCCAGCGAAAACTCGAACGCCGAGATTCGCAACCTGCTGCAGCCGGTGACGAAGTTGGCGAAGGATACGAGCACGGCCATTGTATTGATTTCGCATCTGCGGAAGAGCGAAGGCTCGAATCTCCATCGGATCATTGGGTCGATCGCGTTCGCAGCCGTTGCCCGGAGCGCTTTCGTGGTCCAGCCCGTCTCGGGCCCGGGCGGACGGGACCGTCGGCTGGTTCCGGTGAAGAACAACCTGGGACGGGCGCAGGCAGCGATTCGATTTCGGGTGGAAGAACATTCCTCCTTACCGCAGCCGTGTATTGTCTGGGGAGCCGAGGAGCCGCACGAGGGAGTGGAGATTGCGGAGGTCGGGCCAGGCCGCCCGGAAAGTCTTTCGCCGACGACGGTCGATTGGATCAAGTCGCGGCTCAGTGAAGGACCGGCCACGATGAGCGAGCTGCGCGACGCGCTCGGCGATTCGGCCCCATCCCGGGATGCACTCTATCGGCACATCAACAAGCACTATCGCTGGTTGGAAGAGAAGCGCGGACGGGAGACGCTGATCGGTCTTCGAGAACCTGACGAGGACGATGCCATGAACGTTGCGTAATTCGGATGGGCGAATTATGCAACGGTCGTTTGGCGAGCAGGGAATGAGAAACAGTTTGGCGAGAACAGGCAGTTCGATCGATCTTCAACAACCAATGCGGGAGGAAAAAAATGGCTTCGTTCGTAACCGATTACGTCGTGTCGCACAGCGTCAACAATCATGGACTCCGGCTGACGGCGCACGGCATCAGCGGCACAGTCTTTCCCGAGGAGCTCGAGCTGTTAGGAACCGTCGCGGAGCTTTGTGGGCTGGCAAGCGACCTGGAGTACGACGTGACAGTGCTGATCGAGCCAAAAAAGAATTTGGGAGAATCGCATGAGCGAAATGGAAAAAGCTGAGAGAGGATGCGGGACGGTGGATGGGGGGAGCGGGGAAGCGCCATCGCAGACGGCGTCCCCAGCATCCTGCATCCCAAATCCTGAATCCTCATTGAACGAGTTTTCGCGGGAGACGTTTTTGGGATTGCTGCGAACGGGCCTGAGACCCAATTCCGCGCTCGCTTACTTGGGGATCCGCCCGGATCGCTGGAAAGAAATCCGCGCTGCCGATCCCGCGCTGCGCACAGAAATGGCCAAAGCCGTCGCCACCTTCGAGATGATCCATGTGCGGAACTTGCACGCGAGAATTCAGGAAACATCCGATTGGCGGGGTATCGCCTGGTGGCTGGCGCAACGCTTTCCAAGCCGCTATGGGTGTGGACGGCAATCCAAGGAAGTCGAAAGGGAGGTGGAGCATGTGATTGGTTTGCTCGACGAAGCGCTGCGGACGGAATTCACCGAGCCAGCAGAATTTGGGCGCGTGGCCCACGTCTTGGCCAGGCTCCGGCCTGGTCGGAGCACGTGACCGTGGCAGGACGCGACGGACGGAGCGGGGCGGACACGGAAGCGCCATCCCGCTCATGCTCCGCGAACGCCGTGCGGTGCGTGCGAAAAATGAGACCCTGGTTTTCCGCACACGAGTAGCGACGAGAAGCTATCAAGCGTGCGACAAACCAGGGAGCGAATTTCCGCATGCAGGGATGGAAGGGAAGCATGAAACTCAGGAAAACGTTGTCGAAGCTGGCCAGCTGCTACGCCGCCAGCCACATGGCTAGCCCCAACGCAACGGCAAGGAGCGTAACTAAGATGAGCAGGGTGCGGAGGGAGAAACGGCGAGAGTACGGAAACCACGGGACGGCGGCAAAGGCAGCAGATAGAAGTACTAGGAACCAATAAGGCACGTAAAGCGAGATGCCCGGTGGATTTGTGCGGTATAAGCCGAAGCCGACAATCGTGGTCGGTTCGGGTCGTCTTTGAATAGACGCTCGAATAGATTTTCCCACGGTCATCTGATGTTCCATTTGTTTTGCCATCGTCTCCAGATGTTCCATTTGTTTTTCCACGGTCCTCAATTCTTCAGTCAATCGTGTATGCAAGAACTGCCCGGTGTAAAGGCTTGCCGGATAATTTGGCTTAGCGAATCTGCCCAGCTCAATTTGTCCCTCCCGTGAGATAGCATGAATCAACTTTGAGTTAGTCCGACCATAAGCAGCGTCGCGCCACCAATAGCTCCGCAGCCACAACACACACAGCAACACCGTCAGCACGGCGAAGAACACTGACACGGCAATGCGAAGACGGCGAGTCATTTGGGCCTCGCGTTCAGTATAGCAGCGATCGAGAAGAAACCAGCTGTTTTCAGCAGCGACGAATCGGAGTGTGCGATGAGAGTTTTGAGCAAAATCAATAAATTGGCCAGCCGCTTCGCCGCCGCTGCAGAGGGTGCCCATCGGGCGGCAAGGTATCAAGACCTGTTGGACTGGGGTCGTCACTACTTGCCGGCACATTTTGGCCAGCCCAGCTCTTCGATGCATCGCTGGCTGGAAACGCAGTTGGCAGAGTACTTGCAATCGCGGGGCGGACGCATCAATCTCATTGGCCCGCGGGGGAGTGCCAAGTCGACGGTGGCGACGTTGTGCTATGTGTTGCGATGTGCCGTCGAGGCTGCGGAGCCGTATGTCTGGATCGTCTCCGATACGAAGGAGCAAGCGCAGCTGCATCTCGACAACGTCAAACGGGAATTGATCGAAAACGTGCAACTGGCGGCCGACTATCCGCTCTCGGTCGGACAAGGTCACAGGTGGCAGCGGCACGCGATCGAGCTTGCCAATGGCGTAGTGGTTGAAGCGTGGAGCACGGGCCAGCGCGTTCGCGGGCGCCGGCGGCGCGAGCACCGGCCAACGCTGATCGTGTGCGACGACCTGCAGAACGATAGCCACATCGCTTCGGCCGCACAGCGCGAAGCGACGCGACGTTGGTTTCACGGCACGCTGATGAAGGCCGGCACGAAACGGACGAACATCGTCAACCTGGCTACGGCCCTGCACCGCGACGCGCTCGCACTGGAACTGCACGCCGCTCCCGGTTGGACTTCCGCGCGATTCGCCGCGATTCAGTCGTGGCCGACCGATCTTGATTTGTGGAACGAGTGGGAGGAAATCTATTGCAGGTGTCAGGTATCAGGTGATAGGTGTCAGGAAGCACATCCGACACCTGACACCCGACACCTAACACCTTCCCACGCTGCCCGGAAGTTCTTTGAGGCCCATCGTGAAGAAATGCTCGCAGGTAGCGAGGTGCTGTGGCCCGAAGTAGAAGACCTCTACACACTGATGAAGATGCGCGTCGAGAGCGGCCGCACGGCCTTCGAACGCGAGAAGCAGGGCTCGCCGGTGGACCCCGAGCTCTGCGAGTG
>JANNTD010000003.1:0-1050 GCA_031403315.1 Planctomycetota bacterium
GATCGATAAATGGGGCTGACCAAATCGCAGGGCAAGCCTGTCAATCCAGAAACCTTGTCGGTGGGTTCGGGTTGTGCTGAACGAGAGGACGTCGGATGAAAGAGATCATCCAACCGGAACCGGGCACGACAACCATGGCGAGATCCACCAAATTATCGAAGTCAGCGAAGCTGGCCGCCTTCGACATCGACGCGCCGAAGCTCAATGCCGACATCGATGCCGCCGCGATGGGCTCCGGCAACTACCCCTACAAGGACAAGTTGAAGCGCGAGCCCTACGAGGCGGCGCTCAAGGTGCTGCAGATCGAACTCGTCAAGTTGCAGACGCATATTCAGAAATCCGGCGGACGCCTGCTGGTCCTGTTCGAGGGCCGTGACAGCGCGGGCAAGGGCGGATGCATCGGTAGCATGCTCGAATTCATGAACCCCCGCCATGCACGGTCAGTGGCGTTGTCCAAGCCGACCGAGACCGAGCGCGGCCAATGGTATTTCCAGCGCTACCTCGCACATCTGCCGTCGGCCGGTGACACGGTGCTGTTCGATCGCTCATGGTACAATCGGGCTGGCGTCGAACGCGTGATGGGCTTTGCCAATGCCGATCAGGTGGCGAACTTTCTCCGTGAAGCGCCCGAACTCGAAGAAATGCTGGTGCGTGACGGATTGCAGTTCTTCAAGATCTATCTAACGGTTGGCCGCGAGATGCAGCTAAAGCACTTTCACGAGCGGCGGCACAATCCGCTGAAGCAGTGGAAGCTGTCACCCATCGATCTGGCTGCGCTGTCCAGGTGGGACGACTACACAGCGGCGCAGCACGACATGTTCCGCTTCACACATACCAGCACGTGTCAGTGGACGGTGATCCGAGCCAACGATCAGCGCCGCGCCCGCATCGAGGCGTTGCGCGTGGTGCATTCGGCGCTCGACTACGAGGGCAAGGACGCTGCGGCCATCGGCAACGTCGACCCGCAGCTTGTTGGCGCGGGGCCGGAGTTTTTCTACGATGAGTAGCGCGCGGGCTGATTAGATTCGGAGTGGCCGCGTCACGCTCTGC
>JANNTD010000004.1:0-6233 GCA_031403315.1 Planctomycetota bacterium
CAGTTCACCAGCGAGTACCTGACCAAGAGCGTCGCGGTGGTGGGCATCAGCTCGAACGACGTGAGCAACTACCCGGCCGATTCGCCCGAGCAGATGGTCGCCGAAGCGGAATCGCGCGGCTACCAATTCCCTTATCTTTACGATGAGACTCAGGAAGTCGCCAAGGTGTATCGGGCCGCGTGCACGCCCGATTTCTACCTCTTCGACGGCGATCAGCGGCTCGTGTATCGCGGCCAGTTTGATTCGAGCCGGCCCGATAGCGGCATCCCCGTCACCGGCTCCGATCTGCACGCGGCGATCGAGGCGGTGCTCGCCGGCAAGAAACCGCTGGCCGAACAGCGGCCGAGCATCGGTTGCAATATCAAGTGGCAACCCGGTCGTGCGCCAGATTACTTCGGTTAGCTAAACCGCAAGCGGTCGGCGGTGCGTGCTAGCTTAATCGCCTGCTGTCTGCTGTCGGCTCGATCTTTACGGGATCGGCGGCGAAGCCTATTCTCGGCGCTTCGTAAATTGCCAAATCACCTTGCGCCGTTCGCACATCGCGCGCCGCCGGAGATCGCCATGAGTCAATCCAACTGCCGTTCCAGTATCGCCGCATTTACGGTTGCCATGTTTGTCGGCGCGGCGCTACCCGCGTTCGTCGTTGCGGAAGACTTCCGCATCGAGACGAAAATCTTCGTCGGCAAAGAAGAGGAGCCACAGAGCACCACCACGACATTGTTTCAAGGCGGCGTCGTCTACGACTTCCTCGCCGAGCCGGAGCAGATCGCCGTCTTTCGCAAGCCGGGCGGCGGTAAGCCGGGACGTTTCATCCTGCTCGATCCGAAACGTCGCGTGCGGACCGAGCTCTCGACCGACCAACTGGCTGGTGCGATGAATAAGCTCCGCAACTGGGCGGCCCGGCAACGCGATCCGTTCCTCAAGTTCGCGGCCAATCCGCAGTTCAATGAGTCGTTCGACCGCGATACCGGACAACTGCTGCTGGCCAGCCATGAGGAGAGTTACACGATCACAACCGAACCGGCCGACACGCCGGAAGCGCTAGCCGAGTATCGCGAGTTTCTCGATTGGTACACACGGCTCAACACGCTGCTTCAGGCCGGCCCGCCGCCGGAGCCGCGGTTGCAGGTCAACGCCGCACTGGCGCGTTACCAAATCGTGCCGGTGACCGTCGAGCTGGCCCGCGCCGGCGAGAAGGAAAAACTGCGGGCTGAGCATGAATTCACCTGGCTGCTGTCGAAGCAGGACCTCGCTCGAATCGACGACGCCTGCGCTTCGTTGGCCGCCTACCGGCCCATCGGCAACGAAGAATTCCTCCAAGGCTTGCGTGTCCATCAGGACGCCGACTCTGCCGAGAAGGCCGAGTCATCCGACGAATAGCCGACGCTTACTCGCAAATGCATCTCATTCGCGCGTCGTCTTATTCCCGCGTCAGTGCGTGGAACCGCTGGTTGAGGTCGAGCGTCATTGGGCCGGGCTTGCCGCTGCCAATTGCGCGACTGTCGACCTTCACGACGGGCACGACTTCGGCCGCCGTGCCGGTGAGAAAGACCTCGTCGGCAATGTACACGTCGTGCTTGGTGAGTGGGATCTCGCGCACTTCAATGTCCGCTTGCTGGGCCAGGTCGATCACCGCCTGCCGCGTCACACCTTCGAGAATCCCGGCGTCGATCGGCGGCGTGTAGAGCACGCCCTTGCGCACGAGGAAGATGTTGTCGCCCGTGCATTCAGAGATTTCGCCCTTGTGATTGAGCATCAGCGCTTCGATGCACCCGGCTTGCAGGCCTTCGATCTTGGCGAGAATGTTGTTGAGGTAGTTGAGCGATTTGATCCGCGGGTTGAGCGCGGCGGGGTGGGTCCTCATCACGCTCACCGTGACGATCTCGAGCCCCTTTTGGTACAACTCCGGCGGATAGAGCGAGATCACGTCGGCGATGATGATCACCTGCGGGTTGCTGCACTTGTTGGGATCGAGCCCCAACGAGCCGGCACCGCGGGTCACAACAGCACGGACGTAGCCATCGACAATGTTGTTCGCTCGCACGGTCTCGTTGATCGCGGTGCACATTTCCTGTTGCGACATTGGGATCGTGAGCCAGATCGCCTTGGCGGAGTTGTATAACCGCTCGACGTGCTCTGCGAGCCGGAAGACCTTGCCGCTGTACGATCGCAAACCCTCGAACACGCCGTCGCCATACAGCAGACCGTGATCGTAGACGCTGATCTTGGCGTCTTCCTGCGGTACAAGCTTGCCGGTGATGTAGATCTTTCTCGACATGGTTCAATTCGCCGCTGATTCAATCTGCTCGCTGTCTTGGCGCGCAAAACTGGGGCCGTCTAATTGAGGAGCCGGCAACGTCGCCTCGGGTTCGCTCGCAAACTATGCCGCCTGGACGCGGCCGTCGACTAAAGTAACAGTGCGGTCGGCGGCGGCCGCGATTTCACGATCGTGGGTCACCATGACTATAGTGAGGTTTTGCTCGCGGTTCAACCGACCGAGCAGGGCCAGGATTTCTTCGCCCGTGGCCTTATCCAGATTGCCGGTCGGTTCGTCCGCCAGCAACACGTGTGGTTGAGCCACGAGTGCCCGGGCGATCGCCGTCCGCTGCATTTCGCCGCCCGATAGTTCGCGCGGTTTGTGCTTGAGCCGGTGCGCGAGGCCGACCACGCGGAGCATCTCGCTTGCCCGCTCGCGATATTGACGACGCTTCAGCCAATAGCCGAGCGCGCTCTCGCCGATCATCGCCGGGGCGAGGACGTTTTCGAGCATCGTCAGTTCGGGCAGCAAGTGATACGCTTGAAAAATCATGCCGAAGTAGCGGTTGCGGAGGATGTCGCGCCCCGCGGCCGCCAGATTGTCGATGCGATTGCCTTCGAAGAAGATTTCGCCGTAGTCCGGCACATCGAGCGTCGCTAGCAGGTGCAACAGCGTGCTCTTGCCGCAGCCGCTCGGACCGATCACGGCGACGAACTCGCCCCGGCCGATCTCGAGGTCGATGTTCTGTAGCACAGGAATCGACAACGCACCTTTGCGATAGCTCTTGATCACGCCGCGCGCGCCCAAGATCGCCGGCCGCGATTCGACCGGTCGGGCGCGACGCAACGGCTCGTGCACCCGGCCGACGAAACCGCTCGGCGCCGTCGTCGCCGCCAAATGCGAGAAGTGAATTCGCCCGCTCGCGCGGGGAGTTGAGCTCGATGGCGTGTCACTCATAGCGAAGTGCCTCCACTGGGTGCAGCCGCGCCGCCCGCCACGCGGGCAGGATGCTGGCGAGTATCGCAATTATCATCGCGCCCGACACGATCAAGGTGATGGTCAGCCAATCGATCGTCGTCGGGATTTTCTCAAACTGATACACGGACCGATCGAAGACCGGTGTATTCATCAACCAACTTACGCCGCCAGCAATCTCATTGATGTAATACACGAACACCAACCCCAACACAGTCCCGACTCCCGCCCCGACGATACCGAGGCTCAGTCCGTACATGAGGAAGATGCCCATGACCCCAGAACCACTGGCGCCTAACGACTTCAAGACACCAATGTCACGCGTCTTCTCCACGACGATCATCAAGAAGATCGCTAAGATGCCGAAGCCCGCCACCGCGATGATCAGGAATAGAAGGATGTTGAGCAGAATGATTTCCAAATGAATTGCCGATAGCAGCGGGGCCTGCTTGTCGCGCCAGGTGCCGACCGCGTAAGCAAACGGATCGAAGTTCGGATTGTCGCGCAATAGACTGCACACCTTTTTCACGTCGGCTCCGGGCTTCAATCGAATCTGGATCGAGTTGAATCTGGCGACACCAGTCGACGGGTCGATCAATCCGCGGAGTTCTTGCAGCTTGCGGATCGGCACAAACGCGAGCGTCGAATCGGCTTCGGCCATTTTGCTGTCGCAAAAATCGACGACCGTAAACTTCGCGCTCAGAGGTTTCGGCGGCTTGCCGGCCGACGGATAGGTAATCTCAACGTCGTGGCCGGGGAGGATTAAGAAATGGTCGACGCAATCCGACGTGCGAAATGAGCCGATTGAAATCCCCAGCACACATCCAATGTGCTGCTCACGCATGGGATCAAAATCCTCTCCTTCGGGTGCGCTCGCCGTCAACGGATCTTGCGCACGTAAGACGTATTGCTTCGCAGAAGTGGTTGCGGAGCGTCGCGAAAACGGATTGCCGTCCAACGATCCAGGCGGTGCAATTGCAGCACGATGTTCCCGATACAACTGACGCCGCCAACGCCAACCTGCATTCACCATCGCGGGCCGTTGCGCTGCGAGCGCGAGATCGTCGGCCTGGAAATCGACCGTATCGTAACCACCATCTTTGAGCAGAAAATCTAAATCCCGACGGTTTTCAGGGTGTTGCAAGCAGCGACCGAAGTTGCTCACCGTGGCGTATGATTCTTCGTCGATTCCGACGACCGTAATTTGCAGCGTGCGATAGTCCTTGCCAACGCTGTAGCCTAGAATCGCCGGCACGACGACCGTTGGTGACATGCCGTCGATGTAGTCGCCCGCCACGCGGCGAATTTCCCGCATATGCGCATCGGCATCGGCAACGCCGTCGAGCGAACGGCTTTCAAACGTAATATCCGCGAGGATGCCATTGTTCCGCTTGGCGAACTCGTCCGTAAAGCCTTCCATCACGGCATTGGTGACGATCAGCGTCGCCACGCCAAGCATCACGCTCACGATCGACACGAGCGCGATGTACCGCGTTCGTAGATAACGCCAGCAGAGCAAGAATTTGTACATGAACCCGTCCTTGGGTAGCTCGTGGGGATCCGTTTTGGACCGGTCGCTTAAGCGACCAGCCCGTCGTGCGGTTGGTTATTCGGGTCTCAACAAGGGGAATAAAATCACGTCGCGAATTGACTGGCTGTTGGTGAGCAGCATCACGAGCCGGTCGATGCCGATGCCGAGTCCGCCGGCGGGTGGCATGCCGTGCCGCAGCGCCCGCACGAAATCGATATCCATCTTGGCCATCGACGCTTCGGCGGCGAGGCCGGCGAGCTGTGTCTTGAACAACTCTTCTTGCAGATCGGGGTCGTTCAATTCGGTGTAGGCGTTTGCCACTTCCATGCCGTGGATGATCAACTCGAACCGCTCGGCCACTTGTGGGTTGCCGGCCTTCCGCTTCGTGAGCGGGCAGATGCTCGCGGGATAGTCCATCACGAAGATCGGGCCCACGAGCGCGTCTTCGACCTTGGCCTCGAACACTTCGTTCTTGATCACGTCGGGGTGTTTGCCGGCCGCTTCGAGACCGAGCGACTGGGCCAACTTGGCGATCGCCGCGGCATCGGTCGGATCGACGCCGGCGTGCTCGCGGAACAATTCGTCGTACGTCCGGCGGGCGAATGGCGGCGTGAAGTCGATCTGCGTCTCGCCCCAGGGCAGCACGAACGGCTGTCCCGTCGCGCGAATCGCGTCGACAATGCACGCCTCGGTGAGGTCCATCATCGAGCGGTAATCGCCGTAGGCCTGGTAGACCTCGAGCATCGTGAACTCGGGGTTGTGCTTCGGGCTGATGCCTTCGTTGCGAAAGACGCGGCCCAACTCGTACACGCGTTCGATCCCACCGACCAACAGCCGCTTGAGGTGCAGTTCGAGGGCGATCCGCAGGAACAGGTCGATGTCAAGCGCATTGTGATGCGTCTTGAACGGCCGGGCCGCGGCACCGCCGGCGATCGAGTGGAGCGTCGGGCCTTCGACTTCGACGAAACCGCGGCTGTGGAGCGTGTCGCGAATCGAGCGGACGATCCGCGTGCGGTTGAGAAACCGCGACATCACACCGTCGCCGTACGTGAGGTCGAGGTACCGCATCCGCTGCCGCAGCTCGGGATCCGTGAGCCCATGATGCTTCTCGGGCGGAGCGGCGAGGCTCTTGGTGAGCATCGTGAGCCGCTCGACGAAGATCGATAGCTCGCCGGTCTTCGTCCGCCGCAGCTCGCCATCGACGCCGATGATGTCGCCCAAATCGAAGCACTCGGCGAGTTGCCAGCCGTCGCCAACTTGCTTCTGGCCGATGAAGAGCTGAATTTGGCCCGTCATGTCGCGGATATCGGCGAAAATTAGTTTGCCGCCGGGGCGTTGCAGGACGATGCGGCCCGCCACACGGACCTTGGGGCCGACCATTTCGCCCGGCCCCTGCTCCGATACCCATTTGCGAAAATCGAAGTCTGCGCCGGCCGACTCGCTATCGACCAGCGTGATGTCGCGGCCATC
>JANNTD010000005.1:0-3840 GCA_031403315.1 Planctomycetota bacterium
GCCGATGCACTCGGCGGGAGTACTGCTGAGCAACTCGAGCGCAGCAAAGTCATTCTCTGGAAAGGCCACTGCAGCGTCCACCAGATGTTCCGGCCCGAACACGTCCGGCTCGCGCGCGAGAAGCACCCGGGGATCAAGATCTTGGTGCACCCCGAATGCCCGCGCGAAGTGTTCGAAATGGCCGACGAATTCGGCTCGACGGGCAAGATCATCAAGACGGTCGAGTCCGCCCCGCCGGGCACGAAATGGGCGATCGGCACCGAGCTGCACTTGGTGAACCGCCTCAAGCAGCAGCACCCGGAACAGGAGGTTTATTTCCTCTCGCCGGTGGTTTGCATGTGCGCGACGATGTATCGGATCGATCTCGCGCATCTCTGCTGGAGCCTGGAAAACCTCGCGGCGGGAACGCCCGTCAACGTGATCGAAGTCGACGAAGAGACGGCGCGGTGGTCGCTGGTGGCGCTGGAACGGATGCTCGAGGTGAAGTAGCTCGCGGCATTTTCCTAAGCAACAGCAGCGTTGCCAGGGGCCGTCCCCGTGCAACGCTGCGTTCGATTTCACAACTTCCCCGATCCGCTAGAAGCCAATCGAGAAGTAGGAGCCGCCACCGTTGTGGCAGTGGCCGTGTCCGCCGTAACCGCCGCCATAGCCGCCACCATAGTACACCGGCGGGTAGTAGTTCGTGCGGTACGCTTGCGGATAGTAGCCACCATAGCCGCCTCCGTAATATGCGCCATGGTATCCGCCGTAGCCGCCGCGACGGCAGCCGTGGGCTTCGGCCGAATCGGTGGCCACGAAGCCGGCCACGCCGAGCGCGGCCACAAAACTGATTGCGAGCAAAACGCGACGAAACATCTGTCTCTCCTCGGACGCCGATTGCGGCGTCCCTCACACCGTGGGGGGAAATCCTTCTGGCCCGACGCTCGGGCCTATATCTACCAGCGGAGTGACGATGCAGCCGGTGTGCCAATGTGCTCTGCAACCATCCATAAGAACAATCGCAACAACGGCTTATCGCGGCACCGAGGAAATTGCTGGCAGCGGCATTCGCGCGAAATGCGCACTCAGTTTGACGGCAGGCCGTGTCACTTCTACAACCCTGTCACTTCTGCCACAGCTGCTTGATGGCAACGAGCTTCTCGCGCTCTGGCAGCTCCTTGTAGTGCGGATCGAGCGGGTAGCAGCCCGAGATCAGGCCGTTGCGTGGCGCGGTCGTGCAGTCGCTGAACGTGCGGCAAATCCGCTTGCGGCTTAGCGGCTTCCCCGCAAGCGTGTCGGCCGGCAGGTCGGGATACGAGAGCACCATCCGCCCCAATCCGACGAAATCGACCCAGCCCTCGCGGACCACTGCTTGAGCGACGTTCGGCAAGTACTCCTGCAAGTAGGAGTAGCCCGTGCCCACGAGCGGCACGTTCGGCAGTTGCCGTTTGCAGTCGCGCACCGCGTGAATCTGTCGGCAGACGCCCACCAGCGGATCCTCGGGCGGCAGGTAGCCGTCGGTCGGCGGGAAGATCGCCGGCCGCTGCATGTGCGGATTGTAGTACGGGCTGCCGCACGTGAGATTGACGATCGACACACCGTGCGCGACGAGCGCGTGCATCAGCTCGAGCGGCTCCGTGAGGTCGATCTGCATCGGGTCGTCGGCCGAGACGCCGAAGCCGAATTCGTAAGGTAGCAGCTTCTCGTACTCCATCGGCTCGCCGAGTTGCCGGCCGCTGGCGAACGGCACCGAGTCGAACACGCTCAGCCGTACGCCGACCGTGAGTTGCGGCAGCTCGTCGCGCATGCGGTCGATGATCGAGAGCAAGAGCCGCGACCGGCCAGCGAGGTCGCCGCCGAACTTTCCCGGGCGACGGCGGGCACTCAAAAACTCATGCAGCAAATATCCGTGGCAGGCCTTCACGTCGACGAACTGGAAGCCAACCTCCGCCGCCAGGTGGGCCGCGGCGACGTAGTCGTCGGCGAGCTGGTCGAGCTCGGCGTCGGTGAATACGAGCCGGTCGTCGTGCGGATCGAGATGATACTTTTCGGCCAACAGCGGATGGTGATACGCGATCCGCGGCTCGAACTTTTTATGATCGTTCGGCTTGCAAAACCGGCCCGAGTGCGTGAGTTGCAACCCGACCAGGAGCCCGTCGAGCGAACCGAACGCCTCGCGGTGAGCCGCTTGCAGTCCCTCAAGCAGTGCCTCGAGTCCGGCGCGGTTCGAGGCAATCGCCATCGTCTGGTTAGGATTCGCGCGCCCATCGGGCCGGACGGCCGCCGCCTCGCCGCCCCAAATCAGCTTCGCGCCGCTGAGTCCAAAGTTCCGCCACCGCCGCAGCGTATGCTCCGACGGGGAGCCATCCGTGTTGGCGTCCCAACCTTCCATCGCATGGATGCACCAGCGATTGGCGACCTCGAATCCGCCCACGGCGATCGGCTGCGAGAGCGGCGAACCAGCCGCCGCCGAGAGGACTTCCTCATCCATCGGCAGCGCAAGCCCCAGCTCGGCGAGGCGTCCGCGGATTGCCGCCACATCACGGAGCTGAGCGATCCTCGGATAGTTGGGTGCGTCGGCCATAATTTCAGTCTAAACGGGTTTTTGAAAAAATCCGAGGTTACAACGTATTGCCGCGGAGCGGTTGCCGCAATCGAAAATCGTCGTGTTTCTGCGAAGAGGTCACGTTTCGGCCGAAGGGGTCACGGAAAAAAGGGGGGCCGGATGCAGGGGACGGCGGTGAACGACCAATGACCAAGCACCAATTGCCGGCGGCGGAATGGCGGGGGAAGATCGATCACGCTTTTGTGCTGCAAAATGGAGGCATTTTGCAGCAGCGCAACGACGGTGTCCCCTGGAAATGCCGGGGATTTATCGAATTGTCCAGTGCAAAACTGCGGTTCATTTTGCCGCACGCGACCCCCTTTTTGCAACAATGGTGTCGGTGGTACGTGGTCAGTTGCGGAATGCGCGCAACGGTAGCGCCGCCACCGCCTGTTGTCTTGACGGCTGACGCCTACGAGCTGTCGGCTTGTTGTCGAAATGTCAAACGGCGAGCACCAACCTCGCTCGATGCGCACAGAGGACTTTCCTCCCACGCTGACGAACGCGGTCGGCACGTCTTCAATTTTACCAATTAGTGTACGTATGTAAAGTCCCTCTTTTTGGCCAGTCGTCGCTACGGTCGTCGGGTCGGAAAATCTCTTGCTGAGACGCAGAGACGCGGAAAATTGCCGGCGTTTCAAACAATGCGGCCCCGGGGGCCGTGCCTGCGTTCCCCAGCATCGTCGCCAAAATAGAGAAGAGGAACCCGTGCCTACTTACCCGCAAATTCTGGCGAGAACCTGCAATTTTGGGCCGTACGGGATGTCGCAGGACTGGGTCGCGATTATGCTAAGGCTATGGACTCTGTGGGGCAGCCTTGTTCGCCCCGTTCACCTTATCCAGTAATCCCGATTCACAATTAACGACATGAAATACTACATTCGACGCACCGGCGGACAGGGGCGCGTGGCGGATCGGTTGAGCCGTCCGTATACCAGCGTGCAAAAGGCGAAGGCCGAGCTCAAGGATTGGCTCCGGGAGGCGAACCCCAAAAGGAAGAAAGCGGGCCTGGAGCCGTATCGGGTGAACCAAGACTTCAAGATTGTGCGGATTGAGCGCCATCCTTTTGTCCCTGCCAATCGCTAGAAGCAGTTTCAATACCGGGGGCTAGCGCCCCTTAGGTTTAGCCAAGTTTTTTGTACATTGCCTGCGTCGATTTGTTCGAGGAAATCGATGATTGCAGTGCCGCAAGAGTTGTCCGATTAAATGCGAGGTCGCGAGTTGGAATCTCCATCACAATCGCAAGCACCGAAAAC
>JANNTD010000006.1:0-10778 GCA_031403315.1 Planctomycetota bacterium
GGATAGGCCAGCGCGTCGGCGAGCGGCGCGGAGTTGGGCGAAACGACGTAGAGCACGCCGGCGTCGCCGCGTTTGCCCAGTGTTTTGGCCGCGGCGACCGCGGCGCGCGGGAAGTCGTGCTTCATAGCCGCATTGAGCACCATGTTGAGCATGTCGCCGTCGGCCGAGTTGAGCAACTTCAACACAGCGGGTGACGGACGACCGCTGGTGATCGCGTCGGCCTCGAGCCCGAGCACCAACGCCTGGCACTCGACCAGCCGCTGGTCCGGCCGCAGCCGTGCGTACTCCAGCGCCAGCCGTGCGGACCAGATCGTCTGGGCTTCTTCGATCGGATAACGGGTGACGCCGAGTTTCTTGGTCGTATCGTCCCAGTGCCAGAGGGCGACGGTGTCGTTTTCGTCGGTGGCGAAGGCCCGCATCCCGCGTTTGCTCCGGCCGATCGCCTCGTCGAGCAAGCGCTCGGCGCTAACGGTCGAGGTTTCGGTGGCAATGAAAGGTTTGGCGAGTGTGACGTGCATCGCTTTGAGGATGCGAATCAAGTCGTGGCGGAGCGTGGGATTATTCGTTGAGAGCATGCCCAGCAGCGGATCGACGGCGGACGGGTCCATGGTGACAACGGCCGCGGCGATTGCTTGACGGCGCTGGGGATCGGTCTCGCGGGCCAGGGCTTCGAGCGCGGCGACGACGCCCGGCTCGCCGGCCGAGGCCAGATCGAAGCGGGCTGCGTTGCGGACGGAATCCGACGGCGCGTTGAGATCGGTGACCAGTTTGGCAATTCGCTGCGGGTCGTGGGCGATTGCCGCTGCGGCCGTCATGCAGGCCTCGGCAAACTGCTGGCCGGCGGGTGCCAGTGACGTTTCGCGCGCGAGTTGGAGCAGGCGATGGGAGCCGAATTCGTCGACCAAGGCGGCTTGCTGTTTTTCGTCCAGTTTGAGCGCGATCAGTTCTTCCAAGATTGGGGCCGCGAGTTCCGGACGCTTGAGGTTCACCAACGCGAGGATCGCACTGAGATAGTGCTTCGGTTCGGTGCGCGGGAGCTCGAGCGCCGCGAGCACGGCGGGGTTGGTCTCGGGGGTGAGTTGTTCCGCGGGCGAGTCGGCTTCAGCCGGCGGAAGCGCGGGCTGTTGCGCCGACGCCGGTACGCAGCACCACACAAGTGCGACGGCAATCAATAAGAGTGTGATTCGTCGTATCATGATGCGAATTCGCACGTCGCGAGCGACGCGGCTAAGTGTCTTGATCGATTCGTTTGCGCCATTGATCGAGCTGATGGGCGACTTGTGTCGGGTTCGTGGAGCCGTAGCTGGTGAACGCCGCGACGGCGTGTTCGGCGCCGAGCACCTCGAACACGCGCTGGTCGAGCGACGAGTGGGCCGATTGGAATTCGGCGAGCGGCAACTCCGCGAGCGCGACGCCGCGCTTCATCGCGCTGGCGACCAGTTTGCCGATGATTTCGTGAGCCGTCCGCTGCGGCACACCTTGCATGATGAGGTGCTCCATCAGCGTGGTGGCGTCGAGGTAGCCGCGATCGAGCTGTGCGGCAATTGTCTCGCGTTTGAGCTCCGCGCCGGCAACGAGCGGTGCCGCTAGCGTGAGCGATGCCCGCACCGTTTCGACCGCATCGAACAGCGGCTCTTTGTCTTCCTGCAAATCGCGGTTGTAGGCGAGCGGCAAGCCCTTCACGAGCACCAACAGCGTGGTCAGGCTACCGATCACGCGGCCCGTCTTGCCGCGGATCAGCTCGAGCACGTCGGGGTTGATTTTTTGCGGCATGATCGACGAGCCGGTGCAAAACGCCTGCGGTAGTTTCAAAAAGCCGAACTCGGTCGTCGACCAGAGGATCCACTCTTCGGCCCAGCCACTCAGGTGCTCGGCGATCATGGCGAGGCAAAAAGCGAATTCCAGCACAAAGTCGCGGTCGCCCGAGGCGTCGAGACTGTTGGCGGCGATGCCCTCGAAACCGAGCTCTTGGGCGACCATGTGCCGATCGATCGGGATCGTGGTACCGGCCAGAGCAGCGGATCCCAACGTCAACTGATTCACTCGGCGGCGGCAATCGGCCAACCGCTCGCGGTCGCGCTCGAGCTTCTCACAGTAGGCGAGCCAATAGTGGGTCGCCAGCACCGGCTGGGCTCGCTGCATGTGCGTGTATCCCGGCAGGATGACGCCGGCGTCCCCTGCGGACCGGCCGACGAATGCCCGCTGCAATTCCCGCAACTCATGTCGCACGTGGTCGATCTGATCGCGGACCCAGAGCCGCAAGTCGGTCGAAATCTGGTCGTTGCGGCTGCGGCCGGTGTGGAGCTTGCGGCCCACGTCGCCGATGCGGTCGACGAGCGCCCGCTCGATGTTCATGTGGACGTCTTCCAGCTCCTCGCGGAACGGAAACTTTCCGGCACCGATTTCTTGGTGGATTTGATCCAGCCCCGTGACGATCTGATGTCGCTCGTCGTCGGTCAGAACGCCGACCTTGGCGAGCATCAGGGCATGGGCGATCGAGCCGCGGATGTCCTGCGCGTAGAGTCGGTGGTCGAAGGTCACGCTTTGGGTGAACTTCTCGACACGGCGGTCCGTCGCCTGGTCAAACACACCGCCCCAAGGCTTGCTAGACAAATTTGCTTCCGGTGGGATTGATGCGGCGAAATGCGCGCTGCCGCGGGTGGGACAAAAAACAAGCCAACATGTTTACAGTAAACACCTTACGGCAACATGTCAACGAGCCGCAAGCACCTGCCGCCCAAAAATTAGGCAGTCTTTTCGGCCGAGCCGACGCATGCCGCGAGTTTGTGCCGGTTGTGCCAGCGGCCGGGGAAAGTTTTCGTCGCGGGCCGGCGGGAGTTCCAAGATCGCTCCCGCCGCCGCGAATGGATGCTTGGGCCACGGTATGATGAGTTCGGGCCCACTTGCAGGGGACAACGACATGTTTGAGATTTTCCAGGCCATTGTGAATATCGGCGTGCCGTTCAACATGATCGTCTTGATCGTGTTGTTCGGTAGTATTGCGGGTGTGCTCACGGGCATCGCCACGCAAATTCGCAAGTACGGCTGCCACCGCCAGGACATCGATTTCAAGCGCGAGCTGGTCGATCGCGGGCTGTCGGCCGACGAGATTGAACGCATCGTTCGAGTGCGGCCAAAAGAATTGGCGGAACTAAGCGAAGTAAGCTAGTCAGACAAATCGCTTGCAATTAAGGTGAACCGATCATGCTAACGACACTCTTGCAACTACCGATCCTGGCCCAGGCGACCGACCCCTGGGCGGAAAAGTTCTTCGGCTTGGGCGCGGAACAACGGTTTGTGCTGATGATCATCGCCATCGGCTGCGCCACCGGTGTGATTTGCACGGTCGTGGGTTGTGCCTCGGGGGTCACCAGCTCGATGCATCGTCGACGGACGGAGACGGAGCTGAAACGTGATCTGTTGGATCGCGGCATGAGCGCCGACGAGATCGCTCGGGTCGTCGAATCGACGCAGCCAACCGATTTCCTCGAGCGTTGGGCCGCATCGTACGGCAAGAAAAAGACCGGCTGACGCCGCTCGAATTCTTTCACAAGCGGCGAGCGCTTCCGTCCGTCCAACCATCCGTCAGCGTCGGTCCCATCTTGAGCCGAGGGCGAACAAGAATAGCCCAACAGCCGCGAGCAATATGCCGGCCGGTTCCGGCACGGGCGTCGAGCGCTGGTAAGCGAACGCGCCGCCCGAGCCGCCGCCTTGGAAGCTGGTGAATCGCAGTTCGAGATAGACATCGTCGCTCAACAGATGCACGACTGCATTGTGGTTAAGGATGTTGGCGGAAATGTTGTTGGCGTAGGCGGCGGTCCAGGTGGTGAAGTCGAGTGCCGCCCAGTTTGTCGCGGCAATCGTGTCGCCCGGGTTGTTGAGCGCGGTTGCCCATAGCGTGCCGGCGGGGCTGGCGCTAGTGAAGCTGGCCTCGCCGAGGATGTTGATCATGCCCTGCGTATTCGCGCGGGTGAGCGCGACTCTGGCCGTGAGCTGGTCCTGGTTTGCCGGCAGCGTGTGGTTAGCGCCGCTCGGCTTGGAGAAGCTGATCGTTGGCCCGGTCCAGACGGACGGCGCTCCGTTGGCCCAAGCAGTAGCGCTCATCAACACGACGATGCACCCAATGGCGCGCAGCAGTAGCAAGCGAGATAACTTGGTCATCAGTAGCAGGCTCTCAGATGTCGATGTCAGGTGGAGACTTCTATCATAACCTGACGCGGACTGGCCGGACGCGGATCGCGGCGAAAATCAGGGCCAAGATGCCGGAAATCGCCAGAGCGACCGCGGCGGGCTCGGGAACGGCGGCGGCCGCAATTCCGCCGCTGCCGGCGCCACCAATCACTTCGCCGAAGTGGAGTTTCCAGAAGTCGTAGTCGCCGTCGTCGATCGTGCCGTCGGCGTCGCCATCGGCGCCGCTACCGTTGGGTACAGCGGCTTGGCCCAACCTGTCGCGCCAGGTTGTGTAGTCGGCGGCGTCGACCGTCAGATCGCCGTTGTAGTCGCCGGTGGTCGTTGGCGGTGGGGGCAGATTCACCGAGCCGGTGGCGTTGGCGAAATTCCGAGGCGAATTAGGAGCAACTGAGGCGACGCCGGCAACCGTGAAATTGAGCGAGTTGACACCGTCGGCGGGGAGTGAAGCACCAGAAAAAGTCACGGAGTCCGCGCCGACGAAATTGATGGTGATACTCGTGGCATCGGGCCGGAAGAAGGGAGCGAGTGTCGGGGGAGTACCGGGATCTGGGAGCGTGTAGTTGGGCGCCACGCCGCCAGTCAAAGCGCCGAACCCTGGCGTCGCGATCAACAAATGTTTGCTCGTAGTCGGAGTGCCAGAATTGGCGTTGAACGTAAATGTAACCACATTGCCATCTGAATTGGCCGTGATCTGGTGGTTAAGCAGAACTTGTTGGCCGACGGTAGCGCAAAACA
The DNA here is from genome assembly GCA_031403315.1 of Planctomycetota bacterium. Lineage (GTDB taxonomy): Bacteria > Planctomycetota > Planctomycetia > Pirellulales > Lacipirellulaceae > DASYDU01. The sequence continues at coordinate 4,927 of JANNTD010000006.1, forward strand.
ACTCGATGAATTGGATGCTGCCGTCAAAGTTGGTGTAAACCTCTTGGATTTCCCATTCGTGGAAGTTTCCCCGAACGGGAGCGCCGACCAACACCATAGCAACGAAAGCAGCCAGACCGGCCGCAAATCCGAATCGCTTCATATGACCTCCACGGGTATTAGTTTCAAAATGGTTTGCCCTGGCCCGCGTGGAAAGAGTTTTCGAAACTTAGTCAGCATCAACAGCCCGCCTAGCAACAGCAGCATGGTCGACGGTTCTGGCACCGCCGCCGCCTGGCCGCCGGCGCCCAGTGGCACCATGTTGCCGAAGCGAGCTTTCCAATAATTATAGTCGTCGTCGTCGATGATGCCTGCGCTCAGGCCGGTGTCGTCGCCGTTGGCGCGGAGGTCGGTCATCGAGCCCAGCGTGTCGCGCCAGATGGTAAAGTCAGCCGCGTCGACGACATGGTCGCCATTATAGTCGCCGGTCGGTTCCGGCGCGGGCGGCTCGGCCCGCATGTACGTGAATCCCGGACTCGACGACGTGTGACCGTCCGTCCAACTCGTAATCCGGAGATCGAGATAGACGTCTTCATTCACCAGGCGAACGACCGCAGCTCGATCAAAATTGAAGCCCACGGCCCCACCGTAGGCATCAGTAAACACGCCAAAAGTCAAGTTGGCCCAGTTCGTGGCGGCGATCGGTTGGCCCGCGTTCGCGGGGAGCAAATCAGTGGCCCATTCCGTGAATTCCGGGCTGATGGATCTCACGAAATCGGGCTCCGAGATGGCGTTGTAAAGTCCACCCGAAGTTCCGCGCGCAAAAATGACACCTGGTACGAGAGTGTCCTGATTCTCCGGGAGCGTGCCATCCACATCGTCGGGCCTGATGAAACTCTTGGTCAGCCCCGGCCAGACCTCGGCGGCCCAGCTTGGTCCGGATGGCAAGGACCACCCGATCACAATGCAAACACACACCGAGACCGCTCCGCGCAAACAAGTGGGCATGAGAATCTCCGCTGATGTCAACTGACATGCCCCGGCAAGAGGGTCAATTCTTGTTCCGGCTGACTCGCCGCGGCGAGCTGGCCTAACAGCACGGAGTGGGCGCCCCAGACAAAGTCATTATGCCCGAAAACTCGGCCCGTTTCAAGGTTTTGTTTGGCGTCTTCGGCCGCAGCCGAAAGCCAGCAGCGCGACGGCCGCGAGTGACCCAGCAGCGGGCTCGGGAATCGGCTGGGCCCGTAGATACGAGAATACACCGCCGTTGCCAAAGCCCTGCCCCCAGTTCGTGAATTGGATGTCGAGATAGATTTCATCCAGGACGAGATACAGCACGGCGGTGGAGCCGACGATGTTCTCGGCCAGATATGGCGGGCCGCCATAGGCGGTTCGCCAGTCGACAAAATTCAATTCCGACCAATTCGCGGCGGTGACGTCGGCCCCCGGGTTGTTGAATTCGGTCGCCCAGAGCGTAAACTCCGGGCTGACATCGAAGGCGTACGTGGATTCGTAGGCTGCGTTGTAGATGCCGGCGGTGGTGTCGCGAGTGAGCGCCACGTTGGGTGAGATTTCGTCCTGAACAGCACTGTTCGCCGGATGCACGAAATTGAACGTGAGGCCGGACCAGACTTCCAGGCCGTGCGACGCGGACGACAGCACGAGCCACGCGGTCACCACACTGAGACACACCAAAACCGCGCCGCGCAGGCATGAGGGCATGAAAATCTCCGCTGAAGTCAACCGTATTGCCTAGTCAAAGTGGGTCAAATCGCCTTCCGGCTGATCCGCCGTAGCGGACTGACCTATCCCGCACGGAGTGGGTGCCCTGAGCTACCAGTATGGCTGAAGGCCGAGTTTTTTTCAAGGATTTCCTGGGTTTCGGCGGCGGGCAATGCGGCCGAACGGGCGAACCCTATACGTCGCCCCGGGGACCGTGTTAACTTTGAGAAATTTTACTCAGTTCTGCTAGCCCCTGCCGGGTGAGTGGGATTCAGCACGCGGGAATTGCTGCCTGTACGTTAGGCGCCCGCGTGCTGAAGCACGCTCGCCAGTCAATCAGCCCCTGGATCCCTGTGCCCAGACGCGACGACCTCAAGAAGATTCTGATTATTGGCTCCGGCCCGATCATCATCGGGCAGGCTTGCGAGTTCGACTATTCGGGCACGCAGGCTTGCAAGGCGCTGCGCGAAGAGGGCTACGAGGTGGTGCTGGTGAACTCGAACCCGGCCACGATCATGACCGATCCCTCGACGGCGGATCGCACCTACATCGAGCCCTTGACCTGGGAAATCGTCGCCAAGGTGATTGAGAAGGAACGGCCGGACGCGCTCTTGCCGACACTCGGCGGGCAGACGGGGCTCAATGTCGCGATGGACCTGTCGAAACACGGTGTACTGGAGAAATACGGCGTCGAGATGATCGGCGCCGACGCCGATGTGATCGACAAGGCCGAGAGCCGCGAGCGATTCAAGCAGGCGATGCATAAGATCGGCCTCGAAACAGCGCTCGGCAAGACCGTGGTAAATCTCGACGAAGCACGTGCCTGGATCGATCAGATCGGCCTGCCGGCGGTACTGCGGCCGAGCTTTACGATGGGCGGCAGCGGTTCGTCGATCGCCTATAGCCGCGCGGAATACGACGACCTCGTCCGCCGCGGCCTCGATATGTCGCCGACCACGCAAGTGCTCATCGAAGAATCGATCCTCGGCTGGAAAGAGTACGAAATGGAGGTCATGCGCGACAAAGACGACAACGTCGTGATCATCTGCGCGATCGAAAATTTCGACCCGATGGGGATCCACACGGGCGACTCGATCACGGTCGCCCCGACGCAGACCTTGAGCGACAAGGAATACCAGCGGATGCGCGACGCATCGCTGGCGGTGATCCGTGAGATTGGCGTCGAAACCGGCGGGTCGAACATTCAATTTGCCGTGCATCCCGAGACCGGCCGGATGATCGTCATCGAGATGAATCCGCGGGTGAGCCGGTCGAGTGCGTTGGCATCGAAGGCGACCGGCTTCCCGATCGCCAAGATTGCGGCGAAGCTGGCCGTCGGCTACCGACTGCACGAGTTGCCCAACGACATCACCCGCGTGACAACCGCCTGCTTCGAACCGTCGATCGACTACGTGGTGACGAAGATTCCGCGGTTCGCGTTCGAGAAGTTTCCCGAAGCCGACGCGACGCTGACCACACAGATGAAAAGCGTCGGCGAGACGATGGCCATCGGCAGCACGTTCAAGGACTCGTTTCAGAAGGCACTTCGCGGCCTCGAGGTCGGCGCGGACGGCTTCGGCTGCGATCGTCGCGACTTGTGGGGCACGGACGCCGAGCCGAGTGAAGACGAGATCGTTGCCAAGCTCTCGAAGGCGGGGGCCGAGCGGGTGTGGTACCTGCGCTATGCGATCAAGAGCGGCATGAGCACCGCCAAGATCAATTCGCTGACGGCGATTGACCCCTGGTTCCTCGACAATCTGCTGGAAATCGTCGAGACCGAGACGATGCTCCGGGGCATCGGGCGGCTCGACGCGGTGACCGACGAGCAGCTGCGCACCGCCAAGCGGCGAGGCTTTTCTGATCGCCAACTGGCCAATATTTTTGGTCGCGCGGAGATGGAGGTGCGAGCCGACCGTTTGCGGCGCGGTATCCGCACAACGTTCAAGTCGGTCGACACATGTGCGGCCGAATTCGAGGCCTTCACGCCGTACTACTATTCCACCTACGAATCCGAAGACGAAGTGCCGCCCAAACCGCCCGGCAAGAAACGAATCATGATTCTCGGTGGCGGGCCCAATCGAATCGGGCAGGGGATCGAGTTCGACTACTGCTGCTGCCATGCCAGCTTCGCGCTTCGCGAGCTGGGTATCGAATCGGTGATGGTCAACTCGAACCCCGAGACGGTGAGCACCGATTACGACACCAGCGACATGCTGTTTTTCGAGCCGCTCACGGTCGAGGACGTGCTCAACATTTGCGACGTGGTGCAGCCGGATGGCGTGATCGTGCAGTTCGGCGGGCAGACGCCGCTGAATCTCGCGCGGCGGCTCCAGGAGGCGGGCGTGCCGATCATCGGCACGAGCGTCCAGGCGATCGAGGCGGCCGAGGATCGGGAGAAATTTCAGCAGTTGCTCATCAAGCTCAACTTGAAGCAGCCGCCCAACGGCATCGCGCGCACGATGGACGAAGCCCGCCGCGAGGCCGAGAAGATCGGCTATCCGCTGTTGGTGCGGCCGAGCTTCGTGCTCGGCGGCCGGGCGATGGAGATTTGCTACGACCCGGTGCAAATGGAGCAGTTCGTGGCCTTAGCGTTCATTGCGGCCGAAGGGCAGCCGGTGCTGATCGATCGTTTTCTTGAGGGGGCGACGGAAGTCGACGTCGATTGCATCAGCGACGGCCGGGACGTGATCATCGCTGGCGTCATGCAGCACATTGAGGAGGCCGGCATTCACTCGGGCGACTCAGCGTGCGCGATCCCACCCTACAGCTTGCCCGGCCCGGTGGTGGCGGAAATCCGCGAGGCGACGATTGCGCTGGCCATGGAACTGGGAGTGGTGGGGCTGATGAACGTGCAGTACGCCGTCCGCTGGGAACCCGGTCTCGGACCCAACGATTTAAGATCGTTTGGCGCTGGTGCACCTGTCCCCGACCTGCGACCACCGATCCCCAATCTCTTCCCCGTAGTTTACGTGCTCGAGGTCAACCCCCGCGCCAGCCGTACGGTGCCTTTCGTTGCCAAGGCCACCGGCCTGCCGGCCGCGAAAATTGCCGCCAAAGTGATGGCCGGCGTCTCGCTCGCGGAGCAGGGGATCACGGAAGACCCGGTGCCGTCGCACGTCTCGGTCAAAGAGGCGGTTTTGCCGTTCATTAAGTTCTCGGGCGTCGACATCGTGCTCGGGCCGGAGATGCGCTCGACCGGCGAAGTGATGGGTATCAGCGACCGTTTCTCGATGGCCTTTGCCAAGAGCCAGCTCGCGGCCGGAACGGTGCTGCCGCAGGCAGGCAACATTTTCTTGAGCGTTCACGAGCGCCACAAACCGGCGGCTGTCGATCTCGCCCGGCGGCTCGCTGGCATGGGCTTTTCGCTGCTTTCGACGAGTGGCACGGCCGAAGCGCTGGAAGCGGCGGGCATCCCCTGCCGCCGGGTGAAAAAAATCCAGGAAGGCCATCCGAACATTCTGGACAGCTTCGCCGATCGCGACGTCGCGCTGGTCATCAACACGCCGAGCGGCAAAGGCGCCCGTACCGATGAAGGCCGCATCCGCGCCGCTGCCATCCAAGCCGGTGTGCCCTGCCTCACGACACTCGAAGCGGCCGCCGCTGCGGTGAAGGCGATCGACGTGCTGCGCGACGAGGAGATGCAAGTGCAGGCGCTGCAGGATCGATTCGTGTAATCGCGAACCTCATTGCCAGCATGCGCGTCCTGTCGCCCGGAGGGTAGGGCGGTGGGTGCGCATTTTTACAATCCGGATGTCTCGGCGGAGTTTCTGGCCTCGTCCGACGTGGTCGATTGGTACCATGCCGACGTGCGGACGCTGGCGTGGTTTCTGGCCGGCGGTGAGAGCAATCCGGTCGAAATCGCGCGGCGGTGTTTCGAGTGGGTCCGCGATGAGATTCGACATAGCGTCGATTTCAGCGAGACTGCCGTCACTTGCGCCGCTTCGGACGTGCTCGCGCATCGCACGGGCTTCTGCTATGCGAAGAGTCATTTGCTTGCGGCGCTACTGCGGGCCAACGGCATCCCGGCCGGGTTCTGCTACCAGCGGCTCTCGATCGATGGCGATGGTCCGCCATATTGTTTGCACGGCCTCAACGCAGTACTGCTGCCAGCGCACGGTTGGTACCGAATGGACCCGCGCGGCAACAAGCCG
>JANNTD010000007.1:0-12385 GCA_031403315.1 Planctomycetota bacterium
CGGCTGTGTCCGAAGCTGCCGCGATCGGTCGGAAGTATGTCTATCGACCGGCCGCCTGCTGTACGACGAGTAGTTGTTGCTCAGCCAAACTTGCAGAGTGCCGGCAAAAACTGGCGCGTCTGGAACTCGATGTTAGCGGGCTGAGAGGTTTGCTACGTACTTGCGAGCATCTAAAAAACACCTCGCCGAAAAACTCCGCGAAACTCGACAGGATCGCGATCGGGTTCAATCCGAGCTCAATCGCGTGACGGAGGTCTTGCGTGAGACCCGCTACAAGCTCGAACGTGCAAGACATCGGATCGACGGGTTGAAGGAGAAAGTGGACCGGTTGGAGGACTCGTTGAGGGAGACCAAGGCCAATCTGACGGCCGCCAATCAGGAGCTGCAGGAGACGGAAGACGAGCTCGAGAAATGCCAAGCGCAGAATAGCCAACTCGACAGCGATCTCCGCCGGGCCAATGCCGACATTCAAGAATTGCAGCAGCGGCTAGACCGCCACGCGGCTTGGTTTTGGGCGCTGGCCTATCTGGCCGTGTTTCTCGTGATTCTGCTGTTGATTTGCTTGTGGTTCGCTCGCTACCGAGCGTGGATGCTCGTGCGGTCGGTCGAGGATGCCCGCAACCAGCGCGAGCGCGATCTCGTGCAACTCGCGGAGCTCGGCAATCGCTACGCCGGCGCCAAAAGCCGCGTGATTGCGTACAAGCGGCAGCTTGAAGATCTGCACCACTCGAACATGCATTTACACTGCCTCAAGGACGAATACAGGACGCAGAAATCGTTTGCCGAGCAGCGCGCCGCAGTGGCCGAAGAACGCGTCGTCGGCACGACGCGTGAAATGGCGGCTCACAAGAAAGACTGCTGCTGTTGCAAGTGCAGCGGTGGACCCAGCGTCGTCTACGGCCCCGGTCCCGTGTTCGGAGACAAGACACAAGGCGGAACCACTCCGATGCACGGCGGAAACTCGCCCTCGCCCGTGGGCGGCGGGACGAATGGCGGACAGTCGGCCGGAGGTCCAGCCGGACCCGCGGGCCCGGCCGCCGCCGGAGGTCCCGCGGCACCGGCAAGTTCCGGCCCCTCGGGAGCCTCGTCCACGTCCGCAGGGCCAGGGGGCACCGCCGCCACGGGTGCACCCTCGGCTCCAGCCGCGACATCGGCTCCGGCCGCTTCCTCCGGTCCCGCTACGGCGGCTGGTCCGGCCGCCACGGCCGGAGGTGTGGCGGGAGCCAATGGTACCGCCGCAGCTCCCGGAGCACCCGGCGTCGGTGGGGCACCCGCTGTTTCCAGTCCCTCAAACAACTTACCGGGCATGCAACAACTACCCGGCATGGGCAACGGTGGCGAGGGAGGGGGAGGAGGAGACTTGCTCGGCGGACTCTTGGGCGCGGTCGGAGGCCTATTTGGCATATAGCAGTCGCATTGAGTCGCCGCGGCGGATTTCGCCTCTTCCTACGAACACAATCACATTTTCCATCTTTATCTGAAGTGCGCCACAATCATGAATTCAAAAACATTCTCCAACGTGCGTCTGAAGAAAAATCTCAAACAGTTGCGAAACGTTGATGTGCGCGTCGCGCTCGAATTGGCCGGACTGGACACGTTTTTGGCGTCCAGCGCCGAACAAGTCGTCGAACAAGCTGCCGTCGCAATCCTGCGCAAGAACGGCATCCGCAACCGAAATCAAAGTGGTGTGCCAGACCTGGAAATCGAAGTCTCCTTGCGTCCGTACTTTGAGCCCGTCTCCGGTAAAAGCGTCGTCGTCTACCGAGTCGAAACCACCTTGCGAGAGAAAGTGAAGGTCGATCGCTCGGGCATCGACTCGAGCGCAGATACATGGCGGCACCGCGCAGAAATCAAATACGCGGAGGCGTCCGCGGCCCAAAACTCAACGCCCGCAATTCTCAATGAGGTCAAGTTGCAGCTTGAAGATTTTGCCTCCGATTGGCGCCAGGCCAATGGATTTGGTGACGCGGAAGACGCACGCGGTGTGGCACGCGACGACCTGCAGGGATTGATTGAAAGCCTGGGCCCGGTCTACGAGAAAATACTAAATGATGCCGGCGTCCTCACGTTGAATGACCTCGTTCAACTCGATTCCGAAGAAAGGATCATCGTCCTCGACCAGCTAAAAGCGAAAAGTCCAGCAATCACCGCCGCGAAACTCGACGGTTGGATCGGAAAGGCCACTGATTTGCTGGATTGATGATCGGTTGGGTAGCAAACCGGTCGGGCAATACGTTGGCCGTCGTCGAAACTTGCCACTGGGGGGCGAACTACCGTTCCGAGATCGGCCGCCACGGCAGTTTCAACTGGCCGGTGTAGCGGGCGCGGGGGCGGATGAGGCGATTGTTGTCGAGTTGTTCGATGACGTGGGCGCTCCAACCGGAGACGCGGCTGACAACGAACAGCGGCGTGTAGAGTTCGATCGGCAGGCCCAAATAGTGGTACAGCCGACCGGTTGGCCAATCGAGATTCGGCGGCAATTGCTTCTCGTCGCGGACTACGCGCTCGATTACGTCGGCAATAATCTCCAAGTCTTCGTTACCAGTCTGGACCGCCAAATCGGCGCAAAGCGACTTCAAATAGACCGCGCGTGGGTCGCCGTCCTTGTAGACGCGGTGGCCGAAGCCCATGATCTTCTCTTTCCGCGCGAGCGCCGCGCGGACCCAGGTTTCGGCGTTTTCCTTCTTGCCGACGGAGCGCAGCACGTCGACCACGCGCTCGTTGGCCCCGCCGTGGAGCGGTCCCTTCAACGCACCGATGGCGCCGGTGATCGCCGAGTGCAAGTCGGAGAGCGTCGATACAATGACCCGCGCCGCGAACGTCGAAGCGTTGTACTCGTGCTCCGCGTAGAGAATCAGCGTGACGTCCATTGCCCGGATGTGGCCCGGCGTGGGCTCGGCGCGGAACAGCATCCAGAGCGTGTTCGCCGCGAGCGAGCGGCCGCTCTCCGGTAGCACTGGTTCCTTACCCTGCTTGAGCCGTTGGCGGGCCGCCATCACGATCGGCAATTGGGCCAGCAGCCGCTCCGCTTTGCGAAGATTGGCGTCGTGGCTGTTGTCGTCGCGGTCGGGATCCCAATGGGCGAGCAGGCTGCAGGCCGAGCGGAGCACATCCATGCCGTTCGCAGCCGGGGGAATTTTGCGCAGCGTCTCGATGATCGCCGGCGACACTTCGGCCGCGGCGCCAAGCCGCCGCTGAAATTGATCTAACTGCTCGGCGGTCGGCAATTCGCCGTACAAGAGCAAGTACGCCACTTCCTCGAACGTGGCATGTCGCGCGAGGTCCTCGATCGAATAGCCGCGGTATTGCAAGCCGCCGCTGACGGTGCTGATGGCGGTCTCGCCGGCGATCACGCCCTCGAGGCCGGGACTGTAAATGGGTTCGGTCATAGAAAGAATCGAGAGTCTAGGGTCGAGAGTCGAAAGCCAGAAAGATTGGCCGCGTCGCTTGCGACGCGATATTTGAATTGGCGTTACTGAAAATACTCCCGGTCGCGCGATTCGTAGGTGTCGTAGTCCAAGAGGTCGTAAAGTTCCTGCCGCGTCTGCATCAGGTCCAACAGCTCGCGCTGCGAGCCCTCCGCGGCTAGGATCGCTAGTGCCGTCTCGACGGCTTTCATTGACACCCGCAGCAGTGTCACCGGATAGAGCACAACGCGGTATCCTAGCTCGGTGAGTTCGTCGAAGCCCAAGAGCGGGCTCTTGCCGAATTCGGTCATATTTGCGACCAGCGGCGCGTCGATCGCGTTGGCAAACGCGCGGAATTCGTCGGGCGTGGTCAGCGCTTCGGGGAAGATCCAATCCGCACCGGCGTCGAGATACTGCTTGGCGCGATCGACGGCAGCATCGAATCCCTCGACGGCCCGAGCGTCGGTCCGGCCAATGAGGACTGTGCTGTCGTCGGCGCGGGCCGCGGCAGCGGCTTTCAACTTCGCACACATCGCTTCGGTGGCGACAAGCGCTTTGCCCGAGAGGTGGCCGCAGCGTTTGGGGAGCACCTGGTCTTCGAGCTGGATCGCGGCCGCCCCGGCCCGCTCCAAGTCGGCAATCGTCCGTTCGACGTTCACCGTGTCGCCGAAACCGGTGTCGGCGTCGACAATGACCGGGATGGCAACCCGCGACGCCATGTAATCGACTTGCTGCGCAAGCTCGGTGAGCGTGAACAGGCCGACGTCGGGCATCGCCAGCACGTTGGCCGAAAGAGCCGCCCCGGAGAGATACACGGCCTCGAAACCGGCGTCTTCGATCATCCGGGCAACGAGCGCACTCGGCGCACCAGGGACCTGGATCGCGGACGCCTTCACTGCGGCCCGCAATAATCCGCCGGGGCTCATGCCGTTATTCGCCATTCGTGCAACCTTGGTGAGGTACAAAGCCCATGATATGCGGCGCGGCGCGGGGCCAGCAAGCGGTCAGGCGGGCGATTCGGCTGGTTCGCCCGGCGGCGGCCGATTACGCTGGCCGATGGAGGAACACGCAAAACGTTACGATGACGAGCGACCTTACCGCCATTTCAAGCAGTGACGCCAACAAGCCACAGCCATGGGGCGCGCGGTTGGGGGAGGTGCTGCTCATCATTCTGGTATTCTTCGCCATCGCCGGCGATCCGGTGCCGCACGTCAACGAGCCGCATTACCTCTGCCGAATGAAGCATTTCTGGAATCCCGACTGGTGTGCAGGCGACCTGTTCCTCGAATCGCCCGATGCACATGGGTTGTTCGTGTGGATGTTCGGCTGGGTGACGAAATGGCTCTCGCTCAGCACCACCGCGTGGGTGGGCCGGATCGTGGCGTGGACGCTGTTGGCGTGGGCGTGGCAGCGGCTCAGTTGGCGGCTGGTGCCGGTGCCGCTCGTATCGGTGCTGGCGGCCGCGTTGTGGGTCACCTTCACCGAAATGGCCCATCTCGCCGGCGAATGGGTCGTCAGCGGCGTCGAGGCGAAGTGCTTTGCGTATGTGTTCGTGCTCGTCGCACTGCGTGCGCTAGCCGATCGGCGGTGGAACCTCGTCTGGATTGCGCTCGGGGCGGCGAGCGCGTTTCACGTGTTGGTGGGCGGCTGGTCGGTGATCGTCTGTGCCGGCATTTGGCTCAAGGAAAAAGGGGACAGGTCCATTTTTCCCCGGCACGCGCGACGGGATGACACAATCGAGTCAAAAAATGGACCTGTCCCCTTTTTTACTTCCTTTTTTACTTCGATGCTGCCCGGCCTTGTCGTCGGCGGGCTGCTTGCGCTCGTCGGCGTGGTGCCGGCGATTGCTCTCACGTGGAACCAACCGCCCGAGTTCGTCGCCGCAGCCAATCGGATCTACGTCTTCGAGCGACTGCCGCACCACCTGTCGCTGCTGACAATGCCGACGGAAGATATCGTCAATCGACTTTCGCGGCACGGGCTCTTGATCCTGTCTCTGTGGGTGCTCGTCCGGGCGAATCGACGTTTGGCGCCTGTCCCAAGCGACGGTCTGCGAATCGTCACGTGGTATGCCTGGGGCGCGGTCGCGCTTGCCGCGGTTGGCTTCGCCATCGAGATCGCTTTCTGGAACGAGCCGCGGATTGCCGCCGCGCTCTTGCGTTATTACTGGTTCCGACTCACCGACGTGGCCGTGCCGCTGGCAGTGGCGTTTCAAACGGTGTCGCTGATTGTGGCGGGATTCGACGAGCGAAAGCCCTGGGCAGTATGGGGTCTCGCCGGGGCGATCGCTTTTGCGGGCTGGCACGTCGGCGTCAATACGTCGGAGCGCTGGATCAGTCCCGTGCCGCCAGCCGACGCGGCGATGCAAGATCCCGCGGCCTGGGCCGACGTCTGCAACTGGATCGCCGAGAACACGCCGCGCGATGCAGTGTTCCTCACGCCTCGGCTAGCCACGTCCTTCAAGTGGCGGACCGGCCGGGCCGAAGTCGCGACCCGAAAGGACATTCCCCAAGACGCTCGCAGCATGGTGGAATGGTTCGACCGGCTGCAGAATATGTTCTACTACCAAATCGGCGATGAAGCCGAGCCGTTCAATTCGGTCGGCGAGTTGGGCACCGAGCGGGCCGTCGAAATGGCGCGGCGCTATGGAGCCAAGTACATCGTGTCGGATCAGGACCATCCACTTGCGCTGAGAGCCATCTATCCGAACCGCGAACACCCGAACGACGAGTATGTGGTGTATGCCCTCGAAGACTAAATGGCTCGCGACAGAATTGCTCGCAACCGCGGATGACTTGCCGGAACAGCTGGCGGCGGAACTCGCGGCTCGCGGTGCCGATCGCCGCGACGGCGAGCGTTTTGCTCACGAATTGAGCTACGGACGACACTTTGGGCCGGCGCCAATCGATGCGAGATCGGCGGCGGTAATCGCGCTCGTCTTTCGGCGTGAAGGCCGCTGGCACATTCCGCTCACGGTCCGGCACTCGGCGCTAGGAAAGCACGGCGGCCAGATCAGCTTACCCGGCGGATCGGTCGACGCGGGCGAAACCACGGCCGACGCGGCCCGACGCGAGCTTGCCGAAGAGCTGGGTGTCTCGGAATCGGTCGAGCTTGTCGGCGAGCTTCCAGAGACTTACGTGTACGTCAGTAACTTTCGCGTCACGCCGTGGCTGGCCGCATCGCGCTCAGCGCCGTTGTGGCAACCGCACGATCGCGAAGTGGAACGCGTCGTCGAAATGCCGATCGACGCGCTGCTCGACCCTGGCTGCCTCGGCACGATCGCGATCGAGCGTGGACCGCTCGTACTCCGCGCTCCTTGTTTTCAACTCGGTGAAGATTGCGTCTGGGGCGCAACGAGTATAATCTTGGGCCAGCTTGCAGGCGTGCTCCGTAGAATTGCCGAGGGATTCAACATTAATGACTAGTTCGCCGCGATTGGCCGCCGTTGTGTTCGACATGGACGGTTTGATTGTTAATTCGGAAGACGTGTACGAGCAAGCCGACGTGGAAGTGCTACGCCGCCGCGGGAAGGTGTACGACGCCGAATTGCGAGCGCAGATGATGGGTCGGCCCACGGCCGAGTCGCTTCGGAAGATGATCGAATGGCACGCGCTCGAGGATACGATCGAGCTGCTGGAGACAGAGCGGTCGCTGTTGCGCGACAAGCTGCTCGAGGTGTCGCTAGCGCCGATGCCAGGGCTACTGGATTTGCTCGTGGCACTCGAAGCGGGCGGCGTGCCGAAGGCGATTGCCACGAGCGGCCACCGCTCGTACGCGGCCGACGTGCTGGGCCGGATCGATTTGCACACGCGTTTCGAGTTCGTGCTCACGAGTGAAGACGTGGTCCACGGCAAGCCCGCGCCGGACGTGTATCAGCTCGCCGCCCGCAGGCTCGGCCTCACGCCGCCGGAGACGATGGTGCTCGAGGATAGCGTCAACGGCTGCCGCGCGGGTGTCGCAGCCGGGGCGTTCACCGTTGCAGTGCCGAACCGCCACACGCGCGGCTATGATTTCGACGGCGTTCGCTTTGTCGCCGACACGCTGGCCGATCCGCGGATTCTCCAAGCGCTCGCGATTGCCGAAAGATAGCAACGCCAGCTATTACGATCGGCATCTTCCCCGCAGTATTCCTCAACGCACCCACGACCTCCGGCCGATGGTCTGGTACACCACGCGCTCTCATCCTGCCGCCGAATGCTATCACGCAGGTTCGTCGGGCGGCCCATCGCGCGAGAAGGAACGACGAGGATGTTACGCCATCTACTGCTGTCGGTTGTGTTGGGAACTACGCTCACGATTGCCGGCGGCGGATGTCGCAGCTGCAGCTCGTGCCACGATTACGACGGCCCAGTGGCCGACTGCAACCAGTGTGGTTGCGGCCGAACAGGCTCGGCGAGCAATTGCGGTGCCTGCAGCCCCTGCGACGGCGCTGCCCCCTGCAGTTGTGCTGGCGGTGCCTGCAGCAGTGGTGGCTGTTCAAGCGGCGGCGGCAACTGCGGCAATCAAGGCGCTGCGCCGAGCGGCGAGTACTACGAAGAAGCCCCCATTACGACTGAGGGCGAAGCCGAGTACCAATAGCTGGACTGCTCGCGTATCAATAGCCGCGACTCAACGAGTCGCCGGTGGCCCCACGGCAGTCGTGCCACTTTGCGTCGCCGGATCGGGCTTGAGCCGATTGAAGATCTCCGCATCGAATTCATCGTTCGGCTGCCACGGCCGGAGATCTAGGCCGAATTTCACTTCGCCTTTCGGGCGCAGCGGCTGCTGAGGGTCGTCGAAATTGGCGGGCGCTACGTCGCGATCGAGGAAGCGCGACGGTTTTCCTTGCCTGCCAAGCGGCTCTAGCGATTGAATCGGTGCCGTGTCCACGTCCGATAGCGCGGCAATCGGCTCGGTGGCAACGCTCGTCTCGGTCACCAATCCCACCCAATCGACCAGTTGCGTGAGTTGCGATTCGTGCCGCGGACCGAGGATCGGGCGATCCATGCCGCCGTGGCTGTGGCGGGGGATCGACAGTAAGTCGCTCTGTTGCGGTGCATCGCGGTCGACGAGCGCCAGCGTGGCGACCAGATTGCGGAGCGTGATGCGGCGGTTCGAGAGGCCGTGCAGCACCGCGCGATCGAGTTGAAAGTCTTGTTGGCTTCCTGCCTGGTGGCAACCGGAGGTCGTGCAGTTGTTGACCAAAAGTGGCTGCACTTTCCGCGTGAAGCGTTCGACCACGCCCGGCGGCAGTTCTTTCACGAGTGCATCGAGCTTCTGGAGCTCCTCCTTCGAAGGACTTTCGTCGTGAGGCTTAGCAGGTGCTGGCGATGGCGGCGACTTCTTCGGCTGACTCGCCACGATCAGGCGACGCTCCAACAGCGAGACCCGCGGATCGCGCGGATCGAGCCGACGCGCATCGGCGAGTTCCTGCTCCGCTGGCTTGATCAGATTGTATCGTAAGCACCATTCGGCCAGGCCGAGGTGGGCCTCCGAGGTATCGTGCGGCAGTTGTTGTCGCTGCCGCCGGTAAGCATCGTCCATCGAATTGGCGACGAGCAGAACCTGCGGCGCCGGCACGTCGACGACGCTCTTCGGCTGCGTGACGACATAGCGTTCGCCGCTGACGGAAACCTTCCCGTGCAGCACGCCGCCGCTGCGCAAGACAACGACACTCTCCTGGTTGCCGGCGCTTGCCGAGCCGCAGATCGCGACCGCGAGCGCCAACGAGCACAGAAATTTGCCACGGCTAATTCGAGGGCATACCATCGCGCGGGAAGGTTAGATAAACTCGCCGCGTGAGTCAAGGCTGGCAGCGCCAGCAACGGGTGGATATACTGAATTTCGTCGTCGCGCGGGCCGCTTCGCGGATGTCGGAAGCATGTGCGCAACCACCGCTCACCTACGAAAAACCGTCCGCTATCGCGGCCACGTCCAGGGCGTTGGCTTCCGCTATACCGCGGAGTCGATCGCCAAACGGTACGAGGTAAACGGCTACGTTCGCAACCTCCCCGACGGACAGGTCGAATTGGTGGCGGAGGGTGAGAAGCACGAGCTGGCCGCGTTCCTCGACGATGTCCGCGAACGGATGGTCCGCTATATTCGCGACGAACGGGTAGATACGCAGCCGGCCAATGGAGAGTTCGCCGGGTTCGAGATTCGGCATTAGACCGGCCGACGTTTGTTCAATCGGCCCACGTTTGTTCGATCAGATTGGTGCGGGCTCTTGATTCGCCACCCGATTCACGGTTTGATGAAGGAATTGTGGGCCGAATCTGGCCGACGATTTTTGTGAATTTCCCCCATCTCATTGCCCTTCTATCGTTGCTGGTACTATGTCGTCTTTTGTGTTGTTCGGCAATTTGACCATGTGGCTCACGCCGATTTGGTTTCTCGCGGTCGGCGTGACGATTGGCGTGGGGATCTTGCTGGCGTTGTTTGGCTTGCTCTGGCTCGTCGCGCGGCCGGCGGCGGAGACGGTCGTCCGCCTGGTTCGCGAAAGCGTGCTGATGCCGATCACGTACATGGCGATAGTATTTGTCGGCTTCGCATTGCTCGGTGCGCCGACGATGCCAACCAAGTTGCTGGTGGAATCGCTTCAGCGGTTGCCGGCCGTCGGGCCGCAACAGGTGACGGTGACAATCCCTGCGGGCAAGGAAGACTTCGAACTACCGATCGAATTCCGCGCCAACGAACTCCAGCGCTACGCATTCGAGAGCAACCAGGATCTGGTGATCGATACCAAACCAGAACAGGCGTACGCTGCCCCGCTGATTCTGGTCGAAGGCGACGAGCCATACGTCTGGACGCCAAGCAGCAATCGCCCGCGGCTCTTCGACGGCTTGATCACGCAGCTCTTTGTCACCAACCAGGGCGAGGCCCCGGCCGAACTTAAGATCAGCATTTTGACCGACGTCGAAATGCCAGAGGTGCATCAAATCCCGATCACGGCCGCAGCGGTGGTGGGCGTCTACCTGGTCTACTTCCTGATCTATTGGCTGTTCCCCGGCGTGTCGGCGATCGCGGTCGCCACCGCGAAGGAAGCCGTCGCCCAACCGCTCTACATCCTGGTGATGCTCGGCGGGGCATTCGCACTCTTGTCGTTCATCTACATCCCGTACAACACGTTCGGCGAAGACGTGAAAATGCTCAAGGATTCCGGACTCACGACGATCATGGTGCTGGCGATCCTGGTCGGTCTGTGGACGGCGAGCGTGTCGGTGGCCGACGAAATTGAGGGCAAGACCGCCGTGACGCTGCTCTCGAAGCCGATTAGCCGTCGGCAATTCGTGATTGGCAAATTCGTCGGCATCGTTTGGCCGTTGTTCTTGATGTTCGTCGTGCTGGGAGCGATTCTGCTGATTACCGTGTCGTACAAGGTCGTGTACGACGCCCGCGAAACGGCCAACCCCGAGCCGAATTGGCAACAATGCTATGCGGCAATGATCGGTACCGTACCCGGCCTGGTGCTCGCGTTCATGGAAACCGTTGTGCTCACGGCGATCAGCGTTGCGATCTCGACGCGGCTGCCGATGCTGCCGAACTTGATCATTTGCGGCGCGATCTACGTGCTGGGCCACTTGGGGCCGCTGATCGTGCAATCGTCGGCCGGGCAAATCGAGTTCGTTGCGTTCGTCGGCAAACTGATCGCGGTCGTGCTCCCGGTACTCGACCACTTCAACGTGCAAGCGGCCGTGGCGGGCGGCGTCGACATACCGATGGTCTATCTCGGCTGGGCGCTCGTCTACTGCCTGCTCTATACGACCGCCGCGATGCTGCTCGCGTTGATCCTGTTCGAGGACCGCGATTTGGCGTAGCGAGGTTGGCGAGAGAGTTTGCTCAGCCCGCCAGGCGGCGAGGTGCGGCGTCTTCCTGCCAGCGGTCGACGGAAGGAATGATCGGCAGCGCGGGCATGGCGAACGGGCCTTGGCGGCCGGCGGCGCTGCCGTCCCATGCGTGCTCGTGGATGCTTTCGAGAATTTTTCCAGCGACGGCGACCGCGTCGCGGCCCGCTTGGCCGTCCACGCGCGGAGTCTTACCGGTGCGAATCGCCGCCACGAAATCGCGCTGCTCCTCTTCGATCGCGTTGATCTTGATCGGCTCGTGCTCGGTGCGGATGAGCAACTCATCGAACATGTGGTCTTTCAAGTGAACTCGCTCGTCAGCGGTAAGCCGATCGACCTGAAACCGTCGCCGCAGCACGTCCTCGCGCGGCTTCACGAGCGACGCTTCCTGTGTGGCGAAGTTGATCGATGCACTCGACCGCGACGTAAAGATGTTCATCGTCCGCTGCTGCTGGAAGCTGACGCGCGAGGCCGTCAATTGAGCCACCAGGCCGCTGGCGAAGGTCAGCCTCGCGGTTGCCATGTCTTCGTGTCCGCCGAGCACCGAGATGCCGAGCGCCTGCACGCCCGTCACCGTCGACTTGGCAAGCGCCAGCACAATGTCGAGGTCGTGAATCATCACGTCGAGCACGACGCCGATGTCGGTCGAGCGGAACGAATAGCCGCTTGTGCGCGTGGCTTCGATGTATTTCGGATCGCGGACTTCGGAGGCCACCCAGACCAGCGCGGGATTGAACCGTTCGACGTGGCCGACTTGCAGCACCAGGCCCTGTTTGCGCGCGAGGTTGACGAGGTCGTCGGCCGCGGCGGCGTGCGTGGAGAGCGGCTTCTCGATAAATAGCGGAATGCCGCTCGAAAGCAGCTCGACGCCGATCGTGTGGTGCGTGTTGGTCGGAGTGGCGAGAATCGCGGCGTCGATCTCGCCGATCAACTCGCGGTAGTCGGACACAGCCCGCGTTTGGCCCTCGGCGGCCGCAGTATCGCGGCAAGCTGCGACGGGATCAGCCACCGCGACGAGCTTGATTTCGTCGTGGCCAGCGGCGATGCGGGCGTGGATGCGGCCCAGATGGCCGGCGCCAATCACGGCAATGCGCAGCGGCGTCATGCGGCCCTCCTGGCTTCTCGACCCCGTCCGTGGCGACCTTCTTGCTGACC
>JANNTD010000008.1:0-5093 GCA_031403315.1 Planctomycetota bacterium
AGCTGCGTGAGTTCCTGATAGTGCGTCGCGAAGAGCGTGCGGGGGCCGCGGTCGGGGGAGCGGTGCAGGTGCTCGACGATGCTCCAGGCGAGCGAGAGTCCGTCGTAGGTGCTCGTGCCGCGGCCGATCTCGTCGAGGATCACGAGGCTCCGCGGCGTGGCCGTGTTGAGGATGCGAGCCGTCTCGGTCATCTCGACCATGAACGTGCTCTGGCCGCGCGAGAGCTCGTCGCTGGCGCCGACGCGGGCGAAGATGCGGTCGGCAACGCCAATGGTCGCGCGCTTCGCGGGGACGAAGCTGCCCATCTGAGCCATCAGCGTGAGGAGCGCCGTTTGGCGAATGTACGTGCTCTTGCCGGCCATGTTGGGGCCGGTGATCAGGAGCAAAGTGGGGAATGACGAATGTCGAATGACGAATGACGAATGCTCGGTGTCCCTGCTTTCGTCATTCGTCATTTGGATTTCGTCATTGCCATTTCCCCGGCATTGCACGCCGTTGGGGACGAATGTCCCATCCGGCTCGGTGACGTCGAGCACGGGGTGGCGGCCCGCTTCGACGTCGAGCAGCGGTTCGGCGACGACGGTCGGCCGTACGTAGCCGCGCGAACGGGCCAACTCGGCGAGGCTCGCCAGTACGTCGACTTCCGCGAGCACGCTGGCGGTGGCTTGCAGGCGGGCCGCTGCCGCGGCGACTAATTCGCGGAGCTGCGCGAAGATGTCGAGCTCGAGCACTTTCGCCCGCTCTTCGGCGGTGAGCACCTTTTCTTCGTACTCCTTGAGCTGGGGAGTGATGTAGCGTTCGGCGTTTTTGACGGTCTGTTTGCGGATGTAGCCGGCGGGAACTTTGTCGCGGTGGGCGTGGGTGATTTCGAGGTAATAGCCGAAGACCGAATTGAAGCCGATCTTGATGTTCGGGATGCCGGTCCGCTCGCATTCGGTCGCCTGGTACTCGGCCATCCATTGCTTGCCGCCGGCGGTGAGCTCGCGGAGCTCGTCGAGGTCGGCGCGGTAGCCGCTGCGGATGAAGCCGCCGTCGCGGGCTACTAGCGGGCATTCGTCGATGAGGGCGAGCTCCAGCGGGCCGCGGATGTCGGCACAGAGGTCGAGCCGCTGTTCGAGCTGTTGCAAGAGAGCGCTTGCACGGGCGGTGAGCTTTGCCTTCACCTTCGGTAGAATCGCCAGCGTGCGGCCGACGAAGCTCAAGTCCCGCGGGCTGGCACGACCGGTGGTCACGCGGGCCAAGAGACGCTGGACGTCGTAAATCTGTGCGAGCGCGTCGCGCAGGCTGGCCGTGAGCGACGGATCGGCGACGAATTCGGCCACCGCGTCGAGCCGCGCATTAATGGCCGGCACGTCGACCAGCGGTGCGGCGAGCCAATCGGCCAAGAGCCGCGCGCCGAGCGACGTCACGGTGCGGTCCATCACGCCCAAGAGCGATCCCTCGCGGCGGCCGTCGCGAATGGTTTCGGTGAGTTCCAGGCTGCGGCGAGTGGCGGGGTCAATGGCGAGCCGCTCGGCTGCCGAGTAGGGCAGCAAGCGGTCGACGTGCGCGAGCGAGGCCTTTTGTGTTTCGGCGAGGTAATCGAGCACCGCGCCGGCAGCGCGGAGCGCCGCGGCGTCCCCTTCGACGTCGAAGCCGAAGCCGTCGAGCGACCGCGTGCCAAAGTGCTTCGACAGCGCAGCGATTGCGGCGTTGTGGGCAAAGGTCCACGCCGGGCGACGCGTCAAGGGGACGCCTTGCGTCCAAGCCTCGGCCGGTTTCCCCACGTCTTCGCTCACCAAGAGCTCGGCCGGCTGGATGCGGGCGAGTTGATCGGGCAGTTCGCGGGTGGGAAACGTGGCCGCGTAGAACCGGCCGGTGGAGACGTCGATCCAGGCGAGCCCGGCCGCGACGTCGGCTGTGGAGTGGGCCGTGGGGTGGGCGATCGCGGCGAGGTAGTTGCTCGCCCGTGGCGTGAGCAGCGCATCGTCGGTGAGCGTGCCCGGCGTGACAATCCGCGTCACCTCGCGCTTCACCAGGCCCTTGGCTTTTTTCGGGTCCTCGACTTGTTCGCAGATTGCAGCGCGGTGGCCGGAGGCGATGATCTTGGCGAGGTAGGCGTCGAGTTGATGGTAGGGGAAGCCGGCCATCGGCACCGGGTTTTCGCCCTTGTCGCGGCTGGTGAGCGCAATGCCCAAGACGCGGGCCGCCGCCTTGGCATCGTCGAAAAACAGTTCGTAGAAGTCGCCCATCCGGAACAAGAGCAGCGCGTCGCCCGCGGCCGCCTTGGCCTCGTGGTACTGCTGCATCATCGGGGTGGCGGTGGACACGTCGGGGCTCCTCGCGGCTTGGGCGTCTGCCATGCTAACAAAACGCGGCGCGAGAGGCGAGGAGTTGGCGGCGGAAGTCGGTCCGCGGCACGCAGCGGCACGGCAGGGGAAAGATGCCGGTTTTATGCGTGGCGCAACGCTTGCGGTTTAGCTAAACCGCAAGCGGCGAGGTGGGGCGAACCGAGGGGCGCTACCTTGGCCGGCGTGGCTACTGCACCATTTCTTCGACTTCGCCGCTGGAATTGATCTCGATGGTGCCTTCGTTCTCGAGGCGGCGGATGATGTCGACGATCTCCTGCTGCTTGTTCTCGACGGCCGAGCGCTTGACCGTGCCGAGGTAGCCGATTTCTTCTTTGAGCATGCTCGCGGCCCGTTCCGACATGTTGCCGAGGATTTTCTGCGTGAGCTCCTCGCTGGCGCCCTTGAGTGCCAGCGCCCACTGGTTGGTCTCGACGTTTTTGAGCACCGTCTGGATGTCTTTGTCGGTGAACTTGCTGACGTCCTCAAAGACAAACATCAGCCGGCGGATGTCGTCCACGAGGTCCGGACTTTCTTCGGCAAGCTTGTCCAAAAGCGCACGCTCCGTGGCGCGGTCGGCGACGTTGAGCATTTCGGCGACGGCCTCGACGCCGCCCGCGTTTTCAAAGCTCTGGCTCATCACGTTCGACATGCGGCCTTCGAGCGCCTTTTCGACCTCGCGGACGATTTCGGGGGTCGTCTGGCCCATGGTGGCGATCCGCCGCACCACCGAGAGCCGCTTCTCTTCGGGCAAGCCGGTGAGGATCTCCGCACCGAAGTTCGGCGGCAGGTGCGACATCACCAGGGCGATCGTCTGTGGATGCTCGTCGATGATGTAGGTCAGAATGTTTTGCTTGTCGACTTGTCGTAAGAAGGAGAAGGGCATCGCCTCGATCGACTGGCGAACCGTGTCAAGCGCGGCGCCGGCGCCCGAACCGAGCGCCTTTTGCAGCAGCGACTTGGCCACCTCGATGCCGCCCCCCCCGCCGCTGTTGGACGGCGTCGTCTGGGCGAACTCGAGGATCACCTTTTCCTGCTCCTCTGCCGAGACGTTTCGCCGGCGGGCGATTTCAATCGAGACTTGTTCGACTTGCTTCGAGTCGAGCTTGCCCATGAGCACGCCGGCATCTTACTGAGGAAGACTCATCAAGAGCACGGCGGCACTATGGATGTCGGACATGGCAGGTTCAAGACGTCTGCTAGCAGGTCGATGAGCTGGCACGTGGCGGGCGCGCACTCGTACCACCGGGCTTATCGGTTGGCGTGCGCGAGCGGCTGGAGAAATTTTGCCGGTTGGGCAGAGTTTGCCGCTACTTCGGCTGCCAATCCCAGATCGCCAGTTGGCCGTCGCACTCGTCGAGCTCGACGCGGATGTGGGGGTCGTCGAGGCCGCAGCGGAATTCGAGCGCCAGCTTGAGCTCGCGGCCGATGTAGGCGGCCAAGAGCTCGGCCGTCGTGTTGGCCACCGGCAACAGCCGGCAGTCGCCGCGAGGAAAGACCCAGCGGCGGCTCTCAAACGCCACGGTCACCTCATCGCCCTCTTGCTTGACGACCAGCTCGCGGTGTTCGGTGGGCAGCAGCACGTAGTGATCGAGCTTCGCCACAATTTCGCGGAGCGCATCGCGGACGGCGAGAAAGTCGACGACGAGATAGTCTTCGTTGAGCGGTCCGACGATTTCCGCCGCCACGCGGTAGTTGTGGCCGTGCAGCCGTTCGCACTGGCCCTCGTAGGTAATAAAGTGGGCGGCGCTGAAGATGTGCTCGGCCTTGGCGATGCGAACGGAATAAGATTCGGACATGGCAGTTTCTTGATTAGCCACAGAGATCACAGAAGACACAGAGAGGCAGGCAACTATGTATTCAGCGTTTTCGCCTCGGTGATCTCTGTGTGCTCTGTGGCAATTAGACTGGAATTCGTGTTTGTGAGGAAATGCTTGACGAGGGGCAGGATTTCGTCGGTCGCGTCTTCCACGACCCAGTGGCCGACGTCGGCGAGCCGGTGGACCTCGGCCTCGGGCCAGACTTGTTCGAAACGCTCCAGGCAATCAGGCCGGAAGCACCAGTCGCGCATGCCCCAGACCAAGAGCGCTGGCCGATCGGCGAGCGACGGCAGGCGCCGTTCGATGCCCGCCAATTCTTGCCAAGTCGGATGGCGCGAGCCGCTGGGGATGTCCTCGACGAAGCCATACACCGCGCGGCGACTGGCCCAGGAGTTGTACGGCGCGAGATAGGCGGCGGCGACGGCGGGGTCGAGCCGCTCTCGGCGGGAGAGCGTCATTCGCAGGGCGGCCCGGCTAAAGAGTCCGCCGCCCTGGACGGCGAGTCGACCGAGCAGCGGCATGCGACACGCGCGAATTCGCCAAGGAATGTAGGGCGGTGGGAACGCGCCGGTGTTAAACAGCACGATTCGCTCGAGCCGCTCCGGTCTCCGCAGCATCGCACCGAGGCCGATCGCACCGCCCCAGTCCTGGGCCACCAGCGTGACGCGCTCGAGATCGAGCCTTTCGACGAGCGTCGCCAGATGGTCGATGTGATCCGAGAGCCGCAGCAGTCCGCTCGGCTTGTCGCTCAAGCCGCAGCCCAAGTGATCGGGCGCCACGCAGCGATAGCGCGACCGCAACGGTTCGACAAGCGCCCGCCAATGAAACGACCAGGTCGGATTGCCGTGCACGAAGAGCAACGTCGGCGGTGGACGATCGAGCGTATGGGCGGGCCCTTCGTCGAGATAGTGCGATCGCGCACCATGGATCTCGAACCAATGTGACT
>JANNTD010000009.1:0-3755 GCA_031403315.1 Planctomycetota bacterium
TGCTCGCGTCGCTCATGCTGAGCCAGGGCGTGCCGATGCTCGTCTACGGCGACGAGGTGCAGCGGACGCAGCGCGGCAACAACAACGCCTACTGCCAGGACAACGCCACCAGTTGGTTCGATTGGCGGCTGGTGGAACGCAACGCCGAGATGCTGCGGTTCACCCAGGCGCTGATTGCCTTCCGCCGCAAGCAGCCGAACGTCCGCCGGCCGACGTTCCTCACCGGCACGGCCGAGAAGCCGGGGCAACTCCCCGACGTGAGTTGGTACGGCACCGACGGCAAGCCGGTCGATTGGCACAACGTCACGAACAGCCTTACGGCAGTCTTCGGCCGCAGCGGCGCGGGCGACCCGGCCGCCAAGCCGGTGATGATCCTGCTGCATTCCGGCGGCCAGGCACAGCCGTTCGCCGTGCCGAAGGTCGCTTCGGGGCGGAAATGGCGGCTGTTCGTCGACACGGCGGCCGACTCGCCCGGCGACGTCTACCCCGGCGCCGACGGCCCGCCGCCGCCCCAATCGGGCCCGATCCTGATGGAGCACCACTCGCTGCGGTGCTATGTGGCGGACTAGCGCGAGAGGATGCGGGATGCACGATGCGGGGGGCAGGGAAGGCAATTATCGATGATCCGCCGCCGTCTCGCCATTGTGTTCCGCATCTTTCTGGGCTGAGCGAGCGATAGTGGATTTGTTATATTGATCGTGGCTTCCGTCCCTGCATCCGGCACCCCGTATCCTGCATCCTTGTCCTCCAAGATCCACGTCATCGGCATCGGCGACGACGGCCCCACGGCCATGTCGGCCAGCGTGCGCGAGTTGATCGCCAATGCGCAAGTGCTCTTGGGCACCGAGCGGACACTCTCGCTGGTGCCCGAGTCGAAGGCCGAGAGGCACGTCATCCCGACCGACCTCAACAAGCTGGTCGCGCTCCTGGAGTCGGCCGGCAGCAAGCGCGTCGTGATGCTGGTCCACGGCGACCCGCTGTTCTACGGCCTCGCCCGTTACGTCAGCGAGCGGCTCGGCAAGGACCGGTTCGCCGTCGTGCCGCACGTCAGCAGCATGCAACTCGCGTTCGCGCGCGTGATGGAAACCTGGGAAGAGGCGTACCTCACGAACCTCGCCAACCACCCGCTCGACGCGGTGCTCGAAAAAATTCGCACGGCCCAAAAGGTCGGCCTGTTCACGAGCGACCAATGCGGCCCGGCCGAAGTAGCGAAGGCCCTGCTCGCACGAAAGATCGACTACTTCACGGCCTACGTCTGCGAGAACCTCGGCGCCCGCGACGAGCGCGTCACCCGGGGCACGCTCGCCGAGATCGCCGCTCAGGATTTTGACGCGCTCAACGTGATGATCCTGGTCCGCGATCCGAACGTGCCCGACCGGCCGCGCGAAGCGGTCGGCCGCCGACTGTTCGGTAACCCGGACGAAGCGTTCCTGCAATCGAAACCGCAACTTGGCTTGCTCACGCCGGCCGAAGTTCGCGCGATGGCGCTCGCGCAACTCGACATCGCCCCGTCGAGCACCATTTGGGATGTCGGGGCCGGCAGCGGCTCGGTGAGCATGGAAGCGGCGCAAATGGCCTCCGACGGCAGCGTCTACGCTATCGAAATGGACGCCGACGAACACAACCTCATTCGCGAGAACGCTGAACGCTTCGGCGTGGCCAACGTGAACGCCGTCCTCGGTCGAGCTCCGGAAGCATTCGACGAATTACCAGACCCCGACGCCGTGTTCATCGCCGGCGCCGGCCGCGAAGTGATCCGCCTCACCGAAGCCGCTTATTCCCGACTCCGCCACGGCGGCCGGCTGGTCGTCAACACCACGAGCATCGACCACCTCTCCGAGCTGCGACAAATGCTCAGCCAGCATTCGTCGCAAATCCACATCTGGATGATCAACCTCGCCCGCGGCACCGACCAACTCGACCGCCTCACCTTCGAGCCGCTCAAGCCGAGCTTTTTGATCGCGGTCACGAAGGGGTAGTTGAACGCGCCAAATGCGTTTCTCGTCCCAGTCACAATGCTCGAACGCGATTCCGTGATGTTGACAAAATTGTCATAAACAGCTAGAGTTCAGGTAATGACGAAGGTCGATGTCACGGCTGAGGCGCAGCGTCAATTTAATGATCTGCCGGTGCCAATCCAGACTCGTGTGGAAAAGATCTTCGCTCGGCTGGAACGATGGCCGATCGTAAGTGGCGTGAAGGCGCTTTCGGGCAAACTGGCTGGGCACTTTCGGATTCGCACGGGCGACTACCGCGTTCAGTTTCGCGTTGTCCGAGGTGGGACAATTGAAATCGTCATCGTGGAAAAAGTGGGGCACCGGGACGGGTTTTACGAGGACTGAGTGATGATACGGCAGACTGTTGTTAGGAACGGGAAGCGATTTGCCTTGGTGGAACCGGCGGAATTGCGGCGGTTGGAGCGTTTGGCCGCTCGGGGACAGGACGCCGAGCTTCCGGTATGGCCGCCCTCCGACGCCACAGGCAATCGCCCTGCGGTGGCTTTTGCTCGCGTGTCGATCGCTCGCAAAATCATCGAGCAGCGACGCGCGCTTGGAATTTCGCAACAGGAATTGGCACGTTTGGCCGGGTTGCGACAAGAGACCATTTCGCGACTGGAATCGGGTAAACATTCTCCCACGATTCGCACGGTTGATAAAATCGATCAGGCCCTGCAACGAGTGGAACGGCGAAGCGAAGCCGTGAATGCCAAGGCCGCACTGGTCAAACGCAAAGGCAAGAAGTAAACACCGAAAATGCCAAAGAGGCCCCGCGGCACCGACCAACTCGACCGCCTCACCTTCGAGCCGCTCAAGCCGAGTTTTTTGCTGGCGGTGACGAAGGGGTAGGCGTGGTCGTTCAATCAGTGACTCACATTGCCACCGATCAAATCGACTGGCGCTGAGAAAGGCGCTAGGAACAAGTTCTTTACGTTCTCGGGGCCAGTCGCGCTGAACCAACTTACTGCAAATATTCCAATAAAAAACAGAATCCTTCCATAATCGCGCATTTTGAGTTCCGAGATATTTCTTACCTTCAACGCTCGGAATAAAAATATTATCGCAAAGAGTGCAATGTCTATCTCGATAACTGCACGAGACCCCGGCTCTCCCATTGAAAGCGTCCAAAAAACGGCTGCGGAGAGAATCGTGCAAATAACTGACGCCCAAATCCTCTGAAGAATGACCAATCGATTGTTGTCATCTCTCTTTAACCATCCAAATCTCTGTCCAGAACGTTGCATTCGTTTCTGTTTGTCGTCTTCCCGGACTTTGGTAATCAAGTCCCAGACGAAGTAAGTCGCAAATATTGTCACAACCCATCGAGTTTCTTCATAGTACGACGGTATGATTTCGAGTCCACCGTCGCTAGGTAGCTCGACACTTTTGACAATGAAGAAATATACTGCTACCAACCAAAGATCGACGAGCAATTCGCAATAGTCACACGTAAAGATGTGCCGAATATTGCTCAGACTGTGCTTTGACCATCCCCAACCGACCCAACTTGTAGTGATTATTGCGGTTGCCAATATGAGGTGCGAGTAACTCGGCGCGCATTCCGACAACGATAATTTGCCGTTTACTAGAGTCGCCCCCTGAATCGCCACTTCTGCGATTGCAAGAGCAAACAACATTCCGACGAATTCGCGATGTAGTTCGCGACCGCGTTCCGGGTCAGCCATCTCAAACTCCCTTCTTTTTGGGAATGTGAAGAACTCTTAATCTCAACGCTGCGCGCTTTATGAATTGCCAACG
>JANNTD010000010.1:0-9663 GCA_031403315.1 Planctomycetota bacterium
TCAACACGTCAGCGGCTACGGAAAGGCGGTTCTGTTGACGACGGCACAGGCGGCCGTAGAGACTTTGGCAGGGGAGCAGTCCCCCGCGACTCGATTTCTAATGAGTGTTTTTCGTAAGGAACAAACTCTTCGGAAATCAAGTCGTGGGACAATACTGGGCGGAGGAGTTTTTTGTCCATGCGCCCCGCTGGATGCCAGCATTCGGTAACCATCCCGATTACGCCCGCTCGGACGTCATCTGATTCGCTTCGTATCTCCGCCGCAGCCTCGATAGCAGCAGTCCCGCTAGCACCCGTCGCTTCGCTCGCGATCGATGCCGCCGCCGAAACGGAAATCATCCTTTCCCCGGCCGGATTTGAAACGGCCCACTCCAACGAAATCGGCTATCGGACCGAACGCCGTCGGCACCTCGCGGTCGCCATCCGTCAGCGGATCGAGTCGCGCCTCGGCGGCCGAGTTCGCGAACTTGCGATTCGCGTGCGCGGCGACACGATTATCCTCGAAGGCACGTGCGCGACGTTTTACACCAAACAGCTCGCGCAGCACGCGGCCCTTGGCGTCTTGGAAAACGAGCATCTCGAAAATGCGATTGTCGTCATGATGTAGGCGTACGTCGGGCTTTCCAGCCTGACTTGTGCGACGTTGCCACGCTGAACAGGCCCATGTCAGCCTGGAAAGGTTAACGTACGGAGCGCTTGCTCGAGCGCCGGACCGCCAGCGAGCAGTTGCATCTTGATCGCCAGCGCCCACAGAGGGTGATCGCCGAGAGTGTCGACCGGCAGCTTGACCAGGTCCTTGTGCGTGGTCAGGACCAACTCCGAGCTCGTCCCTCCGATTGCGGCTGCCAATTCGGCCCGATCGCTGGCGCTGTAGGCATGATGATCTGGGAACTCGCGCCAGAATGCGATCTCGCCGCCGAGCTCGTCGAGTGTGCGGCGAAACGCGGTCGGATTGCCAATTCCGCAGAACGCCGCCACCCGCCGGCCGGCAATCGCCGCAATCGGCCGGGTTTGCCCGCGTGCGTTTCGCAATTCGCTCGGTGCATGCGCCGCCTCGCACCACGCCGCCATGGGAGCAAGTTTGGCCACACGCCGGCGAATCATGTCCCGATCCGGCGCAGCCAATTGGTCGGCCCGCGTCAGGCAGACAACGTTGGCACGCTCTAGCCCAGCGATCGGCTCGCGCAACATCCCCCGCGGGAAAACATGCTCGAAGCCAAACGGCGCCGACGCGTCCAATAGCGCGATGTCCAAGTCGCGAGCGAGCCGCCGGTGCTGAAAGCCGTCGTCGAGCAGGATCAATTGACAATCGAATTGGTCGATGGCGGCTAGCGCCCCTGCGACACGGTCCGGATTCTGCACATGCGGCACCTCGGGAAGCGATTGCTCCAACTCCAGCGCTTCGTCGTTCTTCCCACCAGCCGTCGCCCCGTAGCCTCGGCTCACGATTGCCACACGAACGCCTCGTTCGGTAAACCAGCGGGCGATCCACTTGACCATCGGCGTCTTGCCGGTGCCGCCGAGTGTCAGATTGCCGACGCTCACCACCGGCACACCTACCCGCTCGACCGGCGGATGTGCTTGATCGAAACGCCGATTCCGCCAATTGACGGCCGCAGTATACGGTACTTCCGCCAGCCGCAGCACGCTCCGCGCCAGCGCCGCCCCCGCACCGCGGCGGCGGCCGCTGACGATCTCGCGAAATGAGTTGGCGTCGAGCATTGGCAAGGGATAGCCAGCAGGGAGGCTAAAAATTATCGGTCCGCCACGATTTCGCCGAAAAGTCGCGCTGGTTTTGCAATCTCCGGCGTCTCAGAGATTGGACTTACGCCGTATAATAGAGAGAACGCATCGAATCGCAAAGTCCGTCCGGCCGCCACCGCCATGTCCGTCGATCAGTTACCACCCGGAAAAGCTCGCCCTACGAAACACGACGCCCAGCTCGTCCGCTACGAGGAGTACATCGACAAGCAGATCCAGGCCACCCGGCACATGGTGAAAGTGGTCGACGTGATGACCGCCCTGTTGGTGATGGCGACCGGCGCGCTGGCCTTCCTGCTCGCGGCGGCGGTTGTCGAGCACTGGGTCGTGCCGGGCGGATTCAACGTCGCGGTGCGGTTGCTGCTGTTTGTCGTGCTCGTCGGCGGTCTTTGTTTCTATGCCACGCGTCGTTTGTGGCCGCTCTGCATCGGCTCGATCAACCCGGCCTACGCCGCGCAAGCAATCGAGCAAGACAACCCGTCGCTCAAGAACAGCTTGTTGAACCTGCTCCTCTTCCGTCAGCATCGCGACGAGATCACCGACGCCGTCTACGAAACCTTGGAGGAGCAGGCGGCCCAGCGGCTCACGCGCGTGCCGGTCGAATCGGCCGTCGATCGTACGCAACTGTTGCGGCTGGGTTACGTGCTGATGGTCGTCGTGGCGGTGGCGGCGCTCTACAAAATTCTCTCACCCAAGGATCCGTTCGTCACCGCCGAGCGCGTGCTGATGCCCTGGGCCAGGATTGTCCCGGCCAGCCGCGTGTCGATCGAAAACGTCGAACCGGGCGTGGTCACGCTCGCCCGCGGTGAAGTGCTCACCGTGTCGGCCGATGTCCGTGGCATCGGCGACGACGATCCCGTCGTCGTGCGCTACACCACCGCGGACGGCCAAGCGGTCGATCGGCCTGCACCGATGACGCCAACCGCCGCCGGCCTGCGCTTCACCGGGCAGATTCCGCCCGCAGAAGACGCCGCGCGGGGCGGCATCGCGCAAAATCTGCGCTATCGAATCGAAGCCGGCGACGCACGCTCTCTGGAGTACGCCGTCACCGTCGTCGCCACGCCGACGATCACCATCGAGCGGATCGACTACGATTACCCCGAATACACCGGCTTCACGGATCGCAGCGTCGAACGGCTCGGCGACATCCGCGCGATCGAAGGTACGCGCGTGGTCATCCACGCGCGGGCCAATCAGCCGATCGAAGAGGCGGCGGTCGATTTCGAGGCGGACGGCCGCCGCGACGTGCGGTTCAAATCGAGCGGCAGCGACGCCCAGGCGGAGTTCCTGCTAGAGTTGCGCGACGATCGGCAGACGCCAAAGTTCACGAGCTATGTCCTTCGCTTTACCGGCACCGACGGCCGGCCGAACCGCGATCCCGTGAAATTCCCGATCGACGTGCTACCCGACCACGGGCCGGAGGTCGCCATCCTCGCACCCGCGGAAAAGGTCCGCGACGTGCGGCTCGACGAGACCGTCGCGATCGAAGTCGACGCCAGCGACCCGGACTTCGCGCTCGCCGAAGTGCGGCTGCACGGCGAGGCGGCGGGTCGCCCCGTGTTCGACGAAAAGCTCTTGGCCCAGGAACACACGGGTCGCTACACCGACCGACACCTGTTCACGCCGAGCGAACACGATTTGCAGGCAGGCGATATCGTGCGTTATTGGCTCACCGCGCGCGACAACCGCACGCCGCAAGCGAACGAAGCCAACAGCGATTCGCAGTCGCTACGAATCGTCTCGCCCGATCCGCGCAAACCGGGCCAACCGCCACAGGACCGCCTCGCCCAACGTGAAAAACGTGAGCCGCAGGATAGCGGCGAATCGCAAGAAGGCCAGCAACAAGGCGAAGCAGGGCAATCCGGCAGCGAGTCGAATTCTTCGGAAGGGAATGAGCAACAACAAGGCGAGTCCGCTTCAACGGACGGGCAATCGAGCCAAAGCGGCGAACAGAACTCCGGCAACCAGTCCGGCGAAAACAGCTCCGGCGAAAACTCCGGCGAACAATTGAACGATCAATCCGGCGAATCCGAATCCGGCGGCAAGTCAAGCAGCGACGGCCAGTCCTCTACCGGCGAGCAAAGCGGCGAGTCTGGCGAAGCCTCAGAGCAAAACCGGTCGCAGCAATCCACTGGCGGCGAGCAGAGCGACGCCAATCAGTCGAAGGATAAATCCGGCACAAACAGCGAAAGTGGCGGCGAGGCATCGCAAAACGCCGAACGCCAACCCGGTAACAACGGACCGTCGAAACCCGGCAACGAGTCGTCCCCTGTGTCGCCCGAAGGAGACAACGACGGCGAAGCCTTCAAACGCATTCAAGACTTCCTCAAGCGCGACGGCAAACTTCCCAACGAGACAGGCGAGTCCGCTTCAGCGGACGGGAACCAAAGCGAAGACGGTCAGCCCGACGCCGACCCAGCTCCCAGCGATCAAGCCGATTCCAACGCCGACGCAAAGAGCGACCAACCCGGCAACGACGCCCGCCCCGGCGATTCGCCAGAAAAAAAATCCAACGAGCCCACCGACCAAGGCAGTGAATCACAACCCTCCGGCGGACAAGAGACGGCGAGCGAAGGCGAATCTGGCGCCGGCAATCAACCCGAGCAAGGTCAGGGTTCGCCCGAAGCAGGGCCGAACAAGAAGCCGGGCGACAAGTGGCAGCAAAAACCCTCCGGTGAAAAACCCGACAACCAGCAAGAACCTCCCTCCGGTGGCCACAACAAACGCGAGTCCGATTCGCAAGGCGACCAAGGCGGGGACCGCAGCGGTGGCGGCGATGAAGGCGCGGGCCAGAAGTCCCAGCGGGACGGCACCGGCAGCGCCGGCCAAAACCAATCGGCCGACGAAGGGGCCGGCGAATCGTCCGAGCAAGGCGCCGGCCGCAACTCATCAAGCGCCGGCCAGGACGCTAAGTCCGATGACCGCACAGGACAGAGCAGCAAAAACCAAGAAGTCGAAGGTTCTTCCGAGCGCGACGGCAAAGGCGATCAACAAGGCGGCAAACAAGGTGATCAGAGAAGCGGCCAGCCCGGGGGCGAGGACGCCCCGGCTCGCTCGGAAGGCGAGCCCGCTTCAGCGGGCGGGGACAAGCCTGAGGATACTACGAACCAACCGGTTCAAGAATCTACCGACCAACCCAACCAAGGCTCCCAAGATTCCGGCTCCAGTACCGCCGACGGCGCCGGCCGCGTCCCCAACGGCACCATGCCGCCCACCAAGACCGACGGCACCGCCCCCGCAGCCGACGCCGCCAACCTCGAATACGCCCGCAAGCAAACCGACCTCGTGCTCGAAACGCTCGCCGAGCAAATGAAGCGGCAGAATGTCGACAAGCGACTGCTCGACGAACTCGGCTGGACCGAAGCCGACCTCCAGCGCTTCCTCGCCCGTTGGCAACAACTCAAAGCCGCCGAGCGCGACGACAGCCCGTCGGACGAAACCGCCGCGCGAGAACTCGACGAAGCCCTACGCAGCCTCGGCCTCCGCCGCGGCCAGCTCGAACAAGTCAAGGTCTCCGACGACGACAACCGCAACCTCCGCCAGGGCTATCGTGGCGCAGTGCCGCTCGAATATCAAGAACGCCTGCGAGCCTACAATCAGGGCGTCTCGCGTGCCGGGCAGTCGGACGAGTAGAATGGCGGCATGAGCTTCTCGGTGCCGCGCTACCTCGTCCCCTTCCATCCCAAGCGGATTCCGCACCACTTCGTCGACGTGCTCGTGATCGGCGGCGGCATCGCCGGGTTGCGGGCGGCGATGGAAGTCGATCCGCGGCTTTCGATGCTCGTGATCACCAAGGACACGATGGAGCAGTCCAACAGCGCGTATGCCCAGGGCGGCATCGCCGGCGTAATCGATCCCGAGGATCGCTTCGAGGACCACGTCACCGACACGATGATCGCCGGCGCGAATCTGTGCGACCGCGAAGTCGTCGAGATGGTCGTTCGCGAGGCACCCGAACATATCCAACAACTGATCGCCTGGGGCACGCAGTTCGACGTGGAGAACGGCCACCTGCTGCTGGGCCGCGAGGGCGGACATAGTCATCGCCGCATCGTCCACGCGCTGGGCGATGCGACGGGTCACGAAGTCATGCGAGCGATGATCCATCGCGCCAAAACCGAGCTCGGCGCCCAATTCTGGCCGAAGACTTTTACGATCGACCTGCTCACTCACGACGGCGCATGCTGCGGGGCGCTGGTCTGGAACCACGATCACGGCAAGACGTTTGTCTGGGCCAAGCAAACGATCCTCTGCACCGGCGGCGCGGGCCAGATTTACCGCGAGACGACGAACCCCGCCGTGGCCACCGGCGATGGCCACGCGATCGCCTACCGCGCGGGGGCCGAGCTCCGCGACATGGAGTTCATGCAGTTCCACCCGACGGTGCTCTACATCGCCGGCTCGAGTCGCAGCCTGATCACCGAGGCGATGCGCGGCGAAGGGGCCCGGCTCATCGACTCGACCGGCCACCGCTTCATGCCGGATTACGATCCTCGCGGCGAATTGGCCCCGCGCGACGTGGTGAGCCAGGCGATCGTCGCCCAAATGGAAAAGACGCGGCAACCCTGTGTCTTCCTCGACCTCAGCCACCGCGATCCGGAGTTCGTGCGCAAACGCTTCCCCGGCATCGCGCGAACCTGTGCCGAATTCGGCATCGATATCACGCGCGATCCTATCCCCGTGCGGCCGGGCGCACACTACATGATCGGCGGCGTGACGGTCGATCACGAGGGCCGCACGACGCTCGACCGCCTCTGGGCCGCCGGCGAAGTTTCCTCGAGCGGGCTGCACGGCGCGAATCGCCTCGCGTCGAACAGTCTGCTGGAAGGCCTCGTGTACGGTGCTCGCGCAGGCCGCGGCGCGTCGGCGGCCGCGCTCCTGCAGCCGAATTCCTACGAGGTGATTCCGCTCGAGAATCCGCCGGTCGAATCGCCGACCGAGCCGCTCGACCTCGGCGATATCCGCAATTCGCTCAAGAGCCTGATGTGGCGCGCGGCCGGCGTCCGCCGCGCGGGTCCGCAACTCGCCGAAGCCAGCGAGACAATCCACCGCTGGTGCCGCTACGTGCTCGCACGTCAATTCGCCAATCCGGCCGGCTGGGAACTGCAAAACATGCTCACCGTCTCCAGCCTGATGGTCGAAACCGCCCTCGAACGCACCGAGTCCAGAGGCGTCCACCTGCGGAGCGATTTTCCTGAAGTCGACGACGCCAATTGGCGACGACAGCTGTCACTGGTGCGAAGTGGCTAGCGCGCTTCGACATGTCGCGTGTTGAGGTTCAACTTCTCGACGCCGAGCGATTTCAACAAATCGATCACCGCCACCACGTCGTCCCACAACAATCCTCGGCCGGCCGACAGGGAAACGTCGCGGTCGGCGGTCGGCGGGCCGAGGTCTTGGAAGTACTTGCGGACTCCCGCTTCGTCGATGCGGCGCTCGTTGAGATACAGCTCAAGCGCTCCTGATTCGCTCCGCTTGAGCGTGAACACCAGCGGCGTCTCTTCGACGACGGCTGGAATGTCCGACGACTCCGGCAGGTCGACCTTCACTGGCGCAGTGCCGACGATCGCCGGCACCGTGATCATGAACACGATCAAGAGCACCAGCGTCACGTCGACCAGCGGCGTGACGTTGATCTCGCTCAGCGGAGCGGCTTCGTCTTCGTACGTCGAGCTGGATGAAGTAGCACCAGCCATCAGACGATCCTCGTAGGCGTGGCGGCCGCCGTGGGTTCCGCCGGCCGGCCGTCGGTCGGCATGTTCGCGAGCAACAGGTGCGCCAGCGAATCGACCTGGGCCAGCCTGGTGCGGACCTTCCGCTCGAAGAGGTTGTAGGCCACGACGGCCGGTATCGCCACGAACAATCCCACCGCCGTCGCAACCAGCGCCTCGAACACGCCGCTCATCACGGCGCTCGGATTTTTCTGCCCGGCGGCCATGTTCATCTCGTGAGCCGCTTTGATGATGCCCAACACTGTTCCCAACAGGCCGACGAACGGGGCGTTGCTGCCAATCGTCGCCAGGATCGAAAGATTCGCATCGAGTGCCGGCCGCATCCGCGCCTTCGCGCTGAGCATCGCTTCGCTCGCGGCGTGAAAGCCGCCTCGCAGGCTAACCAACCCCGCCGCCACCACGCCGCACTCGATCGAATAAGTGTGGGCCTCTTTCACAAGCTGCCACGCCCCTTGCAAATCTCCCTTGCGCAACTCTTCCTGCAGCTCGGCCCCCAACTCGTCGGCATCGACCCCAGTCCGCCAAAAGTACAGCCAGCGCTCGACAATGATCGCAATACTGAGCACGCTCAGCGCCACCAGCAGCCAGAGAATCCATTCTGCTCCCAGGTAGGTCAGTTTGAGGAGCAGCGAAGTCAGCATGAATCTCTTTCCGAGCCCCGGGAAAGCACCATCCGGATTCTCCGGCCCTGCACCACACAATCCATAGAACGTCACCACATAATCTATAGACCTGGCAACATTGGAGCGATAGGAATCGCCGCGGCGCTCAGCCGCGAACGCGAAGCCGCTTCCCGCGGAGCCACGCTGAAATCGGCAATAAATCGGCATTTCCGCGCCGCCGCCGAACCGCCCTTCCGCCCGCCGCGTACCCGTATGGTATGGACACCCGCCCGGCACTCCGGGTACGCTTCTACCTGCGTAACGGGTGGCCTGGCAACGAGCTGGGCAGCACCAATTTGGGCATTCTGCCCGGGGAGCTTGCGGGGCCGTTGGGCTCCATCTCCCTTAACCCTGCTCATAGCTAGCGGAGCAATTGACCGGAGTCTTTGAACCTATGACGCGCTTGGCAACGAATTCGCCGCCACTTGGTGGTAGCCCGGTCCGCACGGCCATGATCGAGGCCGATGGACTGTCGAAATTCTACGGCGACTTCGCGGCCTGCCGCGACGTGTCGTTCTCGATCCGCCAGGGTGAAGTCGCGGCCTTCCTCGGCCCCAACGGCGCCGGCAAGAGCACCACCATGAAGCTCTTGACCGGCTACCTCGCCCCCTCCGAAGGCGAGGCCCGCATCGCCGGCTACAACGTCGCCACCGAGCGGCTCGAAGCGGTGAAGCGCCTCGGCTACCTCCCCGAAAACGGTCCGCTCTATCCCGACATGACGCCGCGCAGCCTGCTCAAGTTTTTCGGCGAGGCCCGCGGCATGTCGCGCGAGCAAATCGACCGGCGGATGGAAGTCGTGATCGACCTCTGCAAACTCAGCACCGTGGTCGGCAAGCCGATCGGCAAACTCTCGAAGGGTTTCCGCCAGCGCGTCGGCATGGCGCAAGTGCTGCTGCACGAGCCGGACGTGCTGATCATGGACGAACCAACCGCCGGCCTCGACCCGAATCAAATCCGCGAAGTCCGTGACACGATCCGCCGCATCGGCCAGACCAAAACGATTCTGCTCTCGACCCACATCCTGCAAGAAGTCGAAGCGATGTGTAACCGCGTGATCTTCATCAACGAAGGTCAGGTGGTGTTCGACGGCAGCCCGGACGAGCTCGCCAGCCGCGGACAAGATCTCGGTGAGCGATTCCACCAATTAACACGATCGGGCAACTAACATGTTCGGGCAATTGGCCGCCCTGACCTCCGACCTCTGTCCTCCGACCTCCGACCTCTTCTTCCCATGAACTTCACCGTCATCAAAGCGATTTTCAAACGCGACTTCGTCAGCTATTTCTCGAATCCGACGGGGTACGTGTTCATTTGCGTCTTCGTCGTACTAAGTGCGCTCGCCGCGTTCTGGCCACCCGAGTTTTTCAGCAACAATCTGGCCAACCTCGACCAGCTCAACAAATGGCTGCCGTTCATCATGTTGGTGTTCATCCCGGCGATCACCATGAGCATCTGGGCCGAGGAACGCCGGCAAGGGACCGACGAGCTGCTGCTCACGCTGCCGGCGAG
>JANNTD010000011.1:0-7956 GCA_031403315.1 Planctomycetota bacterium
GCGGTGCCCCAGAGCAGCTTCACGCCGGTGCGTTGCTGCTCTTCTTTGAGCACCTTCACGACCGCATCGAGGTTGCGATTGGTCTCGGTGAGGTTGGCGCCTTCTGGGGCGACATCGCGGTCGTGGAACGCGTAGAATGGAGCGCCGAGCTTCTCGATGAACTCGAAGGCGACGCGGGCCCGCTTCTCGGCGTTGGCGACAGAATTGCTGCCATCATCCCAAGGCCTCACGGCCGTGCCCGGCCCGAACGGATCGGAGCCCATGCCGCGGAACGTGTGCCAGTAGACGACGCTGAACCGCAGGTGGTCCTTCATCGACTTGCCAGCCACTTTCTCGTTGGCGTCGTAATAGCGGAAGGCAAGCGGGTTGCGGCTCTGGGGACCTTCGAACGGAATGCGGCTGATTTCGGGAAAGGCGGCCATGGGGAATTCACCTGTCGGAAAATGAGGTTGGAAGTGTCGAACGCCAGCGCAGCCGATGGTGAAGGCTGGCCCAGTGTGCGAATGTCACGCGGAATGAGGACGAAAGCGCCACATTTTATCGAATGCGCCGGTCGTCCGGGAGGGGTTTTGTTGGACAGTTTTGCAGGGGTCGAGTAGGCTAAAGGAATTCGACGAAACTCGCTTGCGCACTGGTCGTCGTAGCCACTTAGCGGACGGAACAGATGACGGTCTTCAACCAGTCTTGGCGGCGCTTCGCCGCAGCGGCCATATTCTTATCTCGCAGGACCAAGATCGTTTTTGCGCCCCCAGTGTTTCGCGCCGTGGGGGCGCGGCGGCTGTTCCTGGCCGCGACGTTGTTGGCGGCATGCTTCTGTGCGGCAAGTGCCGACGCCACGATCGTCCGATTCAGTACGGTGCTTGGTAACGTCGACGTGCGGATCTACGATCGGGCCAAGCCGTTGAGCGCTGCCAACTTCTTGGGCTACGTGAATCGCGGCGACTATCAGAATGTGTTGATCCATCGCTCGGTATCGAACTTCATCATCCAGGGAGGCCGATACCGTTTCGACGGCACCGCCAAGGTCGAGCCCAATCTATATCCGGAAGTCCCGCAACAGGCGGCCGTGCTCAATGAGCCTGGGATCTCGAATCTGCGTGGCACGATCGCCTTCGCCAAATTGGGCAGCAATCCCAATAGCGCAACGCGCGAATGGTTCTTTAACTTGGCCAACAATTCGGCGAATCTGGACAATCAGAACGGCGGGTTTACCGTGTTCGGTCGCGTCGTCGGCAATGGCATGACGGTGGTCGACCAAATCGCGGCGTTGCCGAAATTCGGATTTGCGAGCCCTTGGAATGAGGGGCCCATGCGGAATTACACCGTCGCAGAATACAACGCGTTCGTGCCGGTCGATGGCGATAATGTCGTCAACCTGAACATTTCGGTGCTGAATGTTGCGCCTGGCGACTATGACTTTAACGGCGTCGTCAACAACGTGGACTACAACGTCTGGAAGAACACTTTCGGCTCGACGACCAATGCCGCGGCGGACGGCAACAACGATGGCGTCGTGAACGCGGCCGACTACTCCGTCTGGCGCAACTCGTTCGGGCAGACTGGCGCCACCGGTGGCGGCTCGGGGAGCCTCGGTGCGTTGGGCGTGCCAGAGCCTGGATCGATCTTACTTACCGCCATTGCGGGCGGTTTCACTGCACTTGCGGCTTGGCGCCGGCGCAAATCTCGCTGACGGATTAGTCGGGAGCCGAACCTCGTTTGGATACCCCAGTCGGACGCTTGCGGTCCGGAGGAATCTGTGGGACTATTCGGGGCTTCGACGTCGGTCCCGAAGTCCCCGCCCGCTGAAGCGGGCTCGCCGTCTTCGATCCTGTGACGCTTTTCCATGAGCACGATTATTGAGCGGCTGCGCGATGGGAAGTTGGTTCGCGTGATGCACTTCACGGGACTTTCCAGCCCGAAGCTGGTCGAGGTGGCCGGAGTCTTGGGTGATTTCCACGGTTTGTGGATCGACCAGGAACACACAGCGATACCGCATGCGCAGCTCGAGCTGATGCTGATGGCTTGCCGGGCGGTGGGACTCGACGCGTTTGCCCGAGTGCCGCCCACCGACTACGCCACGATCATGCGACCGATGGAGGCCGGCTGTAGCGGCGTGATGATCGCGCAGGTGCGGACGCTCGACGAAGTCAAACAGTCCGTGGCGTGGGCCAAGTATCCGCCGCAGGGTGTGCGCGGCATGTTCGGAGCCACGATTGAAGCCGGCTACGGCACGATCGAGATGCGTGCACACGCCGAGAACGCCAATCGCGAGCGTTGGGTGGCGATTCAAATCGAGACGGCCGAGGCGGTCGAGATCATCGACCAAATCGCGGCCGTGGACGGGGTGGACCACCTGTTCGTCGGGCCGGCGGACCTGTCGGTGAACCTCGGTGTGCCGGGCGAGTACATGCACCCGAAGTGTATCGCGGCGCTGGAGCGGATCGCGGCAGCGAGCAATAATGCCGGCAAATCGTGGGGCATCTTGTCCAAGGATCCTGAGCATGTCCGCATGTGCCGGGCACTCGGCTGCCAATTGTTCAGCATCTTCGGCGACCTGGAATGTTTCCGCGCGGGGCTCAAGGCGCTGGAAGAACGGTTCGCTGATATAATGGACTAGTTCGGATTGCGGCCGCGAAGGCGCGCGGAAACCTGCAGGCGATTATCATCAGTTTTGCGGCAAGGGAGGTAACGCCATGCCGACTCTTCAAACTACCGTCAACGGTCTCAAGCTTCCCAATCCATTCGTGATCGGCTCCGGCCCACCGGGTACCAACGCCAACGTCATCGGCAAGGCCTTCGACGAAGGCTGGGGGGCGGTGATCTGTAAGACCGTAAGCCTCGATGCATCGAAGGTGATCAACGTCCAACCGCGGTACGCCCGGCTGCGGAGCCGCGAGTCGGGGGAGATTTACGGCTGGGAGAACATCGAACTGATCTCCGACCGGCCGTTCGACACCTGGATCAACGAATTCAAGGAAGTGAAGAACAAATACCCCGATGGCGTGCTGATTGCTTCGATCATGGAAGAATACAACCGCGACGCCTGGCACGAGATCGTCGAGCGGTGCCAGGCGGCGGGGGTCGACGCGTTTGAGCTGAATATGTCGTGCCCGCACGGCCTGCCGGAGCGAAAGATGGGCGCGGCGATGGGCGAGAACCCCGACATTTTGCAGGAGGTCTGCGGCTGGGTGATGGAAGTGGCAAAGCGGCCGGTGTGGGCCAAAATGACGCCCAACGTCACCCACATCGAAGACCCGACGCGGGCTTCGCTGCGCGCCGGCTGCGATGGCATTGCCGCGATCAACACGATTCGCAGCGTGATGGGGGTCCATCTGGATACGCTGCGGCCGGAGCCTGCCGTCGAAGGCTATACGACACCGGGCGGCTATTCGTGCCAGGCCGTGATGCCAATCGCGCTGCGGATGTGCATGGAAGTGGCCCAGGTGATCAAGAAGGAGTTCCCCGGCCGGACACTGAGCGGCATCGGCGGGATCGAAACAGGCAAAGACGCGGCCCAGTTCATCCTGCTCGGCTGCGACACGGTGCAAGTTTGCACGGGCGTGATGAAGTTTGGCTACGAAGTGGTCGAGCCGATGAAGCACCAGCTCCTGGCCTTCATGGAGCGGCACAAGTTTGAGAGGATCGAGGACTTCAAGGGTCATTCGCTTCAATATTTCACAACGCACGCCGACCTGGTCGAGCGGCAAGCTGTGGCCCGTGCGGCGAAGAAGGCTGAGCACGACCGCCAAAAGATGATTCGAGCCGACGCCGAGTGGAATGGCGACGATTTCGTCAAGCAAAGCGACGCACTCGCTCGGGGCTAACAAGGCCGAGTGTACGGGTGTATGTCACACCACACGGTGCGACAAATCGACGGCCTGGAGTGATTTCAGCGAGAAACCGTCATGCGGCCCGAGGCTGCAGTTTCCGCAAAATGCTGTTTGCACTTCTGCAAAAGTTTGCAATAATCTGTTGGTAGATGGACGTCGGTCGCATATCGATCCTTTGCCACTGACTTGTGCCGCCTTGTGGACGCCACTTATCTCAGGCAATCGCGGCAACGGTTAGTGGTAGGATTCGTTTCTCCACGTGTTCGTCCGGTAACGAACGCGAGGTGAGTTCTGTGTCGCCCCTGGCTTGGCGACATCGGCATTGCGTGCGGTGTCGTTTATTTTTCTTGTTCGCTGGGGCAGGATATCGGTCAAGACACAGGGTTGGCGTAGAGCAATCTCTTGAACGGACGCGCAGTGCCAATTCTCTGCGCGCAGCCGGGGCTCTCCGTCGCCTTCCAACTCCGACCGCTGCCGCTCCTGCGCCAATTCGCGAAGAGGGAACAGGTATGACTGGCGGGAATCTTTGGCGGCGCATGCGGGATGCAGTTGGCCAACTCACGAAACGCAATCCACCGAAACGTCGCTCGCGAGACGGTCGTCGGGCGTCGCTGTTCGCGGAGCTACTCGAACCGCGTGCCCTGTTGTCGGTGAATCAGATCATTTTCGACGCCGTCGAGAACAGGGTCGTCGTCCAGGGAACGGCCGACGCCGACCAGGTATCGGTCGTCATGGCATCGGCCAGCGAAATTCGCGTGCGCGCTGAATCGGTGGACGGCGTCGTTGAATCGACATTTCAAAAGTCCGCAGTTTCTTCGATTGTGTTTTATGGGGCCAACGGGAACGACCGGTTCGAGAACCAGACAAGTCTTCCCTCGAATGCGT
The DNA here is from genome assembly GCA_031403315.1 of Planctomycetota bacterium. GTDB lineage: Bacteria > Planctomycetota > Planctomycetia > Pirellulales > Lacipirellulaceae > DASYDU01. The sequence goes on from JANNTD010000011.1 coordinate 4,716, forward strand.
ATGGCGAAGGCGGTGCCGACCTCTTGATCGGCGGCAGCGGCGCCGACTACATGCAGGGTGGCGACGAGGTTGACGAGCTACGCGGCGGCGGCGGGAACGACTATCTGCTCGGCAGCGCCGGCAATGATGTCCTCACTGGAGGTGAAGGCAACGACGAATTGCATGGCCAAGAGGGAGACGACTGGGCGGACGGCGGCGGCGGCAACGATAACATGTCGGGCAGTCTTGGCAATGACACACTCTATGGCGGCGCGGGTGACGACCAACTGATTGGCAATGAAGGAAACGACACGCTCATTAGCAATGACGGAAACGACCGACTCGACGGTTCAGATGGCAGCGATCGACTGTACGGCGGTGCGGGCAGTAATTATCTGCTGGGTGGCGCCGGCAACGACTTGCTCAACGGAGGTGAAGGCAACGACGAATTACACGGCCAAGAGGGAGACGACTGGGCGGACGGCGGCGGCGGCAACGATAATCTTACCGGCGGCTCGGGCTTAAATGTGTTATTGGGCGGTACCGGGGATGATGAGCTGACGGGCGGTGAGGAGAAAGACACGCTGCTTGGTGGCAGCGGCGCCGACTACATAACGGGCGGCGACGGCAACGACGACCTACGTGGCGAGGCGGGCAACGACTATCTGCTCGGCGGCGCCGGAGCCGACACGCTCTACGGCGGCGATGGCGATGACGAAGTCCACGGCCAAGACGGAGACGACTGGGCGGACGGCGGCGCCGGAAACGACAACATAAGCGGCAGTATCGGCAACGACACGCTGCTCGGCGGCGTGGGCGACGATATTCTGACTGCCGATGATGGAAACGACACGCTGAACGGCGGCGAGGGAAACGACAGCTTGCGGGGGATGGACGGCAACGACATTCTCCTCGGCGGCTCTGGCATAGACCAATTGGTGAGCGGGCTCGGCAGAAATGTGTTGGTCGGCGGAGCTGGTGACGACGATCTTGCTGGAAATGGCGAAAGCGACTTGCTCATCGGAGGTGAAGGTGTGGATCAGCTCCGTGGTGAGGGTGGCGAGGATCTGTTGATCGGGGGGAGTACCATCTACGACGATAACGCCCTTCAGTTGAGTGTGCTATTATCGACTTGGACCAGCGCTCTGCCCTATGCATCGCGCATCGCGGAAATCGAGAGCGACGCCTTTGCAGCGCGATTGGCCTCGAATGTCACCGTCTTTGACGACGGAGTGGCCGACGCGATCTTTGGCAACGATGGTCAGGATTGGTTTGTGTTGACCGGCTTCTTGGGAGTATACGATCCGAATCTGGCGGAGCATGGTGATCATGACCATACCGCGGAGGACGATTCGCAGGGACACTCGCACGCGGGACCTGTGATCCTCGATTCCCCACCGGAGCTCGAAGGTTTTGCGTTGATTGATTCGCTGGACAAGTTGAGCGACCGTCAACAGACCGAGTCGATTCACTCGTTGGTTCCCCACGCGGATGATTCCGTTTTGCAGCGCGAGCATCTGTCGCTGTTTCAACTCGTTCGATACAGCCAAGTGACTCACCACGCTGTTGAAAGTGGAGCCTGGTCTGATCCGAACATCTGGCACGATGGCGTCGTTCCTGGCAATGGCGCGCACGTGCTCATCCCGTTCGGCCTTGAAGTGACGGTCAACGGTGTGATCCCTGCGCGAATTGACACCGTGCGCGTCGACGGCACGCTTTCCGTCTCGACCACTGCCAATAGCGAGCTACGCGTCGACACGATCGTCGTCTCGAGCGTCGGCAGCTTTGAAATGGGCACCGAGGCGGCGCCAATTCCGGCGAACGTCTCGGCGCGGCTTGTGTTCACAGACGACGGACCGATTGATCGTGTCGCCGATCCATTTGCAATTGGCCGCGGCCTCGTCAGCCACGGCAGCGTCTCAATGTACGGCGCGGCGGTCACGTCCTACGTCGCGGCCAACAGCGCACTGTTGGCGGGTACCAGAATGTTCACGCTCAAGTCGATTCCGACCGGATGGAGAATCGGCGACACGATCGTGATCGCGAGCAGCACGTCGGGCGCAGACCAGAACGAAGTCCGGACCATCACCGCGATTTTCGGCAGCTTGGTCTTTCTGAACCAACCGCTCTCGTACAATCACGTTCCGTTCTCGGCCAATCTCGAAATTCACGTGGCCAATACGACGCGAAACATTTCCGTTTCGTCGGAAAGCGCGGTCGCCGAGCGTCGCGGTCACGTGATGTTCATGCACAATCGCAACGTGCACATCGCCAACGCCGGATTCTACCAGCTTGGCCGCACTGACAAATCGGTGCCGATCAACGACCCGGTCGTGGACGCCAACTGGCAGCTGAAACCCGGCACGGGGACTAATCCGCGCGGCCGTTATTCGGTTCACTTCCACCGCAACGGCTTCATTGAAGACGGAAATCCGGCCACGATCAGCGGCAGCGCGGTGGTCGATAGCCCGGGTTGGGGATACGTCAATCACAGCAGCTACGTCGACATGTTTGACAACGTAGCGTACGACGTGCATGGCGCGGCGTTTGCCACCGAGGTGGGCGACGAAATCGGCAGCTTCGTGGGCAACATCGCCATTGGGTCCACCGGTTCGGGCGAGAAAGTCGAGTCACGTCTGAATCTCCAGGACTTCGGCCACCAAGGCGACGGCTTTTGGTTCCAGGGTCCCGGCATCACGGTGACCGGAAACATTGCGGCGGGAAACGAAGGCAACGCGTTCATCATGTTCGCCCGCGGATTGATCGAGGGCGGCGTGCGGCAACGCTTCCTTTCGGCCAATCTGCCCGATCCGTCAATTGCCGGCGGTGCCGCCGAGATTGACGTCGAGCATGTGCCCGTATTTCGGTTCGACAACAACGTGGGCTACGCATCGGGAATGGGATTTGACATCTGGTACCATCTCCGCGGCGCGGCTCATGACCAAAAAGGCGTATTTGAAGATTCGATCTTCTGGAACAATTACAATGGCGTCGGTTTGCCCTATACAGCACAGACAATCCTCCGCGATCTAACGATCGTCCGCGTGCCCGATTTCACGGCCGGCATTGGCATCGGGATTAACATCGTGACGCGGGATATCCTCTATGAGAACCTCACTGTCACCGGCTACTATCGCGGTGTTCAATTGCCCAGACAGGGATATGCGATTGTCGATGGCGGTCGCTTCGACAACTACCAGGACTTCTTGATTGAAACGGGTATCACGGCCGATCGTTCGGTGTTGTTGACCGGCGCACTACA
>JANNTD010000012.1:0-1808 GCA_031403315.1 Planctomycetota bacterium
AGCGATCGCCACGTTCGAACACGCCGAGGCCTATGGCTCGCTCGCCAACCCCAGCGAGATCACGCCGATCGCGATGTTCGAAGACGTGTACGTGAGAACTCCCGACCACTTGCAACGGCAATTTGAAGAACTGCAAGCGGAGACGATCGAACAAGAGCGCTTGCCGCCTACGATACCTTTCGCCAATCCCCAGCAAAGAGCGGTTGGTTAGCACGCATGTCCACGATGAACCTCATTCAAGCGATTCGGTCCGGGCTCGAGGTGATGCTCGAGCGCGATCCGAACGTCTGCGTGATGGGCGAGGACGTGGGCTACTTCGGCGGCGTCTTCCGAGCGACGCAGGGTTTGCAACAACGCTTCGGACCGCGTCGCGTCTTTGATACGCCGCTCGCCGAGGGCGGCATCATCGCGGCGGCGATCGGCATGGGCCTCAACGGCCTGCGGCCGGTTCCCGAGATTCAGTTCGCCGACTACATGTATCCGGCGTTCGACCAGATCACCAACGAGCTGGCGAAGCTCCGCTACCGCAGTGGCGGCGAGTGGACCGCTCCGCTCACGATTCGCACGCCCTGCGGCGGCGGCATCCGCGGCGGCCTCTTCCATAGCCAGTCGCCCGAAGCCTATTACACCCACACCGCGGGCCTCGTCGTCGTGATGCCCTCGAATCCTTACGATGCGAAGGGCCTGTTGGTCAGCAGCATCGAATCCGACGACCCTGTGATCTTCTTCGAGCCGAAGCGGCTTTACCGCGGACCGTTCGATGGCCAGATCGAGCGCGTGCCGCCGTGGCGCGAGCAGCCGGCGGCCGAAGTGCCGGACGGCCACTACCGCGTGCCGCTGGGAAAAGCCTCGATCGTGCGGCCCGGCGAGGAAGTCACCGTCATTGCCTGGGGCACGATGGTCCACGTCGCCAGCGCGGCCATCGAGGAATTGCAGATCGACGCCGAGTTGATCGACCTGCGGACGCTCGTGCCTTTGGACCTCGAAACGATCACCGCGTCGGTCCAAAAAACCGGCCACTGCGTCATCGTGCACGAAGCACCGCGGACCAGCGGCTTTGGCGCTGAGATTATTGCCCTGCTGCAGCAACATTGCTTCTACCACCTGGAGGCCCCGATCGAGCGCGTCACGGGTTGGGACACCCCGTTCCCCCACGCCCAGGAGTGGCAATACATGCCCAGCCGCGAGCGCATCAAACGAGCGGTCGAACGCTCGCTCGCGGCATGAAATAGAACAATGGCGAGCCGCGTCGTCCTCGACCCCGACCGGGGCGGAGGACCGCCCGGCTCGCTAATCCGAAATCGAGGATTAACATGCAACCCATCATCTTCAAGCTGCCGGATTTGGGCGAAGGCGTTGTCGAGGCCGAGATCGTTGCTTGGCACGTGCAGCCGGGCCAGGAGGTCCGCGTCGATCAACCGCTGGTCGAGGTGATGACCGACAAGGCGACTGTCACGATCCCCTGCGGCATTGACGGACGGATCGTCTCGACGCACGGCGAAATCGGTCAGACGGTCGCCGTCGGCTGGGAGCTCGTGAGTTTCGACGTCACACCGCTGGCTGCCACAGCGCCGGTTGATGACGACGCCGCAGCCGCCGCGCGTCCGCGCAAGGTCGTCGTCGCGCAGGCCGCACGGGAAGAACCGGCCACGGTGCCGATGGTCCAGCGGGCCGCAAGTCCTGTCGCCGCAGTGGCCGCCGCGCCGCCCGAGCTCGCACCGCTCGCCAGCCCTGCGGTCCGCCGCCGCGCGAGAGAGATGCACGTCGACCTGGGCCACGTCCCCGGCTCCGGCCCCAATGGCCGGATC
>JANNTD010000013.1:0-2563 GCA_031403315.1 Planctomycetota bacterium
TGGTGCGTTGCCAAATTGACGCGGCTGGCCCGAAATGTGCTACCGCCGGAGGTGTAGTGGCCCAATACCGACCAATATGCTGGGCGGCCGCGCCGCTCCACAATGTGAGAGCCGTCTCGGCTGCCGTCGCAATGTTCAATAGCCCTGGCGAAGATTGAATTGAAGCGGGGACGTGGAACCAATTTTCGGGCCAATTCTCCTCGAGCGAATGCTCGCAGCGGATCGCACCTGTGTTCGTCGATTCGAAGACACTTCGATTCGAACGGGGTCGCGAATCGCGCCGATCGAAGATCGTGAGTCGGAAAAAATGAAGTCGAGCGACCCCGTCAACATACTCGTCGTCGACGACATGCCGGAAAAGGCATCGGCCATCGAGCAGATTCTGGCAAAGTTGGGTCAAAACGTTGTCCAAGCATCCTCCGGGCGCGAGGCGCTCCGCTCGCTGTTGAAACATGAGTTCGCGGTCATTCTGCTTGACGTCGACATGCCCGTAGTGGACGGATTCAAGACGGCGGCGCTGATCCGCGAGCGGAAACGATCCGAGCACACGCCGATTATCTTTGTCACGGCATTCGATGATGATGCGCACATCGCCAAGGGGTATTCTTTGGGTGCGGTGGACTTCATCTCGACGCCCATCGACCCCGACGTGTTGCGAACGAAAGTCGGTGTGTTTGTCGATTTGTATCAAAAGACCGAGTCCATTCGCCAGCAGGCAACCCATCGCGTGCAATTGGCCCGCGAACAAGCGGCCCGGCAGGCTGCCGAAAAAGCAATGCGACGTTCGGCGCTGCTGGCCGAGGCCAGTCGACTCCTCTCGCGCTCGCTTGATTTTGATGCGACGCTGGCCAGCCTGCATCGCGCCGTGGTGCCGGCGCTCGCCGACGCTTGCCAACTTGTGCTCGACGATCCCAATGGCGGATTCTGGTTCGCGCCGGTGGCCGCCCGCGAAGCACGCCCGGAAAACGGCGGCTCCAGCTCCCATACACGCATCGAAATGCTCTCGGCGACGCTCGCGGCTCCGATTCGTGCGGCCATCGATAGCGGCCATGCTCGGTCCGTTCCAGTCGAGGCAATTTGTAATGCGCCGGATCTTGCTCCCAAACGCAAATGGGCCAGCGCGATCGTCGTGCCGCTGATTGTCCGCGACGTATCGCTCGGTGCGATTGTTTGTTGCCTGCAGGGCGAGCGGCGGACCTTTGAACCCGCCGATGTAGCTCTGCTAGAGAACCTGGCCGGCCGGGCGGCGACGGCACTCGACAATGCGCAGCTCTACCAAACGATTCGCGACGGCGAACGGCGAAAAGACGAGTTTCTGGCCATGCTCGGTCACGAATTGCGCAACCCGCTCGCGGCGATTACCAACGCCGGCGAACTCACCAAGCTGCTGGATCCTGCGGACGCGACCTATCAAGAGACGCTCGAAGTGATTCGCCAACAGGCCTCGCTAATGAAGCGTTTGGTGGACGATTTACTCGACGTGTCGCGGATCACGAGCGGCCGCATTCAGCTGCAAAAATCGCTGGTCAATGCCGGTGAGATTCTCGTCCGCGTGGCGGAATCCAACGGACCTCTGTTCACGTCCCGCGGCAACGAGTTGCATCTCAACGTGCCGCCGGAAGACATCTTCGTCGAGGCCGACCCGTTTCGATTGGAGCAGATCCTCTCCAATTTGCTCGTCAACGCCGCCAAATACACCGATCCGGGTGGTGAGATTTGGTTTAGCGCCGCGCGCGACGATGGCGAAGTAGCGTTCCGCATCCGCGACACGGGCATCGGCATCGGGCCCGACCTGTTGCCGAACGTGTTCGACTTGTTCGCCCAAGCCAATCGATCGTTGCATCGCGCAGAAGGCGGACTGGGAATTGGTTTGACGATAGTACGCGGCCTCGCCGAGCTGCATGGCGGTCGCGTCTGGGCGGCAAGCGACGGTTACGGCCGCGGGGCCGAGTTTTGCGTCTGTCTCCCAGCATGGACCGGCGCCGTCGTCGCGACTCCTGCCCAACCGCCACTGGCAATCGCAACCGATAGTCGACCGCGCAAGATCCTGGTGGTCGAAGATCAGCCCGCCTTGTCGCGCGTCACCGTCGCATTGCTGCGAAAGCTGGGCCACGAAGTTCGCTCGGCGGCCGACGGCCGAGAAGCCTTGCTGGCCGTGAGAGAATATCAACCAGAAGTCGTGCTGCTCGACATCGGGCTGCCCGGCATGGACGGCTACGAAGTGGCCCGATGTTTGCGTACCGAGTTCGGCGAGTCGACGCCGATCTTAGTGGCGATGACCGGCTACGGCCAACATGAAGTCAGTCGCCACGCTCGCCGGGCGGAGTTCGATCATCATTTGGTAAAGCCTGCCGACTTGGGCGCGCTACACGAGTTGTTGACGTCGAGCAAATGAAAGAATGGTGCCGGATCGTCATGGTGTGCTTACGCTAGACAGACAGAAGTTGACAATCAATTATGGCTGCTCCAAGATAGGTTGGTGCGGTGGAACAATTGTGGAGAGAGACGAACATGTCGAAGATTCTTGTCATTGACGACGATCGTTCCGTGCGGCATTTGATTG
>JANNTD010000014.1:0-1795 GCA_031403315.1 Planctomycetota bacterium
CCGCGGCGACGCCGCGGCCCGCTGCACGGGGAACGGTTTGGTTTGGTTCGATAACCCGACGTCAACGTCGGGCCTAAGACCGGAATCGAAGGACCGTGAACGGCCCTGGCAGATGATCAAGTGATCGCGGCTTCAAGCCGAGTATTCGGCCGCGAGGGCGTTGACGATTTTTACCGTCTCGATGCTGACGCGGACGACGACTTCGCCGAAGACTTTGCCGACGAGGCAGACGATGTATTCTTCATCGTCGGGGGTGTTGGGGTCGCTGGTGATGCCGCTGCGTTTGTCGGTGCTGATCTGATACTGGTCGATGACCCAATCCAGCGCGCTGCGGTTGCCGAGGCGGTAGTCGAAGACTTCGAGTGGGATGCCGGCCAGAGTGAGCGAGTCGCTACTTTCGATCCAGCCTTGGATCAATCTGCGCCGAAAAGCCAATCGGCCTACGGGATTCTCGGCGTTTTGAAATCCGACATGAGTTTTGAACTGTCGTGCCCTGAAGTTTCGGCCGCTACACGCCTTGCGGCAAAGTATGCTGACAATCGAACGATTGTGAGGGCCCCATGCGTTCACGGGTGCCACGGGGGTTGCAACTCGATAGAATAGGTTCCGGGTTCAGTCTATCTAGGAACTGCCTATTCGACCTGTCAGGACAACGGCAGGGATATGCCGGAGCATCAGACGATACCAACAACGACAAACAAATCACAAGCATGAAAACTACACGCACACAACGTCTCCTGGCCGCCGCGCTCGTTGGCGCACTGCTGCTCCTCATCGCGACGGATGCACAAGCTGCCGACAAACCCAACATCGTCTTCATCCTGACCGATAATCTCGGCTACGGCGAAATCGGCTGTTACGGCGGCGGCATTCTTCGAGGAGCGCCGACGCCGAGCATTGACAAGCTCGCCACCGAAGGCACGCGCCTGCTCAACTTCAACGTCGAGGCGCAATGCACGCCGAGCCGCTCGGCCATCCTGACCGGACGCCACGCCATTCGCAGCGGCACGCACTCCGTGCCGTTCCCCGGCCAGCTTGACGGATTGACGCAATGGGAAGTCACCATCGCCGAACTGCTTTCCGGCCAGGGTTACGCCACCGGCCACTTCGGCAAGTGGCATCTCGGCAGCGACCAGAGCCGGTTGCCCACCAACCAGGGGTTCGACGAGTGGTTCGGCATCCCGCGTACCACCGATGAAGCCCTCTATCCATCGGCGGTCGGGTTCAAAGAATCGGGCGTCGAGCCGGAACACATCATGGAAGGCAGGAAAGGCGAGCAGAGCCGCAATCTTGAAGTTTATGACCTCAACCAGCGCCGCCTCATTGACGCTGAGATCACGCGCCGCACGGTGGACTTCATGAAGCGCAGCGTGAAAGCTGGCAAGCCGTTCTACGCCTACGTTCCTTTCACGCTCGTCCATCTGCCCACGCTTCCGCACCCAGATTTTGCCGGGAAGACTGGCTTCGGCGATTTCCCCGACGCGCTGGCTGAGATGGATTTCCGCATCGGCCAGCTACTCGATGCCGTGGATGAACTTGGAGTGCGCGACGACACCATCTTCGTCTTCACCTCCGACAATGGTCCTGACCCGACGTTTCCGCATCAGGGCAGTTCCGGCCCGTGGCGCGGCTACTACTTCACGCACATGGAAGGCTCGTCTCGGACGCCGTTCATCATCCGTTGGCCGGGGAAAATTCCCGCCGGCCGTGTGAGCAATGAAATCGTTCACGAGATGGACACCTTCGCGACGTTCGCCAAGCTCGCCGGCGCTCCCGTGCCGCAAGACCGCACGAT
>JANNTD010000015.1:0-26541 GCA_031403315.1 Planctomycetota bacterium
CGCGTCGCCGCCTGGGTGATCGGTACGAGGGCGATGATCAAGGCGCTGCTCTTGGCGCTGGTCGAGCCGACGGCGAAGCTCCGTGAAATGGAGCGAGCCGGCGATTTCACCGGTCGGCTGGCGATGCTCGAAGAGACGAAGACGCTCCCCAGCGGCGCCGTGTGGGACTACTACTGCTTGCAACAGCAGGTGCCCGTCGGCATGGCGTGGCTCGACGCCGTGCGAAAGCATGAGCGCGAAGTGCAGAGCAAGCGTTCTTAGTGGCCAATCGCCAGAAACCGCTCCGCAGCTTGCTCCCATTCGGGGACGCGAGTCGGTTCGTAGGTCGTCAAATCGAACGACCGGGCGACGATTTGGCGGAGCTCGGCCAGATCGCGCACGTCGCCGGCGGCCATCGCTTGCACCAGCGCGTTGCCGAGCGCCGTCGCTTCGTAGGGCCCGACCACGACGCGGCGACCGGTCGAATCGGCAGTCATTTGATTGAGGAGCTCGTTCTTGCCGCCGCCGCCGACGATGTGAATTACGTCGAACCGCCGATCGAGAATTGATTCGAGCGTCGCAAGCTTTTCGCGGTACGCGAGCGCGAGACTCTCCAGACAGCAGCGGATAAATTGGCCGGACGACTCCGGCGCCGGCTGGCCCGCGCAGCCGGCCACCGCGGCGATCTTTTCGAGCATGTTGCCGGGCGATTGAAAGGCCGAGTGGGCCGGGTCGATCAGCGTCCGGAACGGCTGTGCTTCGCCGGCGAGCCGTGTGAGCGCGGCGTAGTCGAGCTGTCGCCCTTGTCGCGCGAGATCGCGACGGCATTCCTGCACGAGCCATAAGCCCGGGATATTTTTGAGGAACCGCGTCGTGCCCAGGATGCCTAGTTCGTTGGTGAACATCGCTTCCTGGGCCGCCGGCGACACGCACGGTTCGTCGAGCTCCGCGCCCAACAACGACCAGGTGCCGCTCGATAGGTAGCACCAGTTTGAATCCTCGGCCGCGGGAACGGCCGCAATCGCGCTGGCGGTGTCGTGCGATGCCGGCGCGATGACTTTCAAATCGGCCGGCAGACCGGTGTCGGTCGCGAGTTGCGCGAGGATCGTGCCGACCACCGTGCCTGGCGCAACGGTCGACTGCAAAATGTGGGCGGGGAGGCCGAGTTCGGCGAGCATCTCGCGGGCCCAACTGCCGGTGTGGCAATCGACCATCTGACTCGTCGACGCGATCGTCGCCTCGACCGCCATCTCGCCGCTCAGCCAATAGTGGAATAAGTCCGGCATGAAGAGCAGCCGATCGGCCGCCGCAATCGCACCCGGATCGGCGAGCTGGTGCGCGTAGAGCGAGTAGAGCGTGTTGAGCGCCATGAACTGGATGCCGGTGGTCTGGTAGATCCGTTCGGCACCGAGTTGGGCAATCGTCTTTTCGTAGGCGGCTTGATTGCGCGGGTCGCGGTAAGCGTGCGGCAGACCCACGAGCTCGCCAGCTTTGTCCACTAGTGCCCAATCGACGCCCCAGGTATCGACGCCAACCGAGACCAGCCGCACTTTCTGCTCACTCGCCCAGGCGGCCGCCTTTCGGAGTCCGGCAACAATCTCGCGCCAAATGCCGGTAATGTCCCAATGCAAACCGGTCGGATGCCAGACCGGTTCATGGACGAAGCGATGGATCTCTTCGAGTTGCATCCGGCCGTCGGCCAACGTGGCGGCGATCACGCGGCCCGACTCAGCGCCAAGGTCGATGGCAAGGTACGCCTGTTTCATGCCCCCCATGTTACGAAGAGGCGGCGAATCTCGCAACGAGCGCGATGCAACTGCCTGGCCGGAGTCGTACCGCGTTAGAAAGCCAAGTCGACGATGGTCGTCAACTCGTCGAACACTTCGAACTCGCCGTCATCGACCGCGAGCCGCAGCACGTAGGTGCCCGCAGTGCTGAACGACGCGGTCGTGTTGGCGGAGGATGCGTTGCCGAAGGCGACCGTGCCGGGTCCTGAAACGCGGGTCCATAGCAACAGCGGCGTGGTTAGTGGACCGGCAGTCTCACTCAACGTCGGCGACAGAACGGCCGCGGCCGGCAACCGGATCCGCTGGTCGGGGCCCGCATCGACGACCGGAGGCAGATTGGTCGGCGACGAGAACAAGGCTGAGCTCCCAGACCCGCCACTACCGGGCCGATAGGTCACGACGAGTTTCGGCCGCAGCGCCGCCGCAGACGCTTCGCTCGAGCTGATGTCGACGCCGCTCGAGTTGCCGTAGTCTTGAATGATCAACCCACGGTTCGACGAAGGACTGTCGATCCACGCTTGCACGGCGGCGATTCCGCTTACGTTCAGCGCGATCTGCCGCAATCCAAGTGTCGACGCCGTGATCGTGCCCACCGCGGTCGAGCCGCGATCCGCCGCCCCGAGCGCGCCGGCGGTCGCCCATGAATTGCCGCTCGACGCTTGATTCCAAGTGGCGCTGAGCTCGTCCCACGCCCGCTGCATCACGTAAAGTTCATAGGGCTGGCTCGACGTGTTGGTGACATTCAGTTGAATCGTCGCCGATTCGATCATACTGCCGGCCGGAATCGCGCTGACGTCCCAGTAGAGCAAATCCGAAACATCGGGACTGCCGTCGAAATCGAGCGTCGTGGCGGTGCCGTAGTTCGTGCTCTTGGATTTGCTGTTGAGTTTCGTGTCTCGCGTGCCTTGGTAGCTGATAGCGGGAAACAGCCCGTCTTGGAACGAAATCGAAATCGGCGCGGTGTTGCTGGCGACCGTCACGGTCATTTCATCCGACGCGCTCAAGAGTCCGTCCGACGCCGAGAGCCGCAAAACGTAGGTTCCTTCGGCGCTGAAGGTGGCCGTCGTATCGACGGCCGATGCGCTGCCAAACAAAACCGTACCCGGGCCCGAGACTTTGGACCAGGTGGTGGTCACCGATCCCGGTGAAGTGGGCAGCCCGTCGTCGCTGACTGTGCCGTCGAGCGACGCGGCCGCGCCGAGCACGATCGAGCGGCTCGGTCCGGCATCGACGCCAGGCGGCTGATTCACGGGCGGACCGACCGGCGGTTGCACGACGATGGTGATCGTGTCGGAAGTCTGCAACGCACTGTCGTTCGCCGTCAGTCGCAACACGTAGGTGCCGGCCACGCTGAACGTCGCCGTGGTGTCGATGGCGCTGGCGATTGCGAACGTGACCGTGCCCGGCCCCGAAACCGTGGCCCAACTCGTGGTGAGAGAACCGCCGACCGGTCGACCGTCGTCGGTGACGGTGCCGTTCAAGGCGACTCCGACCGACAACGATATCGTCTGGTCGGGCCCGGCGCCGACGTTGGGCGCCTGGTTTTGCGGCGGGGGCGGAAGGACGGGCCCGTCGAAGCGGAACAAGCTCGCCTTGGCCTTGCTGCCGCCGCCGGCGATCGCCACGACTTCGTCGGTGAACGGCGCCTTGACGCTGGACACATTGTTCACCGAGCCGGAGATCAGCGTCTGGCGAGAACCAAACGAAATGTTCTGCAGCGGAGATTCTTTGAAATAGATGTTGCCGCCGCTGTCGGATTGGGTGTAAGCCACGATCAACTTGCCGGCCGCTTCGTTCAGCATCACGATTGGCCGCGTGCCGGCCGAATCGACCTGGTACAAATTGTCCCACACGCCGGACGGCCGCCGCACCAACAGACTGATCCGCGGATATCCGGAGCTGTCGTAACTGGTCTTCACCGCGGCGTAGAGCGTGCCGTCGGACGCCACCGCCATGTGGATGTGATCGTCGGCCATGCCGCCGCCTTTGTTCTGCGCGGATTGGCTGGCGGGCACTTCGGCATTGAGCCACGTGTTCGGTGCCGCTCCGTCGACGTGCAATCGGAAGCCGAACCGATCCGTATTCTGATTCGACCACATCACGCCGATCGATCCGTCAGGCATGGCGACAATCGACCCGATGTCGTCGGAACTGATGCCGGACGCGACCGTAATAGGCGAGCTCCAATTCGTGTACTGCGCGCCGAAATCGGCGTAGCGAACATCGATGCTCGAGCTGGTGTCGTAGGCCACCCACATCCGGCCCGTCGAATCGACGTCGATGACGGCGGTTTCGGCACTACTCGAAATCGCCACATTCACCAGGCTTGGCCTGAGCGACCACATCTCGTAGCGGTTATCGGGACCGCTGTCGTACTCAACGGTCGCCAACTGCGAAGCGCTGCCAACAAACAACAGTATGTGAGCCAGATTGCCGTCGACCTTGACGTCGGCATGGTAGCTGTTGTCGCCAGTGAGCTGGAGATGATGTTGCCACTGCGCGCCGTTGAGTTTCCAGACCCAGGTGCCGCTGCTGTCTGGCATGACGGAGTACCAGACATCGTTGTATTCCCAAACTTTCGACTGCGGTTTCTCGCCCGTGTTCTCGCTGACACTGAAGTCCGCGAGCGCCGAAACCGCCAACAGCTCGCGCCGTTCGAGGGTCTCGAACGCCAAGTTGCGACGGCCAGTTTGTCGCATGCTGCTACGACCAGTGGCGCGACGGTTCGACAACGACTCGCGCCGGCGCGAGAAGGGGGACTTCGACATGTCGGTCTACTCCGCAGTTGCTTGACGAGATGAGGGGTGGCCGCGGGAGGAGCACCGTGCGGCGCGAACCAACCAGCCTGGCTGGTTAATGTGGGAAAGGTGGGCAGACTGTTCATGCTAACATGAACTCCAAAAAGTCGAAACAAAAGTGCGCATTTTCTGGTTGTGCGACTTGGGTGTGGCGAAAATGCAACTTTGCCCCCATATCGTCGGGACGCGGTGCCGCCGGTTTCCACGTAGGATGGGCGAAGTCGGATTTCGCGGCGACACGCAAGGATTTCTGGCGTTTTGCGACCGGTTCGCCGTGATTCGATTCTCGCCGGAGGAACCACAATTTGTCTTGCCAAGCCTTCCACCAAAGCGTTGAAAGCCGCCGCTTCCGCCGCCTCTCGGTTTGGGTCGCCCTCGTCGGATTCATCTTGGCTGCGACGGGACAGAGCTGGGCGGCGGGCGAGCCGCTCCGCGTGATGTCGTTCAACATTCGCTACGGCACCGCGCCGGACGGCGACAACGCCTGGCCGAAACGCCGCGACTTGGTTTTCGACATGTTGCGGAAAGAAGCGCCTCACGCCGTCGGCCTGCAAGAGGTGTTGCGGTTCCAGCTCGACGAGCTACGCGAGGCGCTGCCCGAGTTTGGCGAAGTCGGCGTCGGCCGCGATAATGGCAAGGAGGCGGGCGAATACTCAGCGATTCTCTACGATCGCCGTCGGCTGGAAGCGCTCGAGGACGGCACGTTCTGGTTTGCCGCGCCGCCGGCGCTGGCGGGCACCCCGACCTGGGGTTCGACGTTTCCGCGGATTTGCACGTGGATGCACGCCCGCGACAAAGTCAACGGCCGCGACTTCTATCTCTACAACCTGCATTGGGACCATCAATCGCAAGAATCGCGCGAGAAGAGCGCCAATATGCTCGTGGAGCGGATCGCTAGCCGCAAGCAATCCGACGAACCCGTCGTCGTGACGGGCGACTTCAACGCCGACGAAACGAATCCGGCCTACTTGCGACTGCTCGCCGACAAGCGGCTGGGACTGACGGATACATTTCAAAAGCTTCATCCGTCGGAAAAACTGGTGCACACGTTTCACGGATTTCAGGGTGGAATGGAGGGAGGCAAGATTGACGCCGTGCTCGTCTCGCCCGAGTGGCAAGCAACTGGCGCCGAAATCGTGCGGACCCGGCGGGGCAATGTTTACCCCTCGGACCACTATCCCGTGACCGCGACGATCGAACTGCCGGTCGCGCAGGACTGAGTACTTTGTGTTTTCTTGCCAATGTTTTTCTGCCGGCAACTTTTTTCTGCCCGGCTACACAACGTCGCCGCTCCGCGGCTGTCACGAGCCGCGTTCGACGTCGACCAGGAACTCACCGGCCAGCAGGTTGCGGCCCAGGAGCATGGTGTAGTCCATGGTGGAGCGGTCGTTGAGCGAGACGAGGACTTGACGCTCGCGGCCCTGACAAACGATCGTCAGCGGCACCAGATAACGGAGTTCGGAGCCGCTCGTGGTGCGGATTTCACGCACCTCAGCGACGCAGCGCTCGAGCCAGGCCGATTGGCCGTGGCGGTTCGTGATCCGGAAGCGAATCGTCTTGCCAACGTTGCGCTCGATGGTGTCGGCGGCAGTGATGGTGATTTGTTCGGCGTGGATCGAGCAGGTTGCGGCGCCGGTGTCGACGCGGGCGAGCAGCTCGAGGCCGGAGTCGGATTCGGTGACGAAGGCGGTTTGACCGAGGACGGGCTTGGGGGCGCTCGGGGCCAGCGGCGCGTCGGCGAGACGTGTGCGGGGCGGGGTGGCGGCCGACACGGCGGCGAGGGCCAACAGGGCGGCGGCGATCGTGATTTTGCGGCGTGACATGGTCTGGGCGATCCCGAAATTGGCGGCGGGCAGCGTCGTGAACCGCTTCGTGGGCTGCAGCCGCGACCGTCGCGGCCGACTAGCTACTAATACGGCGGCCTTGGCGGGTGTTACTGCGAGACGCGAGGGCGGGCGGCGATGAAGATCAGCAGTTCGGCGGGAGCCTCGCCCTTCCGAATCTGCCCGCGCATCAATCACACCTGGTATTCAACCACGCGGGCCATGCCGGCGAGCATGTGATACATGTTGTGGCAGTGGAAGAACCAGCGGCCGGGGTTGTCGGCGTAGAACTCGACGTCGACCTTTTCTTTCGGGCCGACGGCAACGGTGTCTTTGAGCACCGCGGTCGGGGCGTCCCACTCGCCCGCTTTCGGTAGCACGCGGAAGAAGTGGCCGTGCAAGTGCATCGGGTGGTACATCATCGTCGAGTTGGTGAAGCGGAGGCGGACGCGGTCGCCGAGGCGGACCACGAGCGGCTGGGCTTTGCCGTCGGGGGAGTACATCTCGGGATAGTACTGGCCCTCCATCGACCAGAGGTATTTCATCATCTGGCCGCCGAGGTCGATCGTGAAAGTCTTGATCGGGCCGGCGAGGAGCGTCGCGGAGTGGGGCGATTTCAAGGCGGCGTAATTATTGAAGCCGCCCGTCGGGCCGTCGAACGCGGGTGGCTTGGGGTTGGGGCGGCGCGGGGTGTTGGTGGTGTGGATCACGCCGACCGCTCGACCGTTGGTGCCGAGCGCCACGGCCTGAAGCGTGAAGCTGCCGGTCGACTCGATCGTGACGAGCACATCGTACCGTTCGGCAGAAGCGAGGAGCAGACTATCAACGGTGAGCGGCTCGATCGGTTGACCGTCGGCGGCAATCAGTTGGAGATCGTGATTGGCGAGTGCGACGCGGAAGAATGACGACGCCGAGCCGTTGATGATGCGGAGTCGGAGTCGGTCGCCGGCACGGACTTTCAGTGACCAAGGGTCGTCGTTCGACTTGCCATTCATGAGGTAGCCGGGGTAGTTGATATCGACTTCGAACGGCTTGCCATTGGGGAGCGGGAAGCCGCCGGGCGTTTTGCGCATCATGGTCGCGGCGGTGGGCGGCTGCTGCATGCGGAGTTGCGGCACGACCGAGTCGGGCGATTGGTCGAGCCAATCGGAGAGGAAGATCACGACGTCGTGGTCGTAAGCATGCGGCTCGTCGCGGGCTTCGATGATGAGCGGTCCGCCGAGACCGGTCTGCTCCTGGAACTGGTAATGCGAGTGGTACCAATAGGTGCCGGTTTGGCGGAGCGGGTATTCGTAGAAAAGCGATGCGCCGGGCGCGAGCGGGTATTGTGTAATGCCGGGGACGCCATCCATCGTGTTGGGAACGATCATGCCGTGCCAGTGGACGGAGGTGGGGACGGCGAGGCGGTTGTTCACGGTGACGCGGAACATGTCGCCCTCACGGTAGCGGATCGCCGGGCCGGGCAGCGTGCCGTTCACGAGCGTGGCTGCGCTCGGTTGGCCGAGGGGGGCAATTGATTTGGCGGCGACGTCGAGCGTGTAGTCGGGCTTCGCTTGCGACGGCGATCCGGAGGTATCGCTGGCGTCGGCCGCGAAGGCGGAATTCGCTGCCGACCATGCGAGTGGCAACGCTGCGCCGGCGGCGAGGAGTTGGCGGCGAGAGAATTCGGGCGTTGGACGATTCATCGAAGTCGCTCCGATCACGGGAAGAAGTCGACCGCAAGTAAGACGATGCTACTTGCGTTCGATGATTGCGTCCAGCAGTGCAGGGCGCGGTTAGAACTCGATGCCGACCAGCCCGTAGACGAGTAGCGCATCGTCGAGTGGTGCGGGGTCGCCGCCGCCGGGCGTGTTAATCCACATGATGCCGGGCTGAAAATACGACCAGGAAGTCCATTGCCAGAGGTAGAACGATTCGAGAGACATTTCGCTGCCACCGCTGGGGCCGGGCTGGCCGTTCGGCTCGGTTGATTCGTAAATGCTCGGGTCGCTGGTGAATTGGGAGCGGGCGAACATCAGGCCGATAGCGTCGGCGGGCCGGCCGGTGAAGACGCCGGTCGCCGAGACTCCGGTCATCAGTGACCAATGGACGGGGTTCTTGTGAGGGTCGCTCCAACCGAACTGGCCGAAGTAGGCGATGCCGCCACCGTCGTCGGCAATGTCGGCGCTGGGCGACCAGAGCACCTGTTGCCACTGGATGTACCAGCCGGGGACATCGGTGACGCCGTCGGTGGCGGTGCCGAAGGTGTCGGTGCGGCCGGTTTGCAGCCAGGCGCCGACGCCGAGCGAACCAGGCCGCGTCAAGTCGAGGTGCCAGGCGGCGTCGACCTGGGCAACGAGCCACCAGTGTCCGTCGTTGTTGAAGAACGTGGAGGGGCCGCGCGGGCCGGTGTCGGGTCCGGTCTCGCCGGTCGCGGGATCGAAAGCGGCGGTGGTGCCGTCGAACCAGCCGAACTGGCCGACCAGCACGTTTTGGTCGCCGAGCGTGCCGACCAGCGCGGTCGATTCGTTCGGGTAGGTGGGGATGAAGCCATTGAGCGTCGAGGTGTACATGGCGATGCTATTCTGAAACGCGCCGGCCGCTTGGACCGACGCGAAGCGGACGTTGGCGTCCATCTTGCCAAAAGCGAGCAGAGCCCCTTCGTCGAGCCACGACTGCTCGTAATAGAGTTGTGCGAGCTGATTGAGCTCGGCGACGTCGGCATCGATGAAGTTCGTGTTCACTCCGACGAACGAGCCGGAGGGATCGAAGGTGCCGCCGGGCGAGTAGCGGTGGTTGTACCAGCGGTTGAACTCCCAGTCGACGAAGAACGTGCCGCCTTCGTGGCCGCAGAGCTTTTCAGTTTCGACGGTGGCGGTGACGCCGAGCGGCCCCGCGCCGACGAAGCCGGTGTCGAAACCGCCGTGCGAGTTTTGCATCAACAGTGAGACGTAGCGGATGTCGAAGACGACTCCGCGCTCGGCCAGCTCACTCCGCCGGCCGCCCCAATCTCCGGTAAGCGTGTTCTCCCACCAGGGATAGTCGTCGTCGAACGCTCCGTCGTCGGACGTATGGGCGACGCTCGGCGAGGGATACTGGTTGGGCCGGTCGATCGTCGCGTCGGCGGCGAGGCCGACGAGCGGCAACACCGCCAATGCGATCATCGCGCAGCATCTCATCGTGAATTGGCCGGAGAGTGCTAGCATGGCGAGATGGGCGGGGGCGGGTGAGAACCTGGAGACGCGCATTGGGGTGTTTCGGCCCACTGAAATCGGCCGAATGAAGGATTTCCGCCGCGGCAGGCGCGTCGACCCAAAGCAACGCTGTTGCCCCCGAAATCGTGTCGCCCGTCAATCTTGTCGACCGCCAAGCGAAAAGTCGGCGACCGCCATGTGGTGGTCGGAGGAGTCAGCTCGGCGGGCGTAGGCATTGGTGGCGTGGAGTTGGGGGCTGGTCCAAATTTGATCGATGCGAATCAGCGGCCAGCCGCAGAATTCGATGATCGTGGCGCCCCAGCCGCGGCCGGCGACAGAGAATGCATCGGTGAGGCGCGGCTCGAGCAGTTCCAAAACCGCATCGCGGGGCGGGCAGTTGAAGTCGCCGCCGAGAATCAGCGGCTCGTCGGCGGGGAGGGACTTCGCGTAGTTGGCAATTTTCGAGAGCTGTCGGCGGCGGGTTTCGCGGTTCCACGCGTAGTAGCGCCAGCAATCGCGCGACCAGAGATCGAGGCGGATTGGGCAGGGGTAGAGCCGCAGTGAGATCGCGTGAATCGTCTGGCCGTCCTGTTTGATGCGGGCGTGGACGAAGTTCGCACGGAACTCGGGCGGCACGTCGACGGCTGTGACATTCCCGCGAGCGAAGATCGAGGCGTCGACGCCGCGCACGAGGTTCGCGCTCGAGCCGTACATCTCGGCAGCGAGCGCGGTCAGCGTGTCGGCCCAGGGCGATTCCTGAATCAACACGACGTCGGGGTCGAGCGCGGCGACGCTGCGCGCGGCGGCAGAGTTGCCGGCACAGTTGAGCGAAACGACGCGGAGGTTCGCGCCGCGCTCGGGCCCCGGCAACAAAGCACGAACGAAGCTCTCGGGCGAGTCGGAGGCTAGGACCAGAAACGCAAGCCAGGCGACGGTGAGGAGGATGCTCGGCAGATAGCGCGGGCGCGAGACGCCGAGCCAGGCCAACAGGAGTCCGATCGCCGCCCAGCACCAGGGCGGAAACAGCGTGACCACGGCGCAAGCGTCGAATCGGCCTGCATAACAAACGGCTGAAAAAGCCAGCAGCGTTCCGGAGAAGATCCAAACGCCGAGGCAAAACAGTTTGGCTGCGAGCGCGGGTCGCCTGGCGGTCGGTTGAGCAAAATCGTCGATTGGATCCATGAAATGTTCCGGGGTCAGGCAGAATCCCAGTGTTAGAGACGCGGTTTTCTCGCTCAGCGTTGCAACATTTGGGATATTTCACTGCGCATTCGCAGCCTAGTTGCAGATTTCGCTGGGGGGTAAAATGATAGATTGTCGCGGCTAGTGGTCCGGCGGTACACTTTTCTTATCCAAGCCGAGAGCGGTTTCCATGTCTACCCGGTCGATTTCTCGCCCCATGTCGAAAGACCGGTTATCCCGGACTCCCAAGCTCGAGGAGCTGGTCCGCGACATCGTCGGCAACCAACCGCTGGTCGACGTTCATACGCATCTCTGCCCGCCGACGTTCGGCAGCCCGCTCGCCGGCCGGGGCACGAACGCCGACCCGGACGGACTCTTGTTGTGGGGCATCGACGAGCTGGTCAACTATCACTACCTGGTGTGCGAGGTGTTCCGTGTCGTACCGCCGGCGAAGTTGCCCTACGCCAAGTTCTGGGCGATGACGAAGCAGGAGCAGTCGGACCACATTTGGAAGCATTTGTTTTTGGAGCGATCGCCGATCTCGGAGGCGTGTCGCGGCGTGGTCACGACGCTGCAAATGCTGGGCCTCGACCCGGCCGAGCGATCGCTCGAGCGCTATCGGCGCTGGTTTGCCGAGCAGTCGATCGACGAACACATCGATCGCGTGATGGAGCTAGCCGGCGTGACGCGGATCACGATGACCAACGACGTGTTCGACGACAACGAGCGCCGGCGGTGGTTGCAAGACGCATCGATCGGCGACGATCCGCGGTTCACGGCGGTGCTGCGGTTCGACATGCTGGTCCGCGACTGGCCGGCCGCGGCGCAGCAGCTCAGAGATTGGGGATATGCGACGACGCCGGAGCTCAATGCGACGAGCATCGAGGCGGCCCGCAAGTTCCTACGCGATTGGATCAAGCGGACCAAGAGTGTGTATTGCGCGGTGAGCCTGCCGCCGGAGTTCCGCTACGGCGGACCGGACGACAAGTCGGACACCGCCGTCGTGCTGCGGCAGGTGGTGATGCCGGTGCTGGAAGAGGCCGGTCTGCCGTTCGCGATGATGATCGGCTCGATCAAGTTCTTGAATCCGGAGCTGCAGCTCGCCGGGGACATGGTGGGCATGTCCGACGTCACGAGCCTCGCGCGACTGTGCCTAGAGTTCCCGCGCAACCAATTCCTGGTAACGATGCTCGCCCGCGAGAATCAGCAGGAGTTGTGCGTGTTGGCCCGCAAGTTTGGCAACTTGATGATCTTCGGTTGCTGGTGGTGGCTCAACAATCCGTCGCTGGTCGAGGAGATCACGCGGATGCGGGTCGAGCTGTTGGGGACGACGTTCATTCCGCAGCATTCCGACGCCCGCGTGCTCGAGCAGCTCGTCTACAAATGGGACCACAGCCGCGAGATCATCGGCAAAGTGCTCGCCGACAAGTACGCCGATCTGGCGGCCGCCGGCTGGGTAGCGAGCGAAGCGGAAATTCGCCGCGACATCAAGCAGATGCTCGACGGCCACGCCCGAGCAATGACCGAACCGCGAGCCTAACGAAAGCGGCGAGGTGGCAGATGTCGCTCGCCCTCTGCGTTCATTGCGACGATAACGTCGCCACTCTTCTGGAAAACGCATCACCGGGGCCGATTACGCTGCTGGGCGAATCGCCTCACAACAGCGTGGCGGCGGTGGAAGAAATCTCGCGCGGTCACAAAATCTCACTAGTGCTGCTGGCGGCGGGTGCGGCCGTGGTAAAATACGGCATCACGATCGGCCACACCACCGGCGACATTCCGGCCGGAGCGTGGGTTCACACGCACAATTGTGCGAGCCGGCTCGACGCTCGCTCGGCAACGCTCGACCGGCACACCGGAGCACCGACGGATACACGGTATGAATAAGGGACGGAAGGATTCACCACGGAGGCACGGAGGACACGGAGGACACGGAGAAGAAGAAACGCAGGAGTTTGCAAAATGAGAAATGCAAATTACAAAGTCGGAAGTTGGCAATTTGCGATCTGCATTTCCTGGCTTTCTCCGTGCCCTCCGTGCCTCCGGGGTTAACTAGTCTGGCTGAATCATGAGCACGGCGTCAAATCCAACATGGTCCGGTTTCTTGCGTGCCGATGGACGCAAGGGCGTCCGGAATCTGGTGCTGGTGATTTACACCGTGGAGTGTGCCCAGCATGTGGCCCATGCGATTGCGGCGGGCGAGCCGGATACGCATGTGATTGGGTTTCCCGGGTGTTTTGACAATCAGTATGCGGTGCGGCTGCTGTTGTCGCTCGCGCGGCATCCGAACGTGGGAGCGGTGCTCGCAGTCGGGTTGGGTTGCGAGTACACGCAGCCCGAGCAGTTGGCGAACCGCGTCCGCGAGTCGGGCCGGCCGGCGGAGTGGTTCTTTATTCAACAGAGCGGCGGCACGATCGCCAGCATTGAGAAGGGAAAGGCGATTGTGGCGGGCTTCCGCGCGGAGTTGCAGCAGTCGCCGCGTGCAGAGATGACGCTCGCCGATCTCGTGGTCGGCAGCGAATGCGGCGGGTCGGATTTCACGTCGGGGCTGGCGGGCAATCCGGCGGTCGGTCGAGTGTTCGATCGCGTGGTCGACGCCGGTGGGTCGGCAGTGTTCGAGGAAGTGGTCGAGATGATCGGGCTCCGCGACGTGCTGGTGGACCGCGCGGCGAACGAAGCGGCCCGCGAGCAAGTTGCGGCGGCTTACGACAAAGCGGTCGCCTACTGCCAGAGCGTGCGGCAGTATTCGATTTCGCCCGGCAACTTCGCGGGTGGGCTCACGACAATCGAGGAGAAGAGCCTCGGTGCGCTCGCCAAAAGCGGCAGCCGGCCGATTCAAGGGGTGCTCAAGGTAAGCCAATCGCCACCCTGGCCGGGCTTGTGGCTCTTGGACACGGTGCCCGATCCGCACTTCCTGCAATATGGCTACACGAACCCGAACGACACCGAAGGGATCATGGATCTGATTTCAGTCGGCAGCCAGATGCTACTTTTCGTTACAGGCCGTGGGAGCGTCATCGGTTCGCCGGTCGCTCCCTTGGTGAAAATCACCGGCAACGACGAAACGTATCGCAACCTTTCGGACGACGTCGACTTCAACGCCGGCCGGCTGCTCACCGGTAAAAGCACGCTCGACCAACTCGGCGACGAACTCTTGGCGATGACGATCGACGTCGCTCGCGGCGCTTCGACCAAGCCCGAGCGGCTCGGTCATCGCGAATACTTCGTGATGTACAAGCACCAGGACACACCGCCGCTCGAGATCGGCTGCCGGGCGTGATAATCTCTCCACTATCGGCGTCGAACTATCGGCTACGACGCCGCACGGCAAACGCCGCAATTCCGCTCGCAGCCAGCAGCCAGCTCGCCGGTTCTGGCACTGCGCCGCTTACACTTCCGGCGCCTGACCCGATCGGCAACAGCGATTCGCCGACATGGTATTTCCAGGCATTGTAGTCGCCGACGTCGACACTGCCATCGCGGTCAGCATTGGCGGCTAGCGGGCTCGTACCCGGGGTTGGATCGGGTTGACCAAACGTGTCACGCCAAACGGTGTAGTCCGCCGCGTCGACAACCCCATTGTGATTGTAATCCCATGGAAGCATTGTCTGGTTCAGCGGATAGTTTGCTGTTCCGATCGTGTTGTTCAAATTGGTGCCATAGGGCACGAACTGACTTGACTCGACCTCTCCGCCATCCGGCCGCGGGAAGCCGTGTGGATCGGAGCCCGCTTGACGGAACCCGTCCGCCGCACCCACAAAGCCCGCCGCCGAATTGTTCGTCAGGTTGGACAGATGCCAATCCTCGGCCGAAGCACCGGTAGAGTCTCCGTAGCGGCCGACGTATTCGATTTCAAATCCAAGTCCGACGTACGTCTGCCCCTCCGTGAGATTGGGATGAAAGGTCAGCGGCCCGACATGTTGAAGTGTGCTGGACTCGATGTAGTCGACCGTCTCGCCATCCATTTCCGGACCGAAGTTGGTCGGAGCATAGGTCCGGCCGAAAACGGCCTCGTGCTCTTCGCTGAACACGCCGATCGAGTCGACAATCGTCCAACCCGGCTGGCCGGTTGGGTAGTCCAAGCCGTCGTGCGGGGTGGCAGGATTGTTGTCGTTGTCAATGGCTGAGTCCAACGACATGAGGTACGTCGGCGCAGCTCCTGAGTCGTTGCGAATCAACATTGCGGTAAAGGCGCCATTCTCGATGATGCCGCTGGTGGAAGTGATGCCCAGCGTGTTGCTATCTGGCGCCGTTCCCCAGCTTGCGCCCGACCCGGAATTGATCACGTTAAAACTGTCCGTGGGAATCCCGGCATACGGACTGCCTTTCTGACGAAAGGTCAGATAGCCGGCGCTACTGAGCGAGCGGCCATTCAAGTCGACGATGAAATCGACCTCACCGGGGTTACCACTGTGCAGAGAATTGTCTTCGGCCTCGATGAACAACAGATAGTGATTGTCCAACGATGTGCCGGGCGTGCCCCGGAATTCGATGTACTCCTGGGTGCTATCTCCACCGCTGGGCGGATCGAAATAGATCTCGTTGATCAGCAGCTCGGCGGCCGCCGTCTGGGCCAGCGCAAGGAGCAAAGCGCCGGCAATTGTGATCGTTAGTTGTCGCCTCAATCCGCATTTTCCCATGCTTTTTTCCATCCTGTCGGCCAATGTTGGTTGAATGTCTCGCAGCGCCGGGCCCAGCGATTCCGGCTGGGACCCCGTTCGAGGCTGCCGTCCCTCGGCACGGTATCATCCGGCCCAGCGCAGACACCGAGCGCCCTCCTGTCTTATCCGAGCCGACCATCTTCCAAGGTTGCGTTAAGAACGTGTTAAGCAATTGTTAATTCTCTGCGCGCGAGTTTTCGACCGCCGCTCATTGCGATACCATGCGAGCGTTCAAGCCGACAACAAACCACAGGAGTCCGAGTCGGAGGAAAATATGCGTATGCACGAAAGCAGGGTGCGAGGCTTTACACTCGTCGAGTTGCTGGTGGTGATTGCGATCATCGGGATCTTGGTCGCGCTGTTGTTGCCGGCGATTCAGGCGGCACGCGAAGCGGCGCGGCGATCGCAATGCGCAAACAACGTGAAGCAAATGACGCTGGCGTTGCTTAATTCCCACGACACCAGCAAGGAGTTCCCGCGCGGCGCCTATACTGCGGCAACCCCCGAGCCCAATTGGAAAAGCAATGAGGAAGACGGCCTCGGTTGGGCGACAAGAATCCTGCCCTACATCGAAGAACAGCCGCTGTACGATCGGTTGGTCCGTAACGGCATCCCCGGTTACGACGGCAATCCCTGGAAGCCCGGAATCTTCAAGGCCGCGATCGCCGCCGGAAAGCCGCTGATCCCGGGAGGTGACACGGTCATCAAGGGTTTCCACTGTCCATCGGCGGACATACCCGAGACAGTGCCTGGCGGCGGCTATTTCGGCGTTTCAAGTGATCCAGTTACCACCGGCTATGGCTCGTCGCACTACAAAGCATCGCGCGGCTATTGCGACCGCGGCATGTTCTTGCGGAAGTCGGAGAGTTTGAAATCGCAGACGCTGGAGGACATGGATTTTGACGGCGACGGCGCCTTAGACAAAATCGACAAGGAACCCTTCACGCGCGTGCGAATCCAAGACGTGCTGGACGGAACGAGCAAGACGATTGCCGTCGGCGAGGCTGCCTATTTCACGGATAAGGTGGCGAGTTTTCCCCTGTGGATTGGCACCATCGCCGAGGATGGAGCCGTGTTGTTCAAGACGCATGAGCCGATCAACTGCAATTTGTCCGGGGCGCGATCATTTCCGCTCACCGGCGCCGACAAGGATCGACTGAATCTGCTGGGAAATTATGCCGACGATTGCGCTTTCAGTTGGCACACCAACGGCGCGTTCTTCGGTTTTGTGGACGGCTCCGTTCACTTCCTCACGGAAGACCTCGAAACCCGCACGTTTGCGCTGCTCGGCGACCGCATGGACGGTCGAATTGTGAGCGAATTCTAACGACTTGCTGCCAGCGAATTGCTGCCAGCGAATTGCTGTCAGCGAATTGCTGTCAGCGAATTGCTGTGGAGTTTTCTATGCCTCTCGTTCGCCGGCGACGCCTTGATTTCATCACCGTGGTTGTACTCGGAAGTGTCGTTCTCGGGTGCAACAAATCGCCCTATGAGTTGGCCCAGGTCGTCGGGACCGTGACGATCGACGGTCAGCCGTTGACCGCGGGCAGCATCATGTTTTCCCCCAATGCTCGGGACAGCAACGTCAACTCGGGCAAGCCCGCCTTCGGCCGAATCCAATCTGACGGGAGCTATTCGCTCACCACGTATTCCGACGGCGATGGAGCAATCGCTGGCAGCCATTGGGTGACGATTTTTTCTCCGGCAAAGGATTCGACCGGCATGACGGACGTGAGTACGACCTCCAGCAAACTCCCCGACTTCGATCGGATCACCGTGCCGACTGGGACATTCGACGTTGCTGCCGATAAAGAGAACCGCATCGACATCCAACTTACTTCCCAACAAATTGCCCGCTACGGATCGAAAACCAACTGAGTCAATTCGACTTGGCAATTTACGGAAGCGCTGTCGATTTTTGCGGCATGAAGAGCCATTTTTCACATTATCTTCACACGAACTTAACGCCATTCCATTCGACTGTGACGGTTCCCTGAATTTCCAACCACGACCGTTGATGAAATCAGTTCGCGTCTTAACGTCAGGGTATAGGGCACGTTTCATGTAACCGTAGCGGATTTTTCGTCGCCTTCTTCTGGAAAACACGAGATGGCACACGCTACACGTCCGTGCGACTCGCACTAAGGAAATGCTGGAGATTGCCTGATTGGAGTTTTACTCCCTGCATTGACATCTTTGCATCTCGTTGAAAGGAGATCTGTCTAGTGAAGAAGAAAACTGTCGTAGCACTGTTAACCGCCTTTGCGACTGCCATCGCGGCAGCGAATGCCTCGGCCGCGCTGGTTATCACGGAAGTCATGTCCTCGTCGAGCGGTACGCCAGATTGGTTCGAGCTTACCAATACGGGTCTCGCTGCAGCGAACATCACGGGGAACCGGGTGGATGACAACTCATTTGCGTTTGCAAACTCGGTCGCGATGTTGGGTGTCGCGTCGCTCATCCCCGGTGAATCCGCGGTGTTCATCGAGAGTACTCCTGCCAACGCCGCAGCCGACGTGTTAGCATTTCGCAGTTTTTGGACCGGTAGTGCGACCGGTTTAACCGGCGTGCAAATCGGGACCTACTCGGGAAGCGGCGTCAGCCTGAGCGGCACCAGCGGCGACGGACTCATTGTGTATGACTCGGTGGGCATTACGCTTGCCGGACCAGTCTTATTCCCTTCCTCCGCCGGAGCCGACGCCGGCCAAAGCTTCGACGCCTTCAATCCAGCCTTCCACCGCAGCGTCGTCGGACTAGGGGGAGCGTTCGCTTCTTTCGGCGGAACGACGCACGACGTCGGCTCACCGGGAAATTTGGTTCCTGAGCCCACGAGCGCCGCCCTGGCGTCCTTGATTCTCGCGTCTCTCGTCGGCTTCCGGATCCGCTTTCGCAAATAACAACTGTCACTTTTGGACAATTGGCCGCATTCACTTCAACTCGCAGCGTTCGCGCCGCGAGTTGTTTTTTGTGTGCCCTGATTGTCAGATTGGCTGGCCTAGTGCGAGTCGCACGGACGTGTAGCGAGTGCCATCTCGTGTTTTCCAGACAAAGTCGACGAAAAATTCGCTACAGTTACCTGAAACGCGCACTAATCGCCGATCAATAGAGCATGCGGCCGTTCGCCCCGTGGCGAACGACCGCCTGTTGTTTGCCCGATGCTCATCAAGAGCTGCGGTTTCAGAAAGGCAAACAGGCTGCGCTGATTCCAAGTTGCTGATTGAACTGCGAAACCAAGTGTTCCCCAATGACTGTCGGGACACATTATGGGCGCAGAGCTTTAAGATCGTGTGAGCCGGAGATAAAACTCACGAGAAGTTTACGGCCAGGCAGAATCCGCTCGCGATCGCAGCTTTGCGGAAAATCCAGCTGCCAGACCGATTCAACGGGATCGGCGACCGCCGACAAGGCCGGCCAGACCGACGAGCAAGAGTACGAGCGAACCCGGCTCGGGGATCAGCGCGAAGCGGCCCGGGTTGCCGAGATTGCCTTCGGTCGAGGGGTATGAGCCGTAACTGTCGCCAGCGACCGAGAGCTTCCACTGAAATTTGTCGTTCGCGCCGAGCGCCGCGAGCGTGATCGGATTGCCGCTGACACCGTTAGTGCGTGGCGAGGACATGCCTACCGGAACTTGATCGTCGTAGGTCAGCCGGTCGACGAGTCCGTTCGCATTGTCGTAGATATTGATTTCGTCGCTACGGCTGAGATTCTGACTATTGCCGCCGATGACTTTCACCGACGCCGGGAGCAGGTTCCATTTGGCGCGGAAGTCGGCCTCGGTCGCCTCGGTAAGAATCATGATCTCCTTCGGCTGCACGGTTCCGAAAGCGCCTAAGGAAAAACTGCCCGCGGTGCGGCTGCTGTCATCGTAGCTCCAGCCGGTCATGCTGACGGGCGCGTTGCCGACGTTCATCAGCTCAAAGAATTCGCCGGCCGTGCCCGTGCCGTTGTATTCCCATTCGGTGATGCGAATCTGGCCGTAGGAGGTGCCGGCGGTCAGTAGCAGCGCAACGGCGACAGCGGCAATCGTGCGAACACTCATCAAAACATTCCCCCTGGTTGCATCATCATGGTTGTCGTTCGCTTCGAGCCTCCGATGGCGGCTCGATGGTGGGCCCTCCTATTCTGTCCCATTCGGCCGCGAACGCAAAGCAAAAATCAAGCCGATTTCCGCTATTCTTGTCGCCGGCGCGGGTGCTCGAAAACGAAGTTGTTGGCGAATCCGGGCGGCAGTTTGCCCCCTGGCTCGATTCGCTGGTGCTGCAACGGGTCAAACTCCGCGAGCGGTCGCCGCTGGTTGCCGAGAAAGAAGCTGCCTTCGTAGCCGAGCGATGCGAGCAGTTCGAACACGGGCCGTACGTCGCCGTCGGGACGGTGGCGAGTTTCGCATTCGACCAGGAGTGTGGGCCGATTGGCTGAAAAAGTTTCGCGAGTGCCTTGGAGAACTTCCAACTCGTGACCTTCAACGTCGATTTTCACGAAGTCCGGTTTGGCCGATCGATTGGCGAAAAAGACGTCCAGCGTGGTCACCGGCACAACCGTTGTTTCGCACGGCTGTTCTTCCGCTTTCCGCGCGACGAAGGTTGCCTCGTGCCCCGATGCCGGCGTGAATAGCTGCAATTCGCCGGGTGCGGCAGACACACCCTGTGCTTCGATCGTGACATTCTGCCACTTCATCGCCGCGACGACACCGCGAAGATAGGCCACTTGCTTAGGCTGCGGCTCAAACGCGACGACTTCCCCCGCGGCGCCGACGCACCGCCGCATCCAATAGGTATACGCTCCCTTGAAGCAGCCAACGTCGACCGCCGTTCCGCCCGGCCGCAGCCGCTCACACATGAAGCGAATCTCCGCCGGATCGACTCGGTAGCGATAGCGGTAGACGCGGTAGAGGTAGCGAAGACGGTGGGACATTCCGTTGCCTGACAGCTTTCAGTCGAACAGTGCCCGCTCGACTTGGACACATCGGGGGTCGTCGTTGGCCACGCGGTTCACGTGGGTCGAGACCGGTTCCGCGATGATGGCTTCGTCGTCGTTGGGGGCAATCAAGTGCTGAAGCGCGGCTGAGTCTTGCACTTTGGGGTCGAGCCAGAGTTCGTGGTCGCCCGGCTCGAGGATCAACGGCATGCGGTCGTGGAGCGCGGTGAGGGCTTTGCTCGCCGCCGTGGTGACGATCGTGCAGCTTTCGATCGCGAGGGCGTTGGCGGCCGGCGCGTCTTTGGCCGCTGTGTTCTTGGCAGTCCACGATTCCCACAGGCCGGCGAAGGCAATCGGGCGGTTGTCGCGATAGTGGATGTAATAGGGTTGCTTCTTCGTGCTCCCCACACTTTTCTGCCATTCGTAAAATCCATCGGCAGGAATCAGGCAGCGGCGGCGGCGCGTGGCCGTGCGAAAGCTGGGCTTGTCGGCGATCGTCTCACCGCGAGCGTTGATCATCGGCGGGCCGGCTTGCAGTTCCTTCGTCCACGACGGAATCAGGCCCCACCGCTGCAATGCAGCCTCGCGCTCGCCGCTGTTCGGCTCGACGCGGACGGTGAGAATATCCTGCGTCGGGGCGATGTTGTACCGCGGTTCGAAGAGCGCGAGCTGTCGCGCGGCTTCCAAACCAAGCTGGAAATGCTCGATGAGCACCGTCATGGGCGTTCGCAATGTAAATCGGCCACACATTTACATTCACACAAATTCGAACTTCATTCCAAATAATTCACCACGGAGACACAGAGAGCACGGAGAAATCAGGGCACTGCAATTGCAAATTGCAAAATGAGAATTGCAAATTGCAAATTCAGGAGCTCTGCATTTTTCAATTTGCACTTTACACTTTGCAATCTCTTCTGTCTTCTCCGTGCCCTCTGTGTCTCCGTGGTTAACTTCTTCCTATTCGCCCGCCAATTCCTCAACAACCCACGTCAAGTACGCGTCGCTGCCGTCGACGATCGGCGTCGCAATCAGTTCAGGCACTTCATACGGATGCAGCCGCTTGAGCAGCTCTTGAATCGCGGGCAATTTCTCGCGGCTCGTCTTGGCGGTGCAGAGCCACTCTTCGGCGTTCTCGACTTTGCCCTGCCAGCGATAGATGCTCGTCATGGGGCCGCTCACTTGAACGCACGCGGCGAGCCGCAGATCGACCAGCTCGACGGCGATCCGCTCGGCGACTTCGTGCGTGCCGGTGGTCGTCGTGATTTGAAGGAGGTCGCTCATACGCGTACGTCAGGCTTTCCAGCCTGACAACTTCGTTGGGAAGTCAGGCTGGAAAGCCTGACGTACGTGGATTGTGCTTGCATCAACCGGTCGACTCTGAGACCGTTATACCAATTGCAAATCGACACCGCGACCACCAACCGCGCGAACCGATCGGCTGTGGTGGGTCTCGTTGAACTCGACCCACCCTCTGACCTCTGGCCTCCGTCCTCTTCCCCATGAGCAGCATGCTGATCGACACGCCTGGCACGCTTCGCCCCATGCTGCGGCTCACGATGCCGGTGCTGGCGGAGCAGGTGCTGCATTTGCTCGTCGGCTTCACCGACATGTGGCTGACCGGCAACTTGCTGGGCGACGATGCCTACATCGCGGCGATGTCGCTGATGATCTACGTGCTGTGGCTGATCGCCAACCTGTTCTCGTTCGTGTCGCTCGGGGCGACCGCGATGACGGCCCGCTTCGTCGGCGCGGGCGAGGGGCCGCTCGCCAACCGCGTGATGAACCAATCGATCACCACCGGCGCGATCTGGACCGCGTTCCTGATGGTCACCACGCTGCCCTTCGCGCACCAGTTCATCTCGTTCATGGGCCTCTCCGGCACCGCCGCGACTGCCGCCGAGCAGTACCTCACGATCGAGCTTTGCGTGCTGCCGGCGATCATGATCGAGCGCGTCGGCATCGCCTGCCTCCGCGGCGCGGGCGACACCGTGAGCGGCCTGGTCGTGATGGGCATCGTCAACGTGATCAACATGTTCGCGAGCTACGGGCTGGCGTCGGGCATCGGCCCGTTCCCGCAACTAGGCTGGCAAGGCATCGCCCTCGGCACCGCGATCGGCCACTGCGGCGGCGCGGCGATAATCTTGGCGCTACTCATCGGCGGCCGCGCCGGCTACCGCTTGCGTCTTCGCGACATGCGGCCCGACCCCGACCTGATCCGCCGCCTCCTCCGCATCGGCGTCCCCGGCGGCATCGACACCATGGCAGTCAACATCTGCCACCTGATCTACCTCCGCGTGATCCTGCACCTGGGCGACGTGGCGGCCGCGGCCCACGGCGTGGCGATCCAAGTCGAGGCGATCGGCTTCATGCCGGGCGGCGCGTTTCAAATCGCCGCCTCCACCATGACCGGCCAGTACCTCGGCGCGGGCGACCTCCGCCGCGCCCGGCACAGCGTCTTAATCGCTTGCGGCTTAGCGGCCACGGTGATGGTGTCGGCCGGCGTCGTGTTCTACCTCGCCGCCGCCCCAATGTCGGCTTTCTTCCTCGGCGGCTACAAATCAAATGTCCTGCCGCTCGCGGTCGAGATCCTCCACGTGGTCGCCTTCGCCATGCTCCCCCTCTCGATCATGATGGTGCTGATCGGCGCACTCCGCGGCGCGGGCGACACCCGCTGGCCGCTGGCGATCACGCTCTTCGGCTTCATCGCCATCCGAGTGCCACTGGCGCTCTATTTCGTCGACGACCACTTCACGATTCCGCTCGTGGATTACACTTTCTCCGGCCTCGGCCTCGGCGTCATCGGCGCCTGGTACGCCGCGATTGCCGACGTGACAGTCCGAGCGGCACTGCTCACCTGGCGATTCTTCCACGGCGGCTGGCAAAGAATCGATGTCTGACGAATGGCCAAGACTGACAATTGACGTTCCCCTGCCGCCCTATCACTGCGGGCGGGCATTCGGCGCCAATTCCTCGACAGGTGATTGTCCGCTGCGCAAATGAGTTGTTTTTTC
This sequence comes from Planctomycetota bacterium, assembly GCA_031403315.1. GTDB lineage: Bacteria > Planctomycetota > Planctomycetia > Pirellulales > Lacipirellulaceae > DASYDU01. Next base: position 23,332 of record JANNTD010000015.1, read on the forward strand.
CAGTTATAATTACCGGACGCAGAAGGGCCCTGGCTGAATCCCCCAAATCCGATTCTGCACTCACGAGGAAATTCATGCAGTTGTTTTGCTTGAAGCACCAGCGAATACGCCGCGCGCTGGCTGGCTGGCTAGTGCGAGTCGCACGGACGTGTTGCGTGTGCCAGATCGTGTTTTCCAGACGAAGACGACGAAAAATCCGCTACAGTTACATGAAACGCGCTCTAGGTGCGTGGCCGGCGGTCGTCGTGGTTTTGACGTGCGTGTCGCCGGCCTTCGGACAGCGCGTCTTCGGCCTCGACACCTCAAGTGCCGCGAACACCAATGCCCCGAGCCAGTCGCAATGGAATAACGCGAAAAACTCCGGATGGGCGGCAGCAGGGATCCCGTCGTTTCAGTTCGCCTTCGTCCGTTCGAGCCGCGGCGGGACGACCGATGTGGCGCTCGATGATTCGCATTTTTATGACAATATCACACGGGCAACGACCGCAGGCATGCTCGCTGGGTCCTATCACTTTACTCGCCCCGACAGCGCCGCCCATACGGCGGCCGACGACGCCCAGCATTATCTGAACCGCGCCGGCATGTACATGAAGCCGGGGTATCTACTGCCGGTCTTCGACCTCGAGGATGGTAACACGGAGAACACGACGGCTCAGCTGACCGCCTGGGGGATGGAGTTCATGAACACGATCTTCGCCGCCAAGGGAATTAATCCGATCGTTTACACCAACAGTTCGTATAACAACGACGAAGTCTTCGCGGAACTGGCGTGGTTCAATTTCGGTAGCACGCCCAAGTCAAACCCCAGGACGTACCAATGGCTCGCGCGCCCCAGTGGCAGCCTCACCATTGGCGAGCCGGGAGCGGCCAGCCTCTACCCCAATCCATACGGCGTCTGGGACCCCAACTTCATCGGGCGGACCAATAGCCGCGACCCGGCCGTCAATCCCTGGGCGTTCTGGCAGAACGGCAGCGCACACATCGACCCGAGCGGCTCGTCGGGCAACCAGTTCCTCGTCGACTTCAACGCCGCGAATGGCAACATCGAGTTCGTCAAGGATTTCCTTGTCCCGGCACTGTGGACCAATGCTCTCAGCGGTGATTGGGGTACGACCGCCAACTGGAATAGCGACAACCCGACCTACAACGGCACGATCCAGAGCGGCCCGGCACCGCGCCTACCCAACAACCAGAGCCTCGACTGGGTCAAGCTGCAAAACAGCGGTGACGGGACGGTCACCATCTCGAGCGGCGCCCGCACCGTGCGCAAGTTCTACACCCAGCAGCCACTCAACATCAGCGGCGGTTCGCTCGCGATCGGCTATGTACCCGGCTCGGGAGCGAAGTTTGACCTGCCCTCGGAATTCAATGCGGCCGTCACTCTGTCCAGCGGCGCGTCCTACAGCGCACACACGACGCTGGTCGATGGCAGCGGTGGGCAGTTCAACGTCAACGGCGGCACCGTCACCTTTACTGAAGTCCAGCTCGCCTCACATGCAGCGAACCCTGGCAGGATCGTCATGGCGGGTGACGCAACCTTCGCCCAGACCGGCGGCCTCGGAACCTCCGTCATCCGCTCCACTGGAACACTCGCGCAGGCGGGCAGCATCAGCCTCTCCGCCGGCAACCACACGTTCACCATCAACAACGGCTCGGCTGGCGTCGACGTCGACGTGCGCGTCGGCGTTACCGGCACAGGCCGGCTCATCAAGAGCGGCGCGGGCACAATGGAGCTCTCGAACGCCAACACCTATGATGGCGGTACAACAATCAATAGCGGCGTCCTCCAGATCGCCGCCGACAACCAGCTCGGCCTCGCGCCCGGCAGCGCGCAGCCGGACAACATCATCCTCGACGGAGGCACGCTGCGCACCGGCGCGCAGATCAATTCCGCCAGCCTCACCAACGCCGGCAGTGGATACACCAGCTTTCCGACGCTGGCGATCAATGGTGCCGGCGTGAGTGTGCTTGCCGCCTCGGCCAACGTCTTGGCCCGCATCAGCTCGATCGCCGTCAACGCCGGCGGCAGCAATTACGTCAATCAGATCTCCGCACCGTCGGCCAATACTGCCGGCACCTTCGTCGACGTCGTCGGCGGCGGGGGCACCGGCGCAACGGCATTCGCCACCGTCGCTGGCGGCGTGGTCACTGGGATCACCATCACCAACCAGGGCAGCGGTTACACGTCCCTGCCGACCATCCATATTTCGTCAACGATCAGCGCCGGCAATCTCGCCGGCAGCGGCGCCACCGCAAACATCAGCGCTATCACCCTGCAAAGCATCGAGCTGAATGACGGCGGGTTTGACTACACCGCGCCCACGATTAGCCTCACCGGCGGCGGCGGGACCGGCGCGACCGCCTCGGCGACTTCCTCTCCAAACCTGACGCTCAGCGGCAACCGCGGCGTCACGCTCACCGCGGGCGGCGGCACGCTGCACCAAACCGACGGCACAACGTTCACCATCGGCGGCACCATCGGCTCCTCGGGCAGCGGCACGCTCTCCAAGTCCGGCCCGGGCACACTCGTACTCGGCGGTGCCAACACCTACACCGGCGGAACGACCGTGACCGCCGGCATGTTGGCCGTATCGGGCGCGTCTGCCGGGCTCGGCACCGGAAACGTGACCGTCCAGGGCACGACGGCTGGCTCGGCGCTCGCGATCGAGGGCGGCGTTAACAACGCAATCGGCGACGACGCCACAGTCAGCCTGTTCGGCGGCGGCGTGCAGGATGTTGCCGACCAGGGTTATGCCCAACTTGGCGCCGGCATCGACGAGGCGATTGGCGCATTGCTGCTGGGCGGCATCCTCCAGCCCAGTGGCACCTACGGCAGCTCGCTCAGCGGCGCGAATTTTACGTTCGACGAGTACTTCGCCGGAACTGGGATGCTGTCGGTCGGTCCTCCAGTCTTCGCCGGCGATTATAACGACGATGGTCTTGTCGACGCAGCCGACTACACGGTGTGGCGAGACAACGTGGGTCAACCGCCCGGCACGCTGCCGAATGACAACACCGGTGTCACCATTGGCGACGACCAATACAATCTGTGGAAGTCCAACTTCGGCAACGCAGAGGCCGGCAGCGGCAGCGGGCAGGGCGCCAACGGCGGCGCAGTTCCCGAACCATCATCCATCGCCTTGCTGCTGCTCGGCGTTGCCGCGCTGGCGAGTCGACGTCGCGGGCGTTAGAGCGCGTTTCACGTAACTG
>JANNTD010000016.1:0-7497 GCA_031403315.1 Planctomycetota bacterium
TAGGACTTCGATGTGCGGTTGAATTCCGACGCAAAGGCCTCGGCGTCTTCCGGAGTAAAGGGCCGATCGATCGTCCGCTTGAACTGCCGAAATTCGTAGATGTGGACGCGGTAGTTGGCCGCGGGCTGGGGCCGGCTGTAATCGTCGGCCGGTTCTTCGTCGCCTTCGCCCTCCGCATCGCGCTGGCCGTCGCGCTCCGCTCCCTCGGCACCGTTATCGTTAGCATCGCGCGTTTCACGCTTGGCGACCGCTTCGCGCGGCGCGGGCTTGTCGTCGAGCTCCGAATCGGCATCGCCTTCGATGGCACTGTCTTCGACCGCACTGTCATCGGCGGCACTGTCTTCAACGGCACTGTCGAGTTCGGAATCGTCGTCGTCGAGGTCGCTGTCGTCGTCCTCTTCATCTTCGCCTTCATCATCGTCGTCGACGAAGTCAAACTCGTCGTCGTACAAATCGTCTACTTCTTCGTCGTCGGGAGCCATGAGAGGCGGTTCCTAATTTTGCCATGTACGTCAGGCTTTCCAGCCTGACATGTCCGGGGTAGTCAGGCTGGAAAGCCTGACGTACGGGGGACCCTCCAGTATCGAAGGCCTACGGCGGGGCGTCAACTGATGCTGTCACAAACGCCACAACCGCTTATTCTGCTCACTTGTTAATTCGGCGACCAGACCACGGTTAGCAGCCCGGAATGCCCCTTGTTTCGCCACCCACCGACGGAGCGAAAAAACCATGCCCGGCGAGCGTCCCTTCCTCACAGCCAGTTGGACCGAGCTCTTGATGCTCAACTTCGCGGTGCCGGGCGAGTTGATCGCGCGGCTCGCACCGCGGGGCACCGCGCCCGACTTCTTCGACGGCCAAGCGTATATCAGCGTCGTCGGCTTCATGTTCCGCGACGCGCGATTCTTCGGAATCGGCTTTCCCGGTCACCGGCGGTTCGAGGAAGTGAATCTGCGTTACTACGTGCGGCGCGAGGCGGCCGATTCCGTCCGACGCGGCGTGGTGTTCGTGCGCGAAATCGCCCCACGGCCGTTGGTCGCGGCGACGGCGCGCTGGATCTACAACGAAAGCTACGTCACGCGGCGGATGCGCAACAGCGTGCAGCTCGCCGGCGGCACGCTCGCCGCGGGCGACAACGTCGGTTACAAATGGCGGACCGGTTGCGGGGCGACGCGATTCTGGAATCGCATGGCCGGCCGGGCCGCCGCCGCACCGCAACTGCCGACGCCCGGTTCGCTCACCGAGTTCATCGTCGAACACTATTGGGCCTGCGTCCACACACGCGACGGCGGCACAAGTGAGTATCGCGTTGCCCATCGGCCGTGGCGCGTCGCGCCGGCCGAGGACGTCGTCTGGAATTGCGATCTGGCTCGGTCTTATGAACATACGCCGCTCGCCGAATATCTGGCCGCGCCGCCGGTGCTGGCGTTCGTCGCCGACGGCTCGCCGGTGCAAGTCTTTCGCGGTCGGCGACTGGCAGAGCCGGTTGCGCAGAAACTCAAACGTCGTTCGGCCCCCCATCTCGATCTCACTCCGCCGGTGTACGCCGAATGAGCTCGTGGATGAACGCGAGCTTTTTCACCACCTCGCCTGAGATCACTTCCGGCACCAGATCCTTGAGCCCCATCGTGCGATTGACTTCGTTGAAAAACACGCCGAGTTGCTGATAGGTCTTGGCGAGTGCTTCGATGGGTAGGACTTTCGGATCGGCCGCGAGGCCCGGCAGATGGTGGTGCATCGTCGTGAGCACTTCCCACATGTCGAGATAGAAGCCCCAGGTCTCGGCGAAGTCCTCCCAGGGGTGGACGGTCGCATACGCGCTCACGTAACGGTCCTGCCAGTCGGGCGCGGCGCCGCTGGCGTAGTGCTTTTCGAGGGCTTCGGCGTAGGGTGGATCGCGGTAGTCGCCGAACACGGCGCTAAACTCGTCTTCGCACTTGCCTTCGACGAGCGTCATCCAATAGTAATGGCCGACTTCGTGGCGGACGTGGCCGATCAGCGAACGGTGGGGCTCGTGCAACTGCTTGCGGACGCGCTCGCGTTCGACCGAGTCGGCCTCCCTAAGATTGACCGTAATGAGACCGTCGGCGTGGCCGGTGAGGACCGATTCGTCCGGCGTCGTTGCTTTGAAGTCGAATTGCAGCGGCTTCTCATCGCCGACGTCGTCGGGCGCGTAGCGGAGGCTGAGGTCGTCGAGCTGGTAGAGCAGTTGCCGTTTGGCCAGTTCAAGATTCGCCCAGCGGTAGCGATTGCCGTCGACGCTGAGGTCGGGAATCACGTTGTTGAGTCGACAGGCTTTGCAGAGGCCGACGCCGGTGAGCGGATCGGCGACAATCGGTTCGGCGGCCGGATCGACGGCGAACACGCGATTGCAGACGGCCTCGACAGCGTAGTTGTTACACTTCGCGACGGCCGCGCCGCACTTCGGATTCGCACAGCTATAGCGACCATTGACCGGCACGATGGGGGCCACCTTCTGGCAGGCCTCGCACCAGCCGACTTCGCTGCCGCAGCCAATGCAGACCGTGTTGTTGAAGAACAACCGGCCGCCACAGGTGCATTGAAAGGTATCCATGAAGCGAGGGTTCGGGGTTCGGGGACAAAAACACTGTTTCCAAAGTTATGGCCAAAGGGGCCGAGTTATTTTGCGGTGTCGGACACCTTTTGGATAGGGCCAGGGAGAGTGTAGCGCGGCGGTGAACGTAACCGCAAGCGCCGGGTCGGCGCGTCTTGGAATGCACAAAATGTGTGCTAGGATGTGGACGGACATGCTTCGCAATTCAACTTGGCAGGAGAATCACGATGGCAATCTCGATGGTGCGGGTCAAGGCGCTGTGCAGCGGGGCGGAGCTGGCGCTGGTGAAGGCGAGCACGAAGCAGGAAATCGGTTCGCATACGGCGGCGCGGCTGAAGCAGAAGCAATCGCGGGCGCGGAAATTCCGCGACAAGTGGCGCGATCAGGTGGCGGCGCAACGGCGGACAGCGAAGGCGACGACCGGCGCAGCGGCCGGCGATAAGAACTCGGCGGAGAAGGCAGCGCTGTTTGACGAGGTGCTGAGCCGGTTCACGGCGCAACTGGGGAAGGCCGAAGCGATTGGCGAGACGGCGGGGCCGATGGGACGGCGGCGCTCGACGAAGACGGCCCGGTCGCGGACGCATCGGGCGTCGCGGGCAGAAGTGCGCAGTGAGCTTGCGGAAGCGAAGCACGCGATCAAGTCGAAGAAGAAAGCGGCGACGGCGAAGTCGAAGTCCGTCGCGGCGGCGGCAGAACCGATCCTGGGCGAGCCAGCGCCTGCGGCCACAATGACGAAGGGCGCGGACACGCCGCCCAAGGTCAAGCGCTCACGCATCCCGGTGGCCGCCGGCGCGACGGCGATCGTGGCCGGGCGCGAGGCGCAGGGCTTGCGGGTGACCAAGCAGCAGCAATTGTTGGCCAGTGCCAATGCCAAGCAAAACCGCCTCAAGGCAAGCGGAATGATTCGGATCCAGAAGAACCGCTCGGCGGCAAACAAGCGGAGCCAGGGGCGGCGGGATTCGCGGTGAGGGGCGCTTAGGTCGCCCGCGTCTCCGCCAGGAACAAGCGGGTGACTTCCTGTTGTGGATTCTCGAAGATCGCGTCCGGGGGGCCGGATTCGGCGACTCGGCCGGCGTGCATCACGTGGATCGTGTGCGAGACGTTGCGGGCGAATTGCATGGCGTGGGTCACGACGATCATCGTTTGGCCGGTCTTGGCCAGGTCGGTGATCACGCTGATGACTTCGGCGGCCATGCGTGGGTCCAGGGCGCTCGTAGGTTCGTCGAAAAGGATCGCCTCGGGGTGCATCGCCAGCGTGCGGGCGATGGCGACGCGCTGTTGCTGGCCGCCGGAAAGTTGGTCGGGACTGGCGGTGAGTTTGTCGGCGAGGTCGACGCGGTCCAAGAGCTCGCGGGCTTCCGTTTCGCACTCGGCGCGCGAGCGGCCGAGCGCGTGAAGCGGACCGGCGAGCACGTTGTCCAGCACGTTCATGTGCGGGAAGAGGTGAAACTGCTGAAAGACCATGCCGACGCGGCGGCGGAGCTCGCGGAGCGTGTCGCCGAGTTCGCGGCGGGCGGTGCCGGCGTGGAGGTGGATCTGGTCGACCCGAACCTCACCTTCGTCGAAGCTTTCGAGGCCGTTGATGCAGCGCAAGAGCGTGCTCTTGCCGCCGCCGGAAGGGCCGACGATCGTGGCCACTTCGCCGCGGCGGACGGAGAGCGTCACGCCGTCGAGGACGCGCAGGGATCCGTGATTCTTTACGAGGTTGTGAACTTTGATCATGGGGAGTACGGTGCGTCGCGAGCGACGCGGCTAAATGGTTTCAGGCAGTGACGTTTTTGAACCGCGTTTCCATCCGCCGCGCCACGAGCGAGAGCGGGTAGCTCATGGCGAGGTACAGTAGCGCGGTCATCACGCCAAACTCGAGCATCAACCGCGGGTGACTCTGGAATAGGAAGCGGTACATGCCGGTGAGCTCCACCACTGCGATCATCGAGCAGACTGACGTGTCTTTGAAGAGCGCGATGAAGTCGTTGGTCACGGGCGGGATCACGATGCGGACGGCTTGCGGGATGATCACGCGGCGGAGCGCGGTCGGCGTGCTCATGCCGAGCGCGAGGGCGGCTTCCATTTGTCCGCGGGGGATGGCGAGGAGGCCGGCGCGGTAGTTCTCCGCTTCGTAGGCCGAGTAGTTGATGGCCAGGCCCAAGACGGCGGCCCAGAACTCGGGGAGGCTCACGCCGGTGAGATGCGGGAGCACATAGTAGATGACGAAAAGTTGAAGCAGCAGTGGCGTGCCGCGGAGCAGCTCGACGTAGCCCTCGAACGGCAGACGGATCCACCAGGGCCCATACAGCCGGCCGACCGCGACCGTGAGGCCGAGCAGGATCGCCAGCGGCATCGAAAGGAACGAGAGCTGGATGGTGGTCCACGCGGCTTTGAGCAACATGCCGATGTAGTGCGGCAGGTTGGCCCAGCGAGACTCTGCGGCAGCGGCGAAGGGCGGCCAGTCGGTGGCGACCTCCGCAAGCTGAAGCTGATCGTCGTTCCAGATGCCGTATTTTTTGTAGAGCCGCTCGAGCGTGCCGTCGTCGATCGCGGATTGAATCGCGGCGTTGAGCGCGTCGCGAAGCCGATCGTCGCCGTGGCGGACGTAGGCGACGTAGTAGCCCGGAGCCCGGGTGTCGCCGACGGTGTGCAGGCCGGGAAAGTCGGGATTGTAGTGGATGCCGATGGGAACGTCCTGCACCGTGGCGTCGAGCTGCCCGCGTTCGACAAGGCCCATCACACTGGTGAGCTCGGAATACTTCTTGAGCACGATTTTGTCGCCGTACTGCTCTTCGAGGTAGCGTTCGGCGGCGCACCCTTGCAAGACGCCGACGCGCTTGCGTGGCTCGCCCGGCTGGGCGACCAGATCGTCCCACGAGTGGATCGAGTCATCATCCTTGCGGGTCATGAGCTGCAACTTGTAGACGTAGTACGGAACGGTCGACGACCAGAGCTGCTCGCGCTCGGCGGACCACTCGTAGCCGTTGAGCACGACGTCGATCGTGCCGCGGTCGAGAATCTGCGGTAGCATTTCCCACTCCCAGGCGACGAACTCGCTCCGCACGCCGAGCTTGGCGGCGAGATACGCGGCGAGTTCCAGCTCGAAGCCGGTGAGCTGGTTGTTGGGGCCTTGGAAGATATAAGGCCCGCCGCCGCTGGCATCGCCACCCCAGCGGAGTGTGCCGCTCTGGCGGATTTGGTCGAGCGTATCGGCCGCGACGTTCAATGAAGAGAGCGACGACAAAAAAAGTACTGCGAGCAGCGTGTGAATTGCAACACGCAAGCGATTGCGCATCGGCGGACCCTCCTGGTGACGTGGTCGAGACGACAACGGCGAGGAAGGAATTATGTTTTCGCGGCGCGGGGAATGCAATCGGCGGCGCGCGAAGGCTCAGGCACGCCGCGCGTCGCAAGCGACGCGGCTAAGTGGTGTCGCTAAGGGCGGGCTTCCACGTGGCACCGCCTAATTGGCAAAGATGCCGGTGCCGTACCAGATGCCGTTCGAGCCTTTGCGGATGTCGTAGCCGTAAAGGCGGTGGCTGCTGCTCACGCCGGCCCAGTGGCCCGGCGATTGCCGCCAGCTCAGGACGCAGTCGATGCACGAGTCGATCAGGTCCTGATTCTCCCAGCTCTCGGCGACGACCTCGCTGGCGCTCGTGGTGTGGGTGGCAAAGCGGACCTTTTGGACTCGTGTCTCCCAGTTTTGATGGCCTTGGACGCCAATCGACGCTTGATAGGCCGAATGCTTGGTCGCCAGAATCGTCAGCGCCCGGCTTTGTTTGCCGACCGTGCTCAACGGCTCCTCAGGATGCGTGCGAACGGCCCAAACCATGGTCCGCTGGGTAATCGTGCCGGCCGGCAGACCGAGCGCGACCGCCAGGTGCGAGTTCTCCCAGCGATAGTATTTTCCGTCTTTGAAGGGCAGCGCAGTGACGACGTCGCCAAAGTACGATTCCGGCGTGTGTTGGTAATCGACGATCGCCAGGCCGGAGTTGTGGCCGAGATGCTTGAACGCCGCATCATCGATCAAACGGCTGCGGTTTTTTCTCAAGAACCCGCTTTTCATGCCGCCGACTCGTCCGCCTTCAGTCACGCGCACGAGCACATAGTTCTTCAACTGTGCGCGGACGGTAATGTCTTCGCGCAGAAATTTCTCGAGGCCACGTTGGGCGTCGTTCTTGCCGCTCGGCACAAAATTTACGAGCAGCTTCTTTTTCTCGCTCTCGGCTTCGTCACACGCGGTCGCGTAGTCGGTGTGCCAACAGAGCCCGGCGACGGTGACACAGTCGTTGCGGCGCAACGAAAATGTCGGCAGCTCGATCGCGTCGGCCGCGGTCGGTAGGCAGGCGAGCAGAGCGAACAGGCAGAACTCGACGAGCGAACGGCGAGCCGGGGACAATAGTTCAAGGGTGCGTTTCATGCGCATAGTGACCTCCGATTGGTCCAAAGGGTTGGAGTCGTCTAGGTGGGCGATGCGTCGTCTGTCGTAGACGTTCGCAGCGAGTATTGGTAAGCGACGGCCGCGGGACTCCGCCGCGCGGGTACGTCGAATAGTCGTGGCAGGACCCGCCACCCTAAACCAATCCGCTAGCGGCGCACACCCACCAATCCGAGGGGGAAGACTCGTGGCGGGAGCTGGATTTACCGCGAAATTACGGCGCTTATGGTGGTGGCCGGAACTTCATCCGCCAGCATAAGAGTCCGACCAGCGCCGCCGCGGAGAACGCCGCACCAGCGAAAAACGTCATCGGCGGGCCGGCGGTTTCCCAGAGCTCGCCGGCGAGCAGGCTGGCGATGAGTGTCGCCACGCCGCCGACGAGGTAGAACATGCCGAAGGCCGAGCCGCGCAAATTCGCGGGTGCGGTGTCGGCGACGAGCGCCGCCAACAGGCCCTGCGTGAACCCCAGATGCAGACCCCACATGGCGATGCCGACGAG
>JANNTD010000017.1:0-4944 GCA_031403315.1 Planctomycetota bacterium
CGTTGGCAATCGTGCTCTTGCCGCTACCAGAAAGGCCGGTGAAGAACACGGTGAAGCCCTGCTTGCCGCGGGCCGGGTGGCTGCGGCGGAGCTCCTTCACCACGTCGGGATACGAGAACCAGGCGGGAATATCCGTGCCGAGCGCCAACCGGTCGCGGAGCTCGGTGCCGGAGATGTCGAGCGTCTTCTTGTCCTTGGGCACTTCGTCGACCGGATAGTACTTGTCCTCATCCGGCACGAAGACCATCTGCTTGAAGTCGACCATCTGCACGCCCAACTCTTCCTCGTGCTTCTGCATCAGCTCTTGCGCATCGTACGGTCCGTAGAACGGCTTGCCCGTCGAGTCCTTGCCGGGGCCGGCGTGGTCGCGGCCGACAACCAAATGCGTGCAGCCGTGGTTGCGGCGGATAATCGCGTGCCAGATCGCCTCGCGCGGCCCGCCCATCCGCATCGCCAACGGCAACAGCGAAAGGTACGCCGTGTTCTGCGGATAGTGATTCATGATCGCCTGGTAGCAGCGGACCCGGGTGTAGTGGTCGACGTCGCCCGGCTTGGTCATGCCGACGACCGGGTGCACGAGTAGATTGGCTTCTTGTTCTTTTGAAGCCCGCAGCGTCAGCTCGTGGTGAGCGCGGTGCATCGGGTTGCGGGTCTGGAAGGCGACGATCTTCCGCCAGCCGCGCTTGGCAAACTCTTCGCGGAGTTGGGCCGGCGTGTGGCGGAGCGAACGGTAGTCGTAGTGCAGCGGCGATTGCAGCGCCTCGACCTTGCCGCCGATGTACACCGGCTTGCTCTGGTTCATGAGGTAGCCGACGGCTGGGTGCGTTTTGTCGGTGGTGCCGAACACGGCCTTCGCCTCGGCCTCGCGATCGGGCGTCCAGATGTCGTCGACCGTAATCACGGCGAGCATCACGCCTTCGGCATCACGGAGCGCGACCTTGTCGCCCTTCTTGAGCTTGTCGGCAAACTCTTGCGCCACGTCGAGCGTGATCGGCATCGGCCAGAGCGTGCCATTGGCGAGCCGCATTTTGTCGCAGACCGAATCAAAGTCGGCCTTGCCCATGAAACCCGTGAGCGGCGAGAAGCCGCCGTTCGACAACAGTTCGAGGTCGCATAGTTGCCGTGGCGTGAGGTCCCAGGAGGGCCAATCGCGCGATTGCGACTTGATTTCAGCGGCGCGTTGGGGGGAGACGGTGAGATCGACGAGGGTGCCCCCATGCGGGGCAATCAAATGGCTGGTCACGCTGGTACTCGCTTCGTAAAGGTGGGGCTGGCTTAAAGGTCGTAAAGGTGGGATTGGCTAAGCCCGCCAATATAGAGCAACGGCGGCGGCCGCTCAACGGCAGCGGAGTCGGCCGCCTGGGGCAAACAACCGTTTGGTGCGCAGGGGCTTGGGGATGAGCCGCTGCCGAAATCAGTCTGGTCGACGATCGGGCATCGCGGCACCGCGTCAAATCACAGTTCGTGGCCGGTCTTTCCGGAACTCCTGGCCAATCCAATCAATCCGCCGACGAGCAGAACGATACCGGCGTACCGAATTGCCGTCGCGAACCGGGCCGGCTGCTCGCGTGCCGCGTCGAGATCGGCACGCAGTGATGCATATTGCGACTGTGCGTCGGTCAAGGCATCCTGCAGAGCTCGCGATTGATTTTCCGGGGCCGCGCTCCCGGCTTGCATCGAGAGCCGGTGAACGTTGGCCGACGCCGACTGATACTCAGCCGCCTTTTCGTCCGACCAAGCGGATTGACCGATTGAAATTGCTGGCCAAACGAACGACAGCAAAATCAGAATCAATCCCACCAAGAGAGCGATCGCAACCAGCGAATCGCGCCACCAAATTCGCGCCGACGATCTATCAGTTGACATCGCCAATTGCCGCTTCGTCGCGAATATCGATGAGGTATGCCATCGTGAACGGGTCGATGCTGTTCAGCAAGAACGTCACATGGCCGTCGAGGAACACTGCATTGACACCGGACACATGATTGCTCCGAGGTGCCGCGGAAATATATCCGGCCAGCCCGAGGCCCCACTGCCATTTCTGGCAGGGCATGCCCTCCAATTGCGCTTCGCCGAGCGCACCATTGCCACCGGGACAGCGCAATAGAATGTCGGCATTTGGGCCCAAGGCGTTTGGCAATTGGGATTGGTAAGCATAGGTTCCCAGCGGCGAGTAACCGTTCAAATTGCCGCCGGCGGCCTCCTTGTTGTGGTGCATGTCAAGAGATAACAGGCTGGCGGCATTCCAAGGCAACGCCCACACCCCGCGCTCGTCCTGTTCGTGATCCCGAGTACGCACCTCGCTGAACACGACGGTCTTGCTCGTGCCATCCAAAACCTTGGACAACTTTTGCCCCGTCGAAATCAGCGCACCAGGATATAGCAGCTGCAAATCGGAGTGAAATGGCGAGACAAAGGCCGCGTAGTTTCCTTTGGCAAACCATTTGCCTGCGGTGAATTCGTCATCCATGTAGTAGAGCCCGCGCGCGTTGTCGCTGGGGCAGAGATACGTCGAGACGAACTGCTGTTGCGGCTCGTTGGGCTGTTCGAGGATTCTTGCCGACTGGTCGAATCGATCGTACAGGTTGCTCTCTTCAATGTACGGCAGCAACGTGACGGCCCAGCCAAACATCTTGCCCGACTGCTGATCGAAAACCGGATACTCTCGACCCGTGCTGTCAGTAGCAGTTTTCGCGGCAACAATTCCCGCCGGCGGCAGTTTGCCATAGGTGTCGTTGTAGCTTAGCGTGGCCAGCGCCAACTGTTTGAGATTGTTGACACATGAGATCCGCCGCCCCGATTCCCGGGCCTGCTGCACCGCCGGCAGCAGTAGCGCAATCAGAATGCCGATGATCGCTACGACCACCAGCAGCTCGATGAGTGTGAATCCACCAATCGACTTGCCGGATCGCGCATTGCCAGCGATGCGACTCGTTTGCGTCATCGTTTCGTATTGGACGTTTCGGATCGGACGGCGGGACGGTTGAGCGTCACTTGCGGAGAAGGCGGTCGCGCAGACCGGTGTCACACCGGCACACCGCGGTCGCTGCCTGTTCCTGCCCCATTTCTAGTATAGCGAACGGGCTGAATATGCCTACAATCGAGTCCGGCAAAGCCACAAGCTTTTTGCCCGTTTTTCCAGAAATCCCGCAAGGAAATATCCAAGATGAAATGCCTGTCCCGCACTTTTTCGTTGATTGTAGCCCTATCGTTGCATCTCGCGTCCAATTCGGCCGCTTGGGCCCAAGGCGAACCGCCGCAAGGTCAGCCGGGCCAGGTTCCGGCCGGTCCGGCAGCGGGGGCGCCCGTGGATGATGCGACCTACAGACAGCAGATCAGCTACATGCTCGGCCAGAACGTCGGCCGCGATCTTCAGCAGAACCAGATCGACTGCAACTTGGAGAGTTTCGTCGCCGGCGTAACCGACGCCCTCCGCGGCACGCCACCCAAGTGGACTGAAGCCGAATTGCAGGCCTGCCGCGGGCGGTTCGAACAAGAAATGAGGCAGAAAATGATGGGACGAATGCAGGAAGCCGGCGATAAAAACCAACAGGAAGCTCAGGCGTTCCTGGCGAAGAATGCTCAAGTGCAAGGTGTCGTGACGACGCCGAGCGGACTGCAATATAAAGTGCTCAAGCAGGGCAATGGCCCGTCGCCCACGCCGACCGACAACGTAAGTTGCCACTACCGCGGCACCTTGCTCGACGGCACCGAGTTCGACAGCTCCTACGGCGGCGACCCGGCCCAGTTTCCGGTCGGCCAGGTGATTCCCGGCTGGACCGAGGCGCTGCAGAAGATGAAGGTCGGCGACAAGTGGCAACTGTTTGTACCAGCCGACCTGGCCTACGGAGCGACGCCCCCCGGCCCGCCAATCCAGCCGAACAGCCTGCTGATTTTTGAGGTCGAGCTGTTGGACATCAACGGCAAGTAGTTGCCGCACGAACCGACCCCCGGCTCTACCGGGGGTTTTTTTCGCGCGCCGCCAAATTCACCACGACAACACGCCGCGCTAATTTTGCGGTTTTTCCGCACGAATCGCTTCCAAGTCGTTGGCAGACGGGGTATTTTAGGTTGACTTGAGCGATTGGTGCGCAATACGTGGACCGCGCCGGGCCAGCGCGGTGTTCGTGCCTTTTGACGTCACGAAATGCGTCACTCGGATCAATCGCTCGTGATGGGGCAGTGTCGGCAAGCTCTCGTTAATCCTGTGGATGGAGGAACCTCGATGATTCATCAAATGAAACGACTGACGATTCTGGCAGTGTTGGCAGCGATGGTCCAAGCTCCCGCCTGGGCCGGCAGCAATTGTGGCTGTGAAACCGAATCCGCCGGTTGCGGCTGCGGCACGGTTGTCCGCACGATTTATGTGCCCGAATGCACGACGGAAATGCGAACCGTGACCCGCGTCCGCTACCATCAGGAGCCGCGCGAGAAGTCGATCACCGTCTACAAGCGCGTGCCGATAACGGAAGAAAAGACCGCCACCTACACGGTGATGGTCCCCGAAACGCTGACCAAGACGGTCACGTACAACGTCTGCAAGCCGGTTTGGGAAACGCAGACCCGCGAGTACACGGTCAACGTGCCCTACACCGAGCCGATCGAGCAGAAGTACACCGTTTGCGTCCCGTACACGGAGCCGGTCGAACAGAAGTACACCGTTTGCGTGCCGTACACGGAAACCAAGGAAGTGACCTACAAGGTGTGCGTGCCCTATACCGAACCGGTCCAGGCCATGCGAACCGTTGTGAAATGTGTTCCCACGACCACGATGAAGACCGTCAACGTTTGCGGCGGGCATTGGGAGACGCAGCAGAAAGAAGTCCCGTGTGGAGGCTGCGGAAATTGCGGCGGTTGTGGCTGCGACAACTGTGGCGGCTGCGGCATGCGGACTGTTTGCTGCCGCGTGTGGGTGCCGACGAACGAGACCAAGGAAGTCGCCTG
>JANNTD010000018.1:0-4144 GCA_031403315.1 Planctomycetota bacterium
TCCCCTGCTCCCCTGCTCTCCTGCTCTCCTGCTCTCCTGCTCTCCTGCTCCCCTGCTCCCCTGCTCCCCTGCTCCCCTGCTCTCCTGCTCTCCTGCTCTCCTGCTCTCCTGCTCCCCTGCTCTCCTGCTCCCCTGCTCTCCTGCTCTCCTGCTCCCCTGCTCTCCTGGGGGGTGGCCAAAAATAGGTCTTGGACTTCCGATAACTGTACTTTAGTATACATTACGCACGGTCGCGTGAGGCCCATCCTCCGCGGTGAGCAGGGAGCTCGGAGCAAGGAGCAGGGAGAATGGAACTCCATGCTCTTCGCTCCCTGCTCCCTGCTAACTCGCGTGAGGCCAAAAATTCCTCCGCGATCGCGGCAGAGAAGTCGAGAGCGGAGAGTCGAGAGTCGAGAGCCAAAACGAGTTGCTGGCTCTGGTCACTCGTCTCTTGACTCTCAACTCGTTTGTTGTTTGGCAATTTGAAATCAGCCGTTAGCTCTTAGCTGTTCGCTAGGAAGCTGGCGTTCGCTTTGCGCCTTTGCGCCTTTGCGTGAGATCTTCCGGCGACGAGGGGGAACATGCTACGTGACTCTAGCGGACAATTCGAGGAGGTGTTTTGTCGATCACCAGTTGCGTTTCGTACGAGTTTTTACGTCGATTCCGCAATCGCCGGGCACTGTCCTATGAGTGTGTTGCTGAAAAACATCCTATTGAACAAAAGCCTCCAAATCATCCAGTGGCGCTCCGCATTTCGCACAACTTGTGCCAGCGTGACAGCCAGAGGCAATGAGCCCCGCCGAGTCGGCCTGTAGGACACCTTGTTTATCCAAGCATGTTAGGACCGTCCCACAATCGCCACCAGCGTCATTGCGGCCAGAAATCTCGATACCATCGGTAGCCGTCAGCGACGCGCCGCACTCGATGCATTCGGTAAGCGGAAAAACGCCGTCTTCCTCCACGTAACGATGGACCCATTGATTTATTCGAGCCATTGCTAAACCCTTTCGTATTAAACAGTTACCACTAAACCGCTGCCGCAAATTCCAATAATTGCGGTAGACTCCACACCCGATCCGCCACGCCACTAGCCACAGCCGGCGTCGTCTTGATCGTCATGTGTTTGCGACAAAAGTTGTACCAAGCGAACAACAGGCTTTGCATAGCCACATGATGCTTTAGGCTCTTGCTGTGGCCGTTCGTCAACCGGGTGAACCGTCGCAGATTCATCCGCATCGTCAGATTCAACCGCTCGACGTGGCTGGTGCAAATCCGGTCAAAATCCGGGTTGCCGAACTGCGGTTTCTTCTCACAACCGCTTATCTTGGCCGGCGAATACCGGACCGTGGTCTGCGCGCTGGCAAAATTCTTGACCAGTTGGGCGAAGTCGACGCGGCTACCGAGAACAAACGGCACGTTCAACGTGTAGCTGCCGAGCCCATCGCTGGACAGTTGGAATCGGCCAGCGGTCGCCCGGTCCAGTTGGTTCAGGAACCGGACCGACGTAGCCATGTCCCGTTGGCCGATGCAATGGGCGAGAACCAGCTTGGTTTCCCGTTCGATGGCGATGAACGTCCAGCTATCGCCCCATTCGCTGCTACGGGCGGCGGCAACGCGCGCCCGTTCTTTCATGCCGACGAACGACCAGATTTCGTCTACCTGGACATCCTTGACCGGGACGGCCCGTACCTTGGATTCCAGCAGTCGACGGCAATTCTCACCGGCCACCAAAATGAGATCGTCAATCGTGTCGCGGTGCAATCCGCTAAACCGTTCGATGGTGCGGATACTGTTGCCCTCGCAGAGTAAAAAGATCGCATCCCTAGCGTCTTTCATGCTGATTCGCATGTTGCCCAGCGGCTTGGGGCCTTGCTCTGTCCAAGTCTCGCCGCACAGCAGGCAACGGAAACGCTGGTTTCCATTGCGGTCGCGGCCATGTTTCTTGGCCGATTCATGCTGGCAGGTAATCAGTATCACGCGGACGCTCAATTCGATTGTAGTATCGTTTTTGCCTCTATTTATTGTAGTGCATTTAATCGCCGCGTCAAGGGTTGACGCAAAAGATTTTTGCACTACAATTTTGACATGAAAGCAAAGCGTGGTGCGCCAACGAAACCGCCGGAAGAACGCAAGGGCAACCCGCTCCAAGTCCGACTTACCGATGCAGAGCGGGCCGCGTGTGACGAAGCGGCAGACTCGGCTGGGCAAAAGTTGTCGGCATGGGCGCGGAGTACGCTGGTCCGTGCGGCTCGGCGTCGGGCCAAGCCGGGCTGACAATGGCAGCGGAGAGAAGGGGTTACGATCCCAGCCGTGAGCGCACGGCCCCCTACGGCAGCTTATAAGACTGCTGCGCCACCAAGACGCGGGCCGCTCTCCGTCGCACGGCAATTGGCCCGCTGTCTTAATTTGTGTCGCGTTATTGAGAATAGGGATACACATGATGGGCAGAGGTTCGCAAAAATATGTAAATGAATGCAGCCCACAAACTATTTGGCACTTACTCAAAGATTAAGAGGGCCAATCAGCACATCGATGACCTCGACCAAGCTATCCGGACTTTTAAGAGTACCAACCCAAATAAAATCGCTTCCAAGCGTGATCCGGATACGAGACGCTTGATCTACTACGTGGAGGAAATGAGGGTAATCCCGGTCGAGATACCTCTCATCGTGGGAGAGTGTGTTCACAGTCTGCGGAGCGCCTTGGACCATCTCGCCTTCCAACTGTGGGTCGCAAGCGGCTCCAACGGCAATCCCGCAACTGTCGGCTTCCCTATTTTCGATGAGCCCGCGAAATTCCACGCCGGACTTGCAGGAAAAATAAAGGGCCTTTCGCAGACAGGCATCGATGCGATTACTGCGATACAGCCGTACAAGGGAGGGAACGGAAACGACTTGTGGGTGATCCACGAACTGAACAAGATCGACAAGCATCGACTGTTGCTCACCGCCAATATGGGATTTCATGGAATGACAATTCCTAACCACCTCACTCTGGCCAATTTTATCGGCGTTGATCCCGCTATCACTGTTGGCATGAGCAGCACTCTCTTCCCGCTCAAAGTGGGCGACGAATTGTTCATGGATATTCCCGATACGAAACCCAACGAGAATTTGCAATTTGCCGTCCAAATATCGCTCAATGAGCCGGGGATCGTCGAAGGAGAATCGCTTTTTTCTAAGCTCGTAGAGCTGTCTGATTTCGTCAAGAAGATCGTCGCTATCTTGGCCCGACTCCTTTGATGACGCAGCAGCCGTCCCAAAAGCGATTAAACAGATGACCACCGACCATCGTCCCCACAAGCAAACCGATCGCGGTTCCGCTTGAACGCTTGTGAAACCATCTGCAAGAGTATTCGCTTGTCCGCGTCCGGCCTGTACCCTCTCCCCTGGATCGCCAACACCGCTTCCACCGGACGCATCGGTCCTTGCTCTTTCAAAACCGTCGCAATTATGTCCCGAACGGACATTGCCGCGAACGGCCCGTAGTCCGTTATCGGACACTCCGCCGCCGCCCAGAAAATGCAACCGCGGCCACCCTTGCGGACCTTCTGCAAGAGTCCCTGTTGCATCAAACGGTGGAAGATCGTGCGCACGGTCGGTTCGTTGAAGGGGCGGCCCGGTTCGGTGTGTTCCAAAAGCCCCAGCATATCGCGTGACGTGAAGGCTTGATCCTTGGGCATTAGCTCCAAGACCAGCTTCGTAATCGTCTGGTTGCGCCGACGACGTGTACGCGGCTCGGGGGCCAATTGAGAGGACGCCGGCAGACTGGCCGCCAGTTCCTTCAGTTGGCGCAGCGTGACGCGATACTCGGCTTGAGCCGCCTTGATCGCCTTGTCGCGCTTGTCGGTGGCACGTTGTTTGAGGGATTGGATTGGGTCCATTCCCGAATGCTAGGGGCTGGAAATGAGGGAGCAAGAGTGCCAGCAATCCAGCAACACAGTAGTAGGACAGTGCCAATCGCCGGGCGACAAAACAAACGCGAATTGTCGCCTCCGAGCGTGATTTCTCGGGGACGAGGTTTTGCAAACCACGAGCCGGCAACGACTTGCGACCGGGCGAAAAAAAACAACCGCCGACAAAACGCAAAAAACCACGAGCCCTAGCAGCAATTGTCGCTTCGGTCGCCGACCCCAGGCGACAAAACGCCAGCCGACAGGCAGCTC
>JANNTD010000019.1:0-12057 GCA_031403315.1 Planctomycetota bacterium
ATCGCCGGCAGCAACAGCGCCACCAGGATTCCAATGATCGCAATCACCACCAGCAACTCCACCAGTGTGAATGCGGTACGTGGCATACGTTGCATGACCGATCTCCTAGTTCTTCCTTGATCCTGTCTGCCTGCCGCCAACGATGAACCGATGACTTTTAGCGAATCGCTATGTTCGTGGAACCACAACGAACCGCGAATTACTCGCCGACTCGCCGACATCCGTTCGCCACCGCGTCCCGTCCTCCCTACGAAAGGAAGGTCAGAACCCCATACCGATTGCGCCTACGGTCGCCATCAAAATGAAAAGAATCGCTCGCCGCTGCCTGCACTTCCACCCGCTCAAGACTCAATTGGCCTGAGTCCCGCACGGCAGCGCACCCTCAGCTCTTCAACTCTCCCTGAGAAGGTGCGAGCCGAAAACTACTACCCGCATTCTAATTTGACGTGCAAAATGCGAAATGCAGTATCGCGTAAATATCTTTTTGCTTTGCGACAACCCGATTCTGGCGGGCTGGTTTTCCTCTCGCTACCCGGTTGCACGCGACGAGCGCTCGCAGCGCGCAACTTCACATCGGCCACGAGCGGGCGGTGAAACGCAATACTTACTTCACGAATCACGTCGTCAGCGCCAGCCGAAACTTGCGCGGCGTGTTGCCGACGCGTTCGTGAAAGAACTGAACAAAATAGCCGGTCGAACCGAATCCTGCCATTTGCGCCACCTTCGAGATCGGATGCTTCGTTTCCAGCAGCAGCCGCTTTGCGCGCTCGATGCGGGCGAGTTGAATTTCCTCCAGGATGGTGCGGCCAATGGTCTCACGAAATCGCCGCTCCAGGCTCCGCCGCGAAACGGCGACCGCATCGGCGACCGAGTCGACCGAGATGCCGAAGCCCTGCTCCTGACGGATGAACTGCAACGCAGTTGAGACATCCGCGTCGGCGACGGCAATCACGTCGGTCGAATGCCGGACCACGACGCCCAATGCCTCCACTAGCACGTGACGCGGACTGCAGACCTGCCCTTGCATCATCAGGTCGAGCAATTCGGCGGCGCGGTAGCCGGCCGTTTCAGCGTTCAACGCCACGCTCGACAGCGGTGGATCCGCCAGGTCGCAGAACACTTCGTCATTGTCGACGCCGATCACCGCGACGTCGGTCGGGACGCTCAGCTCGCTGATCTGGCAGGCCTCGAGTACCTGCCGACCACGGTCGTCGTTGCAGGCGAACAGGCCGAGCGGCGTCGGCAATCCGCGCAGCCATTTCGCCAGGATGTCGCGCTCGCTTTCCCAGTTGCGATCCGTCGAGCGGTGTGGCTGATGGTACACGGAGACTTCGTAGCCGGCTTGCTCGATGCGGGAGCGAAACGCGGCCTCTCGCCGATGCGACCAGCCCCGTTCTTCGAGACCGACGTACGCAAAATGGTGAAACTGCCGCTCCAGCAAGTGGTCGCTGACCAGCCGAGCCACTTCGTCGGCATCGGAACTCAGCTCCGAGAAACGTGCGAGCGGGCTGCCGGCTAGCTTCTGCTCGTCGGTGAGGCCGATCGCGATGGTCGGCAGGTTCGCGTCGAGCACGGCCTGGGCAATTCGCTGGTTGGGAATCCGCGCGATGATGCCGGTGCCGCCCCATTGTTTCATCGCCGGCAAGACGTGCTCGAAGTCGCCCGGCGTAATGTAGAAACTCCAGGGCCCATGATGCTGCGCGTAGCGCGCCACGCCGCGGAGCAAATCGCGTCCGAATCCGCGCGCGGTTTCAACCAGCAATGCTACTTTCGGAGTCTTGCGCATCAATCCCGATTCTTGCCTGCAGCGGACATCTGACCTGGGACAGCTAAACCGGCAGAATTTTATCCCTTACTTCTCTGCTCGCACGGTAATCGAGTAGCGCGCGTTCGAACCACACTTGTGCGCGCACGCGACATCGCAAGCACCGACACCTGTTCACAAACAAAACGAATGACAAGCAGCCGCAGTCGAAGCGCGCCCGTTGAGAGCCCTCGCGAGAAATCGCGCCGCCTGGCGGAAAAGTGCGAATTCGCCACGCCCACAGCCCAGCTACTAGCGTAAGGTCAACAAGGCCTCGGCGCGAATGTAGATATCAAGCAAATAAATGGTGTACTCTGTCGTTTCGTTTGTCATTTGAGTTGGAACGACTACCGTGAACGAGGAATCTACTTTTTTCTGGTACAGCGAAGCACGTAAATTCCAAGTCGTACATTCAGCGAGCGAGTCCGCGCGAGCGATCCTGCCGATATGTGCCACTGGTTGGTTCTGCGCTACCGATTGGTCTACTCGACGAGTCGTTCCTCACTTCCGCCTAGTCCGAGCGACCGGAACCGTTTCTCGCATTGTGTTGTATTGCGTAAAAAAGTTCCCCGAACGCGACGCAGCGGCTTTCACCCGCCGTTCCCTGGGTATAACGGAAAGTGGGATGCGGTGAACAAGTGCGCCGAGCGCCACTCTGCAGTGCTGTCGTGCGGAACGTGGAGGCGATCACCCAACGTTGGTCGCACACTGCGCAGTTGGCCCGCTCGGGCTATCGGTTGAGCCGCCGACTGCTACGGTTGAAGGTGGAACGCATGTGGAAACTCGATGGAAACGCGACCGCGTTCGGAGTTTTGGGCTGCCAGATGGCCTTGGCGCTCTGGCTTTCCGTGAAGCGGGTATTTGCAGCTACGGTAATCTTTTGGATAGCGCTTGCTTGCACCGCTGTCTCCACGGCCCAGACTCTGGTCACCACCATCATTAACCCCGGCTTTGAGGTCGGCACACCGGGAACGATGGTTGGCTCCCCTTGGACCCAGATTGCGGGGCTCGGGCCAATGTACCTTACGACGGGCGCCGGTTTGTCCGCTGGCAGTCCGCCCACCGCGCAAGTGGGCAGCAATTTCTTGACGGCGGATCGTACGGCGCCGAATCCGGATGATCCAACCAGTCAGAATATGGGCGTCTTTCAGAACGTCGATCTGATGCCCTATGCGAGCATCATCAATCTGGGCGGCCGGCAACTGGACCTCTCGTTCGCCTACAATGACAACGATGCCAACGACACCGCCGTGGCTTCCTACAACTTCCTCGACGGCGTCGGGGCGCCGATCGGAAACACATACACTTTTACTGCCGGCAGCGCGGGAACCGGTAATTGGGCAACTGGATCGCTGGTCGGCGAAATTCCGGTCGGGGCCAGTTCGATGCGCCTCGAGCTGCGGACGACGTTCAACAACGTGGGCACCATCCGAAACGTCAGTTATGACAGTCTGAGTGCCTCCATCCTCCCGCCACCCCCGCCGTCACCGCCGTCCGGCATAGTCAACGGGAATCTAATCCAATTCGACAGCGAAGGCGCGTGGACGTGGTACACCGACGAAAGGGCCATCGTCGACCAGAACAACGGTCACATGCTGGTCAATTCGGTCGGTTACTCTCCCACTGTCGGCGGAGGGTCCCCAGGCAACGTCGACGTGGTCGACTTCAATCCGACGACTGGCCGGCGAGTGCGGACCCGGCTGTCGAACCAGGTGGGAGGCAATCCGCAGATCCAAAACGACGACCACAATGTTGGGGCGTTGTTGGTGCTTCCCGACGGACGCTACCTGGCCCTGTACGCCAATCACGGAAACAACGGCGGGCTGGGCGATGAGTGGACCCGCTGGCGAAAGAGCATCAATCCGGGGGACAGCACCTCGTGGACGACGGAGCAACTTTTCAATTGGTACAACGAGGTGCCGGGCGCCAACCAGACCGGCAATGAAAACGCCGCCAACGTCAGCTACAGCAACCTGTTCTATCTGTCGGAGGAGAACCAGGTCTACAACATCTCGCGCTCCTACGGCCAGTTGTCGATTAACGGGGCGTCGCAGAACATGCCGAACATCATGCGCTACGACATGGACACCAACACCGTGGAGTGGGCGGGTCAAGTGCTCGAAAGCGAGGCTCAGGGGTATTCGGCCTACCCGAAGTATGCGTCCAACGGCGTAGATCGCATCTATTTCACCAGCACAGAAACCCATCCCCGCAATTACAACAACAACGTCTATTCCGGCTACATTCAGAACGGCCAGACGTTCGACATGTTGGGTAACGTGATCGACGCGAACCTCTTCGACAACGGAACGGCCGCCGGCGGTTCGGGTTTTGTGCCCGACGTCACCGACTTCACGCTCGTGCAGGCGGCTGATCCCTTAGGCGCGGGACACAACCGGCTGTGGACGATCGACATGAATCTCGACGATGGTGGCAACCCGATGGCCCTCTACGTCTCGCGGTGGAACCTGGACGGATCCACCAGCGCCGGGAGTACGACTAATCCGATCGACCACCGGTTGCATTTCGCGCGCTGGAACGACCAGATTAATCAATGGGAAGCGAACGAGGTCGCCAAGATGGGAAATCGCCTCTATCGATTGCCAACGGACATGAGCGAGCAGGACTACACGGGCAATGCCGCGCTCGTGCCCGGCGACCCCAGCACGATTTACATTTCCACGCCGTTCGACCCTCGTGACCCAACCGGCGCGGCGTTCACGACTTCTTATGAAATCTACAAGGGTGTGACGGCCGACCGAGGCGGGAGCTGGAATTGGACAGCCATCACGGAAAACTCTGTGATTGATAATCTTCGGCCGATCATTCCAGATCCTCATGGCGGCGACCCCACCGTGATCTGGTTCCGCGGCACATATACGACGGCGCATTCGATTGATGCCACGGTCGTGGGAATCGTCGATCGCAGCGGCGAGGAGCTAGGACTTGTCAACTATGTCGACGCGACCACCACGAATACGACCCGCTCGAACGGTGCCGCAATTGGCGCGACCGGGCCGAGTAGCAGCGCGGGCGCCAATGATGGCTTGTGGCATGAGCGGACCGGCTTCGGAAACGGCGGTAGCATATTCGCCTCGCGCGAATCCGGCACGGAGAACGCACCGCTGCTGAAAACGACGATCGACGAAGTGGCAGACGGTCTGTATGACGTCTTTGCCTATTTCTGGAGCGATGATGATGAAGACTGGCGGATCATGGGGGGGCTGGAGAGCAACAATCTGATCGACTTCCGCCGATACGGTTCACAGCATGCTGAAGCGGACCAGTTCTTGTCGATCGAAACTGTTTCGGCCAATAGCAACGACCTGTTGCTCTACCGGGCCTACCTGGGCAGGACTGAGGTCGCCGGCGGTGCTGCTATCGAAGTTTTCATCGACGACTGGCAGACGTCGGTTGGCGGCGCGATTCGCACCTGGTACGACGGCGTCGGATTTGCGTTGGTGAGCGACTTCATTCAGGGACTGGCCGGCGATTTCAACGACGACATGGTCGTCGATGCGGCCGACTACGTCGTCTGGCGCGATAATCTGGGCGCAGCCGATGAATCGACGCTCAACGGCAATGGCGACGGCATGAACGGCGTTGATCTGGCCGACTACGACGTGTGGAAGACAAACTTCGGCAGCACGTTACCCGGCGCCGGTGGAGCCAGTTCCTCGGTTCCCGAACCCTCAGCCGGGATGTTGCTCTGTTTGGCGTCGGCGCTACCATTCCTTGGCCGCTGGAGTTTGTCTGGCCACGCGCGGCGTTCAACACCGGCGCGGCTCGCAGCCTAACCACCGATTGAAGAAGAACGAACGAAATGAATTTCACTCGACGATGCCGCCGCTGGCGACAACTTGGCAAAGCCATGTTGTGCGCTGTTGCGCTCGTCGCTGCCGTTGCGCCGCAAGCAGCGGCCGTGGGCACTACGTCTTACATCACATCCAACCCGAGTGCGGGCCGTTTCACTCTGTCCACCGCAACCGAAGCGGCCCCACTCTTTTTAGATTCTGCCGACCACGCTGGCGTGCTCCGCGTGGCGAAACACTTGCAGGCCGACGTCGGCCGCGTCACCGGCCACGAGCCGCAACTCTCGATCGGCGACGCCCCCACCGGCCGCGAGGTCGTGTTGGTGGGTACGATTGGCAAGAGTTCGCTCATCGACAAGCTGATTGCGAGCAAGAAACTCGACGTCTCGACGGTCGCTGGAAAGTGGGAAACGTTCATCGCGGAAGTCGTCGACCAACCGTTCGAGGGCGTGGATCGCGCACTGGTGATCGCCGGCAGCGACAAGCGGGGCACGATCTACGGCATGTACGACCTCTCGGCCCAGATCGGCGTCTCGCCGTGGTACTGGTGGGCCGATGTGCCGGTGAAGAAGCAGCAAGAGCTGTACGTCTTGCCCGGTCGCTTCACTCAGGGAGAGCCGGCGGTGAAGTATCGCGGTATTTTCATCAATGACGAAGCTCCCGCGCTATCTGGCTGGATGCAGGAAAAGTTCGGCGGGCACAATCACAAGTTTTACGATCACGTGTTCGAACTGATCCTACGGCTCAAAGGCAACTACCTCTGGCCCGCGATGTGGGGCCGCTCGCTCTACGACGACGATCCCGAGAGCCCGAAGCTGGCCGATGAGTATGGGATCGTCATCGGCACCTCGCACCACGAGCCGATGATGCGCGCTCACGTCGAATGGGAGCGCTACGGCAAAGGCCCCTGGAACTACGACACGAACGAAGCCAAGCTCCGCGAGTTCTGGACCGCAGGCGTCCGCCGCATGGCGGGCAACGAGAGCGTGGTCACAGTCGGCATGCGCGGCGACGGTGACGAGCCGATGACCGAAACCGCAAACATCGCACTCTTGGAGCGAATCGTCGCCGTCCAGCGCCAGATCGTCGGCGGGGTCACCGGCAAAGACCCCGCGACCGTACCGCAGATGTGGGCCCTCTACAAAGAAGTGCAAGACTACTACGACAAAGGCATGCGGGTGCCCGATGACGTGACGCTGCTCTTGTGCGACGACAATTGGGGAAACATCCGCAAGCTGCCAAAGCGTGGCGACGCCCCGCGGGCCGGCGGCTATGGGGTCTACTATCACTTCGACTACGTGGGCGGGCCGCGGAACTATAAGTGGCTCAATACCAATTCGATTCCGCGCGTCTGGGAGCAGATGCACCTGGCGTATCGCCACGGAGCCGACCGGCTGTGGATCGTCAACGTCGGCGACATTAAGCCGATGGAGTTTCCGATTGAATTCTTCCTCGACTACGCCTGGAATCCCGAGGCCTGGCCGGCCGACCGCTTGGAGGAATACACGCGGTTATGGGCGGCAGAGCAATTTGGCGATGAGCACGCCGCAGCAATCGCCGATATCCTGGCGAAATACACACGTTATAACGCCCGCCGCAAGCCGGAACTGCTCTCCCCTGAGACATACAGCCTTACCAACTATCGCGAAGCGGAAACGATCGTTGCCGAATTCAACGAACTGCGCGACGAGGCCGAGCGAATCAACGACGCCCTTCCCTCCAAGTATCGCGATGCCTATTTCCAGCTCGTGCTCCATCCGGTGCAGGCGTGCGCGAATCTCAATGAACTATACCTGACGGTGGCTACGAATCGGCTTTATGCGAAGCAAGGCCGCGCGGCAACGAATGTTCTGGCCAAACACGCAAAGGAATTGTTCGCCAAGGACGCGGAAATCTCACGCTATTACAACAAAGAACTTGCCGGCGGCAAGTGGAGCCACATGATGGATCAGACCCACATCGGCTACACCTATTGGCAAGAACCGCCCAAGAACACTCTGCCGAAGGTCGACGAAATCGAACTGCCCGAGGGAGCGGCGATCGGTGTCGCCGTCGAAGGCTTAGGCAGCTATTGGCCAATCGATGACAACGAACTGGTGCTGCCCGAATTCAACGTCGTCGACAATGACCGCCACTATTTTGAAGTTTTCAATCTCGGACAGACACCGTGCACGTACACGATCGAAGCTGACGCACCGTGGCTGCAAGTCGGGCTTGATCCCGAGAGCAGCGAGGTTTCCGGCAAGCTGGAGAAAGAGCAGCGACTGTGGGCCTCGGTCGACTGGCCACAAATTCCGCCGGGTATCCAACGGGCGCCGATTACGATCAAGGGCCCGGACGGAAAACAGATCGTCGTCACGGCGGTGGCCAATAACACTACCGCGTCGCTCGCCGCCGACTTCCGCGGCTTCGTCGACACCAAGGGATATGTATCGATCGAAGCCGAACACTTCAGCGACGCGATCGACTCCGATCCGATCCGCTGGCAGCACATCCCCAGCTTGGGCCGGACGCTCTCCGGCATGATGCCTGTGCCCGTGACTTCCGAGAGCCAGACGCCCGATGGTGACAGCCCGCGGCTCGAGTATCGCATGCACCTCGCCAAGGACGGCCCGGTGAAGGTGCAAGTATTCGTCTCGCCGACGCTCAATTTTCACAACGACGAAGGATTGCGATACGCCATCTCGTTCGACGATGAGCCGCCGCAGACCGTGAATATCCACGCCGGCGAAAACCTCCAAGTTTGGGAAAAATGGGTTGCCGACAACACCAATGTGACGACCACCGAGCACCAGCTCCGCGAGCCGGGCGAGCATGTACTGAAGTTTTGGATGGTCGACCCGGGTATCGTCCTTGAAAAGCTGGTCGTTGACGCGGGCGGCCTGAAGCCCAGCTACCTGGGTCCGCCCGAGAGCACCAGTTGGCCCGTCGAGGCCAGCGAGTAGTAACAATTAAGATATGTCTTTTGCACATTTCCGCCAATCGTCACGAATTGAAGCCTTCGCGAAATCGCTGGCGAAAACCTCGACCTGCCATTCAAACAGACCATGACCGCCTTACGCTGCTGAGCTAGAATGCCGGACACGATTTTGGCAAGCCAAAATCGAAAGTCGGGCACCTGGTCCCGAGAAGAAAAGAGAACTGCATGTTGCCGGAACAATGGGATACCTTCAAGCGCGCTGCCCGCCGAGAAAAGCTCGAGCGGATTCCCATGGCGCTGATCGTCGATAGCCCGTGGATTCCCGGTTACCTGGGGATCAACCACATGGATTACTACCTCGATCCCGAGCTCTGGTTCCAGTCCAACCTGAAGATCATGCAGGAGTTCCCCGACATCATCTTCGTCCCCTCCTGGTGGATGGAATATGGGATGGCGGCGGAGCCCTCGGTGCTCGGTGCGAAGATCAAGTTTTGGCAGGACAACACGCCAAGCGAGTACCACACACTCTACCGCCTCGAAGACATCGACAACTTCCCGGAATACGAAGTCGAGGCCGACGGCTTCGCGGCGATGACTCTCCATCGTTACGGCATGCACAAGCAGCGAATCCTCGACCACGGCTACATCCTGCCGATGGTCACGTCGCGCGGCCCGTTGTGCACGGCCGGTTTCGTCCGCGGTACCACGCATTTCATGATCGACCTCGTGGAGAACCCCGAAGGCTCCCACAGGCTGATCGACCTCTGCACCCGCGTGGTCATCGACTGGCTCAAGGCCCAGCACAAAGTGCTGGGCGACACGGTCGAAAGCATCTTCATCCTCGACGACATCGTCGGCTTCGTGAACGAAGAGCACTACCTCGAATACGCCCATCCGTATCTCAAGCGGATTTGCGACGCCTTCCCCGACGACTGGGTCAAGGTTTACCACAACGATGCCGAGGTCGACGCCTGTCTCGACCATTTGCCAGACGCCGGCTTCAACGTCCTCAATTGGGGTAAGCAGAAAGACATTGTCGAGGTGAAACAGCGCGTCGGCGATCGGATGTGCCTGATGGGCAACGTCAATCCGCTCGAGATCGCCGTCCGCGGCACGCCGGAGGAAGTCCGCGACGCGACGCTCGAAGTGCTCGAAGGCTCTGGCGGCGAGGGCATCATTCTCTCGGTCGGCGGTGGCACCAGCCCCGGCATGCCCCGCGAGAACATTCTGGCCATGCAGGATGCGCTGGAGGAGTTCAACGCCAGCCGAAGCGTGCGCGTCGGAGCGAGCCATGGTTGACTACGCCTTGATGAATCAATGCCTCTACGAGGGCAAGGCGAAAGATGTTGAGCAGATGACCAAAGACGCCCTGGCCGAGGGGCGGACCGTCCAGGAAGTGCTGAACGAGGGCCTCATTGCCGGAATGAGTGTCGTCGGCGAAGATTTTAAGCATAATGTATTGTATGTACCCGAGGTGCTGATCGCCGCCCGTGCGATGAAGGCCGGCATGTCGGTGCTCAAGCCGCTGCTCTCCGCCAAAGATTCAACGATCACCACCGCAGGTGTCCTGTTGATGGGAACCGTCCGCGGCGACCTGCACGACATCGGCAAAAACCTCGTTTGCATGATGGCCGAGGGGGCGGGTTTTGAAGTCCACGACATCGGCGTCGACCAGAGCGTTGAGAAGTTTATGGCCGCCGCGGAAAAGTGCCAGCCCACGATCATCGGCATGAGCGCCTTGCTGACTACCACCATGACCTACATGAAAACTGTGATCGACGGCTTCGAAAAGTCCGGCCAGAGCCACATCAAAATGGCGATCGGTGGCGCGCCAATCAGTCAGATGTATGCCGATGAAATCGGAGCCGACGGCTATGGCGCCGATGCCTCGAGCGCCGTCGATCTGTTCCTGAAACTGTCGGGAAAGGGGTAACGGCGATGGCCACTTATCGAATTCTCTTTTGGCAGGAAATCCCTTCGCAAATCATCGTATCCGACGACGACGGCGAAGTCAGCGTGCCAATGCCACAACGGTTCCTGGAGCGGATCGACGAGGTCGCGGTCGCACGCGGCCTAGGCAGCGGCGACGACTATCTCGCTCAGTGGAATTGGGGCGACGACGAGGACCGCAGCGGCTCCGCGCAGGAAGTCGCCCAGGCCGTTCTGGCGGAACTCGAGGCCAACGCCGACTGGTGAGTTGGAATTCGCCCATGTCCGTCAAGCTGACAATCAACGGGGAATCGACCGAGGCCGCTGCCGGGCGGTCGCTGTTCGACTATGCCGATGAGTTGGGCGTCGAGGTGCCGACCTCTTGCCAGAAGCAAGGCAAGTGCAAGGAGTGTATCGTCGAAGTGGTCGCCGGGATGGAATGCCTCACCGAACGGACCGCGGATGAGTCGCATTTGAAAGACCGCTTCCGCCTCGCCTGCCGCTGCCATGTGGCCGCAGGCGCCGGCGAGGTCCGCTGCCACACGATGCGTCGCGGCCAGATGCGCATCGAGCGGCACGCCTTCGAGCTGCCCGTGAGCCACGCAAAGATGCCGCTCGACC
Organism: Planctomycetota bacterium; assembly: GCA_031403315.1. Taxonomy (GTDB): domain Bacteria; phylum Planctomycetota; class Planctomycetia; order Pirellulales; family Lacipirellulaceae; genus DASYDU01. The sequence goes on from JANNTD010000019.1 coordinate 11,087, forward strand.
CAACGGTCACCCGCGACGGCGACCGCATCCTCATCGACGGCGAAGAAGTCGACCGTTCGACCGGCCCCATCCACGGCATCGCCCTCGACCTCGGCACGACGACGATCGTGTTGCGGCTGTTTGATCTGCAGTCGGGCGAGCTCATTGCCGATTCGTCGCTCGAAAATCCACAGCGGTTCGGTGGCTCCGACGTGATGGCCCGCATCCAGTACGATACAACGCACCCCGGCAAACTGCTGATGCGAACGGTCGCCGGCTATTTGTCGCGGGCCATCAAAGAGTTCCCGGTCGATCCACAGTCGATCTACGAGATGGTCGTTGTCGGCAATTCAACGATGCGCGACGTCTTCTTCCGACAGGACGTGTACTCGATCGGGCAGTCGCCGTACCAGTCGATCACCGAGATTGAAATGGCTGCCGGCAAGCGCTCGACGACCAGCCTCACGCAAAGTGGCCGGAAAAGTTTGTTGCCGATCCACCCGCAGGCCCGCGTCTATGGCGCTCCGATCATCAGCGGACATCTGGGAGCCGACGCCGCAGCCTGCATGCTCGCGGTCGACCTCGCCAACGAAGATCGCATCGTGGCGATCATGGACATCGGCACCAACACCGAGCTGGTGATGGGAAACAAGCGACGGATTCTGGCGGCCTCCTGCCCGGCCGGCCCCGCGTTTGAAGGCGGCGCCATCGCTTGTGGCATGCCCGGTCTCGACGGCGCGATCGAGAGCGTGTCGCTCAATGGCACCGGCGAGTATCACCTCGGTGTCATCGGCGATGTGCCGCCCGAAGGAATCTGCGGCTCGGGTCTGGTCGAGCTGATGAGCGAGCTTGTCCGCACCGGGCAAATGAATTCGATGGGCCGTTTTGACGATGGCGTCGACCGCGTCACGCTCGACCACCGGCGCGACATTTACCTCTCGGAAAGCGACGTCAACGAGCTCGCCCAGGCCAAGGGCGCGAACATGGCAGGA
>JANNTD010000020.1:0-5694 GCA_031403315.1 Planctomycetota bacterium
GATGGCAACCGCGTGCCGAAGATCAGCACGACGATGGCCAGGACGATCAGCAGTTCCCAAATTCCAATGCCGAACATGATGGAAACCATCCCGCGCGGCAGGCTCTCACCGCGAAAAAACGGCTCGCAAGAAATGTCGCCGCAGCTAAATCTCGGCGCAGCACGAGCTTACATCTAATTCTACAAGACGCTTGCTGAGAGTCAAACCGGGGCTCGTGGTGCCGGAATTGCCGCCGGTTTATCGGAAGATGTAGACCGGTCGGCCCGGATTCCAGGAAAACGGTTGGCCGGTGCCCGACTGCCAGGCCGGGCTGTACATCGAGCAAAATGGCGTCGGCTGTGCGATTGGCCGCGAGTTTGACATGCCATACCAGTTCATCGACGCGATGCGGTCGGCGCGTTGTTGGCCGCGGGCCATCGCCTTTTGCTGGACGATCAACTTCGGATTCGGCTTGGAAACGGTGGGCTCGGTCGAGGGCTGGTAGTACCAACTGTCGTCGCGTGCCTGTGGGCGTTGTTGATTTACCGGCGAGGCGGTTTCGACGTCGAATTCCTCGACTTCGTCGGCGCGCGTTACGGCACCAAATGTCATGAGCGAACCCAACAGCAGCGCACCGAGAAACAAACGCGACATGACGACTCGCCTCCCTGCGTACGTCAGGCTTTCCCACCTGACACTGCGAACCAGTCAGGCTGGAAAGCCTAACGTACCAATCAGAACTTCGGCCGCCGTCCGCTCGGAGAATGAGGCCGATGCGGCTCATGGGCAGGTCCGCTTGCCGCCCGGTTTCAACTTTGCCGGTGAGGCAGGCTTTGCGCGTGATAGCACTGTCTCAGGCGGTCGGCTGATCGGCACCCGCGCGGCGGCGCAGCTTCGTGCGGGCGCGGCTGAGCATCGGGCCGACGCTGTTCTCGGGCATGCCGACGACGTGGCTGATTTCTTGGTAGGTCTTGCCTTCCAGATGATACATCCGGACCACCGCCGCTTCAGAACCGCGCAGCTCGCCCAACAAGCGGTCGAGTTCTTCGTGATCGCTGATTCGCTGTTCGAGATCGGCGTCTTCGGCCGCGGCCTGGTGCACCATGTCGCTCAAGGGCAGGGCGGCCCGGCCGTCGACCAGCTTGCGGACGACCACGCGGCGAGCGATCACCGTTAGATACGTGGCGAGCGAGCTCTGCCCGCGAAAGTGCCGCAGCACGGCCAGGTTGTTGTCGATGATCGCCAGAAACACTTCGGCGGCCAGATCTTCGCGGTCCGCGGCCGAGAGTCGCAGCGAGCGGCATTGGGCCGTGTGATTGATCACATGGACCACCAGCCCCATGTAGCGGTCTACGAAATCCTCCCACGCCCGCGGCTTGTTGTTCAGGCAGCGGTCCAGGAGATTGCGGTCGATATCCGATAGCGCCACGAAAAAGCACCTCGTTGAGCCGCTTCCAAAGCGTAGGCACGCAGCCGATTGCGACGACAGCAGGCCAAGACTTGGCCGAAAAGACACTCGTCTTCCTGGCAAACCAGTCTGACCACGTAGCCCACCTAGCCCGCATGTGTGCGACACATCGCTCACATTACCTCAATCATAGGTAGGATTTCCGGCCGGAGCAAGATTGTCGTTTCGGCCGGGAATTGCGGGGCTGCGAGCGCTTGACACTTGCGAAAGGCGGTACTAGGATTGCGAAAACCAGGGCTAAAAGCGGCTTCCAAGTGCTTTGTTGGCAAGAACTTGCCCACGTTTTCCCGATGATGGGGAAAAGGCGCCCGACGATGGGAACAGGGTTGCCGGTGGGAACAGGGTCTCGCCGCGAGGGCCCGATTGCCTTTCAACGCTCGATTCGTTCTTGTGCCACGCCTGGCCTTGCCCCGAGGGAGATTTTGAGAAATGACGCACGTCGTTTGTGAGCCTTGCTTTGGATGTAAGTATACCGACTGCGTGGTGGTTTGCCCGGTCGAATGCTTCTACGAAGGCGAGCAGATTCTCTACATCCATGCGGATGAGTGCATCGATTGCGAAGCGTGCGTGCCCGAGTGTCCCGTCGAGGCCATCTTCCACGAGGACAACGTGCCCGAGGAGTGGAAGCCGTTCACGCAGCTCAACGCCGAGATGGCGCCGCAGTGTCCGGTGATCACGGAAAAGGCGGCGGCCCCGCTCTGCGGGGATGCGTAAGCGCAGGTTTCCAGACGAACTGGTCGCTTAAGCGACCAGTCCAAACGGGCCGCAAATTGAGCGCGTGCGCTACCGCAAATCCACCGACCAGTAGGCGTTGTCGAGGAACGTCTTCCAGCTGGCGTATTTCGGGCTGCCAAGCTTGATGGTGAGCAGCGGGCTGGTCTTCGGCCGCGTTGGCGGCTTGATCAGTTTGATGCCCGCTTCGACCGGCGTCCGCCCGCCCTTGCGCACGTTGCACTTCACGCACGCGCAAACCAGGTTTTCCCACGAAGTATCGCCGCCGCGGCAAGTCGGCACGATGTGGTCGAGGCTCAGCTCGCTGGTGGCGAACCGCTTGCCGCAATACTGGCAGTGGTTGCCGTCGCGGGCGAAGATGTTACGGCGATTGAGCCGCACCCGCTGCTTCGGCACGCGGTCGTAGTGCAACAGCCGCAGCACGCGCGGCACCTGGATCTCAAAATTGACGGCCTGAATCCAGTCCTGGTGCGGCTCCTTGAATTGGGCCTTGAGGTCGCTGACCTCGCGCCAAGATTCAAAATCGTGGTTGCCCCACTGGCCGTCCTCGATGTGGATCACTTCGGCCAACTGGCGCATCAGCAGAATGAACGCACGGCGCACGTCGACCACGTGAATGGCGACATACTGACGATTCAAGAGCAGAACGCTCGAATTAAGGGCAGAATTTGCGAAGGCGGACATCTCACTGTCTGGGGAGTTACCTGTCTGGGGAATTACCGGCGGAAGTGGCGAACCAAGACCGATCGCGGCTACCCCGCAGGGATCACCGCGAGACTCACTTTATTTTAGTCGGCCCAGAAACCCACGGCCAGACTGTATTTTCGCCTTTCCGGCCCTTTATGCAAGTCGCCGGGCCGCGATCCGACGCGATTCGAGGCATTGCTGGCGCAGCGTGTTTGGTCGAAGTGCGCTCTTCACAATTGGTGGGACCGCCTGCTGCACGCAATCGACATGCCATACGACACTCGTACCAAAAACGCGACCTGTCGCATTATGCAACACTTCACGACGCGATATCACGAGCACGAAAAAAATCGCCGGTTTGGGTTGCCCCGCGCTTCAAATCTTCATTACGATGAATCTTAACACGACACTTGCTCGTGCCTGCGCCTTGAGACCACGTGAATCAATGGAAAGGATTGGGACCATGTTTCACTGTGACTGTCACTATACGTGCGACGTTTGCCAACGCGTGCTCGACGCGACGAGCGATACGCGCTTCGTGCTCCGCATCAAAGCTTGCGGAAACGGTGCCAGCGGCGGCGAGGATGCCGACCGCGAGCTGGATGATGACCGCGACTATCTCGAGGAGATCGACGATCGCCTCGTTTGCGCCCGCGACTTCGACGACGATCTACTCGGCCAGGAGAGCGAAGACGAGGTCGAATACGACCTCTGTCCCGAGTGCCGCCAGAAGTTCTCGCTCGACTCCATCGGCCGCCGCGCGGCTCCGTCGCTTGATTTCAGCCAGAACTAATTCCGGTGGGTTGGAGCGACGGCCTCACTTAGATTACGTCCAGCGGATAGGTCGTCATCCAAATGTCGATCTGCTGGAAGCGTTCCTTCAGCCGTTCCTTGAAGTCCACAAAGAACTGCTGATTCGCAGGTGTGTCGGGCACGTCCACGAATACGCGGATCAGTTCGTCGCGCTGGAGCTCGCCGAGGTGACGCCATTGGCCTTGAATGACTTGCGTCTCCGATGAAACAGCTCCAAACCGAGTCTCAAGTTCAAGAAGCGTATCAGCAAACGCTTCCGACGGAACCGGAAGATCGTCATTGAACTTGGTTGGCAGCAGCAGTTCGAAACGCCGGAATGGCTTCGGCATAGGTTGCAGGGCCTTCCACTGCGAACGAGATGCCTTCGACGGCGAGTGCGGTCAAGGCGTCTTCAATTACCAGCATCTCGCCTGTTTCGTAACTCGTGAACGAGAATCGCCCTGCCAAAAAGCCGAGTGCGCGGTGTTTGGAATCGTGGTCCGGGAATCGGATACGAATGAGCTTCATACTAGAATCATACCCTGCGGCATGGGGAGGAGCAACGTAACTTACCTGCATACGTGCTGCAATAGGGCAATCAAAAAAAGCAGCCCGGCCGCATGGCGACCGGGCTGCTGTCGATGTCAGCAACTCATGACGGCTAGATCCTCGATCTGCCGCGCTGCGGGTTGTCTTATTGCTGAGCCGGCGCGAAGGCGGCCGTCTTGTTCGTCGGCGGAGCGGCTGCCCCATCGAGCGTGCCCGAGATCGTACTCTTGCGGCCGGTCCGCGCGTCCCACACCGACGCTTCGAACTTGCCGTTCGCCGTGTCGAACGCCGTATCGAGGTCGTCGGCACTCGGCACCGGATGGCCGTTGAACGTCAGGATCACGTCGCCCGGCACCAGGCCGGCCTTGGCGGCCGCACTACCTGGGACCACGCGAACGATCACCTGACCTTGCGACGCGCCGTACTCGCCGGCATACGTGACAACGCCCAACTCCGGCCAATCGTCGGTCGGGAAGCCCTTGTCGGCCCCGTCGTTCGCAGTCGTGCTCGCGTCGTCGCTTGAATCAGCCGAATCGCTCGAGGTAGTAGCATCGTCGTCGCCGGCCGATTCGGTGCTGGCAGGCGTCACGTTGGTCGAGTTGTCGACGTAGGTATCACCACCGTCGTAGTTCCAGCCGCCCCAGCCGTTGTAGCCGTAACCCAGGCCATAGCCCAGCGCCGCGCCGCCCCAGAAGCCCGGTCCCCAGTTGCCGTGGTGCCAGTTCTCGTGATGGTGGTTGTGGTGCGCGACGTGATGATGGTCGTCGTGGTGGTCGCCGTGATGATCGTGGTGCGACGCATGATGCTTGGCATGGTGATGCGACGGATGGTACGCATGATGGTTGTGCTCACCACCATGATGGCCGCCGCCGTGATGCCCGCCTCCACCATGACCGCCGCCGCGCGCCGCGACGCTTTGTGTCATGCAGGCGTACAAAGCCAGCGTCGCGACGATGGCGAGCGGCCGAGACAATTTGCGATCCGTGAACATTGCGTGTTCCCCCCGAGGTTTGACCGGTGAACCTATCGAGTGCAGGTTCAGACGGCAGCGCAGCATGCGCCGCCGATACGGAAACATAGCTCACGGCCTGCAGATTCTACGGCCTGGCGCGGACCACTTTGGCTCTCGGGCAGCCGGAGGTGCGGGTCGTGCGGATTTGGGTGGCACGCCAAGAGCTTCCGGCGATGGGCGTGGTGAATTGAATATCGCCACGTAATACCACTCCCTTCGTCGGGACTCAGGGACGTGCCACCCTAAGCAACTACCGCCAGCGGAGCTAATCACCGCCAGCGGAACCAGCGCAGGGCGAGCACGAACGAAACGGCGCCCCAGGCACACATGATGCCGATTCGCGTGAGTTGGGCCTTGAGCGGCGCCCCCTCAAGCATCACGGCCCGCAGCGCGTCGATCAGCGGCGTGAGCGGGATCACCTGGATGATCGGCTGGATCGCGTCGGGAAACCGCTCCGATGAAAAGAAAATGCCGG
>JANNTD010000021.1:0-1233 GCA_031403315.1 Planctomycetota bacterium
GGCCATCAGCAAGAGCGCGTTGCGGAACCCGGCAGTTTCCAAGAGCAATCCGCCGACAAAAAACCCAACGCCCTTCATGGCGTTCTTCGAGCCGGTGAACCACGCCACCCATTTGAACAGCTGGCCCGACCCTTCAACCGAAGTTGCCTTGATCGCGGATTTCGAGGCGGTCTTGGTCAGATCCTTGGCGACACCGGCGATGCCTTGCGCGCCAACGACCCAGGCGACCGACGCAGCTGCAGTCCACGCAGGATCCAGCATCGATAGCATCAGGAGACCCGCGATCTGCAGGCTTTGTCCAATTGCTAGCATGCGCGGGATGCCGAACCGAGAAGCAAGCCAGCCACCGCCGAGGTTGGCGATGATACCGGCAAACTCATAGAGCAGAAACAGGAATGCCAGCGTGAACGGCGAGTAACCGAGCTTGGAGAAGTGAAACAGCACCAGCATACGGAGCGCGCCGTCAACCAGGGTGAAGCCCCAGTAGGATGCCGTGACGATCAGATAGTTGCGAGCCGAAGCCGCCATCACAGCCCCCGCTCGATCATGATATTGGCGAGATCGACCATGCGGCAGGCATAGCCCACTTCATTGTCGTACCAGGCATAGACCTTCAGCAACGTGCCGTCGGTGACCATGGTGCTGGGAGCGTCTACGATCGAGCTGCGCGTGTCGTTGCAATAGTCGACCGACACGAGCGGCCGTGTCTCATAGCCCAGGATTCCCGCGAGCGGGCCCTTGGCGGCCGATGCGAACAACTCGTTGATCTCGGTCTCGGTCGTCTCGCGCTTCAACTCGAACACGCAGTCGGTCAGACTGGCGTTGAGGACGGGCACGCGCACCGCATGACCGTTCAACTTGCCCTTGAGTTCAGGGTAGATCAGTGCGATGGCCGTGGCGCTTCCGGTCGTCGTCGGCTGCATTGAAAGCATCGCGGATCGTGCACGGCGCAGATCCTTGTGCGGCGCGTCGACCACCACGTTAGTATTGGTTGGATCGTGGATCGTGGTGATCTGGCCGTGTCGGATGCCGATTGCGTCCTGAACGACCTTCACCACCGGTGCGAGGCAGTTGGTCGTACATGAGGCGGCGGTCAGCAGTCGGTGACGCGCAGGGTCATAAAGATGATCGTTGACCCCGACGACAATGTTCAATGCATCCGCGTGTTTCACTGGCGCCGCCACGACGACCCGCTTCACGCCGCGATCGAAATACGCCTGCAATTGCTCGGGT
>JANNTD010000022.1:0-11221 GCA_031403315.1 Planctomycetota bacterium
TCTTGCCGCAGCGATCTGTGCAGCCCAGACTGCTCGCGCCAACAACCGGGTACATCGGATGGTAACGAAGGAGCAAATCGATCTCGCGGCAAAGGCGATTCGCCGAGGAGAATTGGTCGCCTTTCCGACGGAGACTGTCTACGGATTGGGGGCCAACGCGCTGGACGCCACGGCGGTCGCGCGAATTTTCGAGCTGAAAGGTCGTCCCCGGTTTGATCCTTTGATCGTCCATATTGCGAGCGCCGACGAGTTGCCGGAATTGGTCGAGGAAGTTCCCCAGCCGGCGATCGAGTTGATTCGGCGATTCTGGCCTGGTCCGCTCTCGGTCGTATTGCCAAAACGACCGAGCGTGCCGGACATTGTCACAGCCGGTCTATCGTGTGTCGCGATCCGCTGCCCGGCTCATGCGGTGGCTCAAGCGCTGATCCGGGCCGCTGGCGTGCCGATCGCGGCCCCCAGTGCGAATGTCTTCGGCAGAATCAGTCCGACGACGGCCGAGCACGTTGCTGAACAGTTCGGTGATCGGCTGTCGAACATCCTGGATGCCGGGCCGTGTTCCATCGGTGTGGAATCGAGTGTCGTCTCCTTCGTCGCGGGCCAACCGTTGCTGTTGCGGCCAGGCGGCGTCACGCTGGAGGAAATCGAAGCCGTCGTCGGACCCGTGGGATTGGGGACGACTGACGATGCTCACCCCACTTCGCCAGGGCAATTGTCGCGCCACTACTCACCAGCGACAACGCTGATATTGACGGCCGACGAAAGCCACCCGCGTCCGAACATGCGAGTTGGTTTGTTGACCTTGCAGCCACCCGCGACGCAGCCGGGGTTCGCCGCGCTCGAGGTACTCTCGCAACAGGGCTGTCTCCGCGAAGCCGCCGCCAACTTGTTTGCCGCGCTGCGCCGTCTCGACGCTCTGAACCTCGATTACATCGTCGCCCGACCAGTACCTGAAGTGGGCCTAGGCCGGGCCATCATGGATCGGCTGCGCCGCGCCGCCGCGAAGTAAGAGCCGGGGGAAAAAGTGGTCGAGCGGGCCGACCGAGTATCGCGTCCGCCAGTCACGAAAAAGCTTCCCCATTCTATTCCGCCCCTTGATTCCTCAAAAATGCTGCGCTGGCGATACGAGGCGCGGCTAACAAGAGGACGATTGCTAGGAGGGCGGTCGATGGTTCGGGGACGGCATGTGGGCCGGAGGCGGAGGCGGAGCCGAAAGAGGTCGCGAAGTTGGCTTTCCAAATGTCGTAGTCGGCCGCGTTGACGGTGCCGTCGCCGTTGCCGTCGGCGGGGTGGCCGGGGGTGGTTTGGTTGAGAGCGTTGCGCCAGACAGTGTAGTCGGCGGCGTCGACCGTGCCGTCGTGGTTGTAGTCGCCGCCGGTGAGACGGCTGCCGGTGATTTCGATGTTAAGCTCGTCGGCGGTGATGCCGTTGTGAGGTTGGTTGATGAGGACAGCGACTTTCGAGAGGTGCTCGTTCCAGTCGGAATAGGCGAAGCCGTAGGAGTCGGAGAGGTCGCGGATCGCGGCGGCGTAGATGTTGTGAAATTCGTTTACTTCTTCGAAGCCGACGGTGAGCTGGCGCAGCTGGCTGCCGGTGAGCTCGTAGACGTGTTTGCCGACAATCGCTGGGTTGACCGTTTCATTGGCTGTGACAATGTGGCTGCTGTTGACGTAGCCGAGGTTCAGCGCGGCGTAGAGGTCGCGGGCGACGGCGCCGGCGAGATTGTTTTGCGTGGGACCGACGGGACCGCCGTCGACGCCGTACCAGGGGTTCGACATGTAGAGCGATTGGCCGAGCGTGACGGTCGGGTCGGCGGGGTTGGGACCGGCTTTGTAGGAAGCGGGGATCAGGATCGTGTTGGGGGTCGACGGGGCGCCGCCGGTTTTGGAGAGGACGTAGTTGCCGGCCGCGTCGAGGGCGGCCGAGTATTGGTAGCTGGTGGCGAAGGCGGTGCCGTTGAAGATCGTGGTGCGGTTGGCGGCCTTGATCGAGGCGAGGTAGGCGGTCATCGACAGCGGGTCGGCGGGCTGGTTCTGGTAGAGCAGCGGGAAACTGTTCGCGCCTTTGACGCGGATGAACTTGCCGCCGTCACGGAAGACATTGGAGCCGGCGGGGTCGGCGAGCGGGGAGAGCGCGGCGACGACTTGGGCGTCGGTGTGGCCCTTCCAGCCGGCGGCGGTGTTTGGGCCGGTGAGCGAAGTGCCCTGGTGCTTGAGCTGGAGCTTGAGCGGGATGGCGAAGTTGTCCATCGACGTAAGGTCGGCGACGTCGCCCGCGGCGGGAGTGTCGGTGAGCTCGATGAAGTCCCAACGGGTGTTGTAGCCGTCGTCGCCCGAGTGTACGCCGGGGTAGCGAATGGGCGAGCCGGCGCCGTTGCGGCCGGGATCGGGGAGCGGCTCGCCGAACGAGATGTACGCGCGGCCGGAGATGAGGCGATTGAGCGTGAGGCCGGCGGTTAGGTCGGTGAGGGCATACGATTGGCCGAGCGTGACGTTTTGCGATTGGCCGGTGATCTTGAGGTCGTAGCCCGCCTCGGCGGCGCCGCCGAACCAAACGTAGACCTGGTTCGCGGGGTAGGCGCTGGTGTTGGTGAACGAGAGGTGGATCGCCGATGCGGGCGATGTGAACACGATGAGGGCGAGCAGGGTGAGGGCGATGCGGCGGGCGGAGGGCGTGGAAATCAATGGTGTCGCTCCAGTCAACGCATGGTGAAATGGCATGATTGCCATTTTAGTCTGGCGCACGACAACTGGGCGCAAAAAACAGCCCCGGGCGTTCGGCCGGTGAACCGTCCGAATCACCCGGGGTTAAATGTTTTGCGGAAGCTGCGCTGCTCTATTTCCGGGCGGCTTTGTACCGCTCGTTGATCGCGTTCCAATCGAACGTGTTCCAGATCGCGGCCAGATAATCGGGGCGGCGGTTCTGGTACTTGAGATAGTAGGCGTGCTCCCAGACATCGATGCCCAGCACCGGCGTCTTGCCTTCCATCCAGGGATTGTCCTGGTTCGGCGTGCTGTGGATCGAGAGCTTGCCGCCTTGATCGACGCTGAGCCAGGACCAGCCGCTGCCGAAGCGGGTGATTCCGGCCTGGATAAGATCGGCCTTGGCCTTGTCGAAGCCGCCGAGCTCGGCGTCGATCGCCTTCGCCAGTTCACCGGTCGGGGCGCCGCCGCCCTTGGGGCTCATGATCGTCCAGAACAGCGAGTGGTTGGCGTGGCCGCCGCCGTTGTTGCGGACGGGTCCGCGGATGTTGGCGGGGACCGTCTCGATGTTGCGGCAGAGGTCTTCGATGCTCTGCTCGGCAACGCCGGCGCCTTCGAGCGCTTTGTTGAGGTTGGTGACGTAGGCCGCATGATGCTTGTCGTGATGAATTTCCATCGTCATGGCATCGATGTGGGGCTCGAGTGCGTTCTTCGGATAGGGGAGTTCGGGAAGTGTGTATGGCATGGCTTAAGCTCCTTATGTAGGTCAGGCTTTCCCGCCTGACATAGCTTTGATCGCTGTTCGCTGTCAGCCTGGAAGGCTAACGTACGTGTCCACCGCCAAGATACCCCAGCGGCCGCGGGGTGACAATTGGCCGAAAGAAGCACGTTGCGTGCCGGAGAAGGGCGCGCGGGGCAAGCCCCGCCGCTAAGTGGAAGGAGTCGTGCGGGCGTTATTCGGACGCAGGAGCGTCGATGTCGCGCAAGAGCTGGGCGAGGCGTCCGCGTTGGCGGTCCATTTCGGTGGCGGTGTCGCGGAACCGCGCAGGATCGAGCACCCGCTCGTTCGCCCGCTCGATGCGGTCCTGGTGGCGGGCCAAGTTGGCGAATACTTCGTCGAACGCCGCGGGAGAGGCTGTATCGAGCGGCAACGCTGGAACGTGAGGATGCGGCGTCCGCTGAGCCGGGCGGTTGCTGTGCGAGGCGATCGATTCGAACGGCGGGGAGTCGGTTTTCATCGCTTTGCTTTCCTAGTTCGCGGTCGGCCAAAATGGCGGGGCTATGCCTGCTGTTCGGTGACGACGACCTCTTCGACCGCAGGTTCCGCGGCGCGGCCTGCGTGCTCGATGGCGATCAAATACGATTTGAGGCTGCCCAGCAGGCCGCGGGCCTTGGCGACTGTCGAGTCGTGGCGGCGGTCGCGGTCGCGGCGGGGGCGGATTGTGACTTCGACATGCGTTTCTGCGTACTCGCCGGCGGCGAAGCCTTGCGAGTTGGTGCGCGGGACGTGATGTTCGGAGAACCGCAGCGTGATCGTAAAGCCGACTTCCCGATCGGTGTTCCGACGGTGGGCCGAGGAGAGCCGGTCGGTGAGCTCCATGCTCATTTCGTTGCGACTAGTGCTGAGGATTTTGGCGTTCTGGTCGGAGACGAAGCCGCGCAGCTTCTGCACGGCGACCTCGAGCGGGACGGCCGTCTTGAGGGTCGCTTCGACCAAGGCCCGGCCGGTCCAGACTCGGAACGGCCACCACGATTTCTTTTCCGATACGTCGGTCATACCACCTCCCAACTGGACCACTTGGTTGCGGCCCTGATCTTTGGCTTGCAACAGCGCTCGGTCGGCACGGCGCAGCATGGTGACGGGCGTGTCGCCGGTCTGAAGTTCGGTGACGCCGAAACTGGCCGTGATGCTTTTCTGGCCCAAGCAAGCGTGTTTGATTTCGGCCAGCCGGTGGCGAATGAGCTCGGCTTTGCGGGCGGCCGAGGCGTTGTTGCAGTCGGCGCAGAGGACGGCAAACTCCTCGCCGCCGTAGCGCGCGACGAGGTCGCCCGAGCGGCACATCGATTTCAAGAGCGCGGCAAACGTGATGATCGCCGCGTCGCCCGCCTGATGGCCGAACTTGTCGTTGATCAGCTTGAAGTGATCGATGTCGGACATGATCAAGCTGCAGGGCAAGTTGGATTCCTGGTGGGCAGCGACGAAGTTCACCAGCATGCGGTCGAACTCGGCGCGGTTGGCGACCTGCGTGAGCGGGTCTTTGGAGACCTGAACGTGCAGGGCCTGGCAGCGTTCTTCGAGCGAGGTTTCACTCGAGGCGTCGTGCAGCAGCACCGTCGCGCCTTGCATCACGCCGTCGCTGCGGCGGACAGGGATCGTGTGCAGGTCGACCGCCACGTGGCGTCCCTGGCGGCCCATGATATTGACGCGGCCGATCGACTGGACCCCAGACTGGATCGAGCGGGCGACGGGGCAATCGTCGTCGACGATGCGGGCGTGTTGAACGTTGACCATGTCGAGCAGGCTGGGCAGGAACATGCGGCCGGAGGCTGCCTGGCTGCTGACGCCGGTGAGCCGTTCGAGGCCGGTGTTCCAGAGCACGATGCGGCAATCGGCGTCGACGAATAACACCCCGTCGTGCATGTTGTCGACGAGCATCTTCTCGAATAGCAATAGCGGCGATTCGCTGAGGGCGACGGCTGTCGGAGTGCCGCTGGCGGCTGTTTCCCAGGGCAAATCGCCCGGCTGCCGCGAAAGATTGCGGAGCCAATGGCTGGCGAGTTGCTCGGTGAGCAGATTCTGGTCTTGGGCGAAGAGTTCGCTGAACTTTCGCACCAGTTCGGGGTCGAATTGGCCGCCCGCGCATTGGAACAGCTCGGCGATCGCCCGCTCGCGTGAGCGGGCCGGGCGGTAGACGTGATCGGTCGTCATCGAGTCGAAGGCGTCGACGATCGAGAGCATCCGGGCCGCCTGTGGCAGGGCGGTGCCGGCAATTTCCTGGCTCGGCGACTTGCCGTCGAAGCGGGCGCGGGCGAATTGGACGATGTCGAGGATTTCGGTCGAGGCGTTGCAACCGGCCAGTATCTCGATCGTCATCGCCGTGTGGCGCGACATCGATTCGACTTCCTCCTGCGAGAGTCGGCCGGGCTTGAGCAGCACTTTGTCGGGGACGCCAATCTTGCCGACGTCGTGCAACAGAGCGGCGACTTCCAGCGCGTCGCGTTCGGCCGGATCGAGTTGCATGACCGCTGCCCAGGAACTGCAGCCGAGCGCCACCCGCACGCTGTGCGACGCGGTAGCTGGATCTTTGCAGCGGAGCGCCGTGTGCAGGCCGCTGGCGATGCCGAGGCGAGCGTGAACCAGCTTGGCTTCGTTGCCGTCGGTCGGATCGCCCGTAGCGGAGCGACCACATTGTGCGGCCGCTTCGTCGAGCGACTGCAGTAGCGACGCCACTTCGGCGGTGCGATCGGCCGGGTCGGTCGGTACGATCAAGGGCACGCCGGCGAAGGTCGCTGGCGAGAAGGGTTCGGTGGTGGCGTTGTCGGCCATGTCGCGTGGGTGGATTCAGGGATCGTAGGCGAACAATCGTCCGGCCGACCCGCAAGATTTTCAGCCGTCGAGCACCGTTGCGATGCTCTCGGGAAGGGATTCGTCGAGGACACTTCGAGCGCGTTGAATTCACTGTAAACGTAGGTCGCTGCAGGCAATGGAGCAAAGCTGCGACCGCATTCTTTCGCGGGATTTGAGCCTGATCGAGGGGTGGCGAGCGGCTGAATGTGCACAACCAAACTGGCTGGCGGCGGCAAAGTTTCGCCAGCTTTTCCAAACGGTTTAGCCGTTACCACCGAATGCGTTCGAGCGGCACGCCAGACGCCAGCAGCCGCGTGCCGAAATGGATTATGCACCCCATGCCGAATGTACGGCTCGCCGGTGTCGTATCGCATTCGCGGTTCCTACAGGTTGCGCCTTATGTCGAGGTTTCTTGGTCGTGACAGCCGGCGGCGGCGCGTGCTCAGTGAAGAAGCGCTCTCCGCATCGAGCGCGCATACGGCCTTGCGGGCGGTGACGCCCGACGAGCCGGCCGAGGGCGCGCCACGCTACAGCGACGCGGCCGGCGTCGAGCACCATCCGCAAGTGACGGATTTCCTGCCGCGCCGCTACCGCATGATCGGCGTCCTGGCGCTGGTGGGCGTGATGACGACGGCATTGGTCGAGGCGCTGTATTGGTTTGCCGCGCCGCTGGCGGGGACCTACGGCTTCGAGAGTGCGGCGGCGTTTGATTTGACGGGCGCGGGGAGCGTCGCGGCGTGGCTGTCGGCCGTCGTGTTAATGCTCGCGTCCGTCACCTGCGTATTGATCTACTCGCTGCGGCGGCACCGCATCGACGACTTCAAGGGTCGTTACCGAGTGTGGCTGACGGCCGCGGTCGCTTGTGCGCTACTGAGCATCGAGTGCGTCGCGCCGGTGCATCGGCTGATTGTCGCGGTGGCGGCCTATCACACCGGTTGGACGGCGCTGCGCGGACACGCTGCCTGGTGGTTGGCGCTCGGCGGTTTGCCGCTCGGCTGGATCGCGCTGCGGGCCTGGCTCGACGCGCGCGAAAGCCGGCTGGCGGCGGTAGCGCTGGGCGCAGCCATGGCGGCGTACGGCGTGGCGATTGCCGGCTTTCTTGGCATTGGTCCGGCCGTGGCGGCGCAGAGCGAGGTGATGATCGTCGCTGGGGCCGCGCTCTTGGGTCACTGGATGTTGTTGGTCGGAATCGTATCGTACGGCCGGTTCGTGGTGCTCGACGCGCAGGGGCTGGTCCCGGCGCGCGAGCGCGAACGGGCCGTTTCTCAACGGGCGAAAATTGTGAAGGATCGAGAAGTGAAACACGTGGCTTCACGCACGACAGCGGCGTCGACAATCAGCCCGCTGCGATCGTTCCGCGAGAGTCTACAAGGCTCTGCGGCGGTCGAGTCGAAGGCAACCAACTGGGTCGACGGCAGCGAGCCCGTCGCCGAAAGCTACGATGATGGCGACGGTGACGGCGACGGCGGCGACGGATCGGGGTACGGCGGCCGCAAGCTGAGCAAAGCGGACCGCAAACGGCTGCGGAATCAAAAGCGGGCCGCCTAGCGAACGGCCGGCGATTTGGGGATGATGGGGGCCAACTCACCTTCGCCCTCAACATATCTCGGGTTGCCATGACCGTCCGCACACGATTTGCTCCCAGCCCGACCGGTTATTTGCACATCGGCGG
Organism: Planctomycetota bacterium; assembly: GCA_031403315.1. Classification (GTDB taxonomy): domain Bacteria; phylum Planctomycetota; class Planctomycetia; order Pirellulales; family Lacipirellulaceae; genus DASYDU01. The sequence continues at coordinate 7,940 of JANNTD010000022.1, forward strand.
TGTGCGGACCGCGCTCTTTAATTGGCTGTTTGCCAAAGGGCAGGGCGGGCAGTTCATTCTGCGGATCGACGACACCGATCAGCAGCGGAACGTCGACGAAGCGCTCGCGCCGATTCTACACGGCCTCAAGTGGCTGGGCCTCGATTGGGACGAAGGGCCGGATATCGGCGGACCGTTCGGGCCGTACTATCAGTCGCAGCGGTTGGATCGGTATCAAGCCGCGGCGCGCGAGCTGTTGGCAAGCGGGGCGGCGTACCGCGATTTCGCCCGGCCGGACGAGCTCGATGCCGAGCGGAAGGCGGCGCAGGAGGCAGGGAGATCGTTCATCTACAGTCGCCGCTGGCGAGCAGAAACGGATGCGGACGCCGCGAAGTTTGCCGCCGAAGGGCGGCCGGGCGTCGTGCGGTTGTTGATGCCACGCGAGGGCACGTTGGTGCTCGACGACCTGGTCCGCGGCCGCGTCGAGTTTCCTTGGGCGAGCGAGCAGGACCACGTCATCCAGCGGGCCGACGGCACGTGCCTCTATCACCTGGCGTCAGTGGTCGACGACCACGCAATGCAAATCTCGCACATCGTGCGGGCCGAGGAACATCTATCGAACACGCCGCGACAGGTGTTCATTTTCCAACAATTGGGTTACGGACTGCCTGCGTTCGCCCATTTGCCATACGTCGCCGAGCCGGGCAGCAAGACGAAGCTCAGCAAGCGGAAGCTCGACAAGTATCTGAAGAATCGGGACTTCGCCGCGCTGATGGAGCACGGCCAAGCGATTGCCCGCCGACTGGGGCTCACGGTGTCGGCCGAGACGTTTAATCCGGTGATCATCGATTTCTACGAGCAAGTCGGCTATTTGCCGGAAGCAATTCTCAACTACTTGCTGCTCTTGGGCTGGTCGCTCGACGACAAGACCGAAGATTTCACGCGCGCGCGGAGATGCTCCAGCAGTTTTCGCTCGAGCGCGTGAACAAAGCGCCGGCGAGTTTCGATCCGGAAAAGCTCGTGGCGTTCGAGGCGCGGGCGATGCAGCGGGTGCCGATCAAGCAGAAGGTGGCAAAGGTGGTGCCGTTTCTGCAGCAGGCGGGGTTCATCACTTCGCCGCCGCCGTGCGACGCAGGGCCCTACGTGATGCAGCTGGCGGAGGCGGCGGGCGACCGGATCAAAGTCGCGGGCGACGTGCTCGACTACGACGAGTTCTTTGTCGCGGACGACGCATTCCAATATGACTCTGTGGCATTCGAGAAGCGGATCACCAAACCGGCAGGCGCGGTCGACTTGCTCGCCAAGTTCCGCGATGCGCTCGGGGGCGTCGAGCCGTTCACCGCCGCGCAATTGGAGACGTGGATGCACGAATGGGTCGCCACCCAAGGACTCAAGATCGGCGACGTCGTACACGCGGTCCGCGTTGCGGTGACCGGTAAGGCGGTCGGCTTCGGGTTGTTCGATACGCTGGCGATACTTGGGCGCGAGCGTTGCCTGGCGCGGATTGAGCGCGCACTCGCCAAAACGCGGCGGGACGAGCCCGCCGGCTAACGGGTCATCATTCGTTCGCCACGCAGTACAGCTTTTTGCTCGAGCGGATGAAGATTTGGCCGTCGGCGATTGCGGGGGTCGAGCTGTAGTCGGCTTCGCCGGGGAATTTGTTGACGGCGAGCTGACTGAACTCGCGGCCGAGCGCGAACACATGCACTTCGCCAGCCCGGCGAGTGAAATACATTTTGCCGTCGGCCGCCACCGGCGAGGCGTAATCCTGCGACATGAATCCGCCGCCACCGCCTCGGCCGCCACGACCACGACCGCGTCCGCCGCCTTGTCCTCGACCTTGCCCTCGTTCGCCGCCCTGATTGTCGCCCGCTTGTGGTGGTGGCGTTTCGCTCGGTGGTGCAGTGGCCGGCGTTTCTTCGGCAACGAGATGGAAGGGCGACCGCACTTGAGCGACTTCGGCCTGCGCCTTGAGGCGTTCCTGGTACACCTTCTCGCCGGTCTCCGCGTCGATGCAATTGGCCATTCCGTCGGCGATCCAGAAGATGAGTCCGTCGTGATAGATCGGCGTGCCGATGCGGGCTCGCTGGTTGCCAGACCAGACGACGTGCGTCTCGGTCACGTCGCCGTTGCCGCCGGCGCGAATCGCCAAGCCGCCACCTTCGCGGCCGCCGATCGCGTAGACGATTTCGCCGTGAGCGATCGCACTTCCGCAGGCGGAGTTCGATTCGGCTCCTTTGCAGGTCCAATTCTGTTTGCCGGTGGCCGGGTCAAACGCCCAGACCCCGCCGGGTATGGAAAAGACCAGCTCCTGCCGGCCATCGGCCAGGTCGACCACGATGGGCGTGCTCCAGGTGCCGTCGAGCTGTTGCGAATCGAATTTCCAAGCCTCGTCGCCATTCGATTTCTTCAATGCCACGATCGAGTTGCTCTCCGGACCGGCGGTGACGATTACGTGGTCGCCCGAGAGCACGGGGCTCGACGCTGTGCCCCAGCGGCGTTTATCGAAGTTGGTGCCGACACTCTTGTGCCAGATTTCTTTGCCGTCCATGTCGAAGGCATAAACACCGCTCACGCCGAAGAAGCAATAGATTCGCTCGCCGTCGGAAACGGGTGAGCTGGCCGTGTAGCCGGTTTGCGTGAACATGCCGTCGTAGGGCTCGTCCTGCACCACGGGCTTGACGGCCGTGTCGAAAATCGGCTTGCCGGTCGCGCGGTCGTAGCAGACTAGGTGGCGGACCAGGTCTTCGGCGCCGTCGCCGGTCCAAGAGGTCACGTAGACACGGTCGCCGACGATAATCGGGCAGGAAACGCCGCGGCCCGGCAGGTCGACGCTCCACTTGAGGTTCTCAGTTTCGCTCCAGGTCACGGGTGCCGCTGCCACGTCGGGACTGACACCGGAGCCGTTCGGGCCGCGGAAGCGGGCCCAATCCGAGGCGGTTGCCGAGTCGATAAGCGTAATCGCCGCCACGAAACTCATGGCCAGAAAGAGTGACAAGCACTTCCGGAACGTCGACATGCTCTAGTCTCCAGGTAGGGCGGGCGATATGCCCGCGGGGAAGGAAGCCACGGTACGAAAACACATCGGAATGGGCGCGGCCTGCCGCCGGCTTGCCACGCAGTACGAAGTCGGATCGCGCTTGGTTCAAGGGCTTTAGTTGGAAATAGCCACCGTGTTAATTTAGGCAATTTCGTTGCCGCTGATATGCCGGAGGAATGGCAACTGGTCCTGGTACCGACGAGAACTCATTTGCTAGCAATTACCCCCCGGCGTGGGTAGACTGAAAGCCGGAACAGACCGAG
>JANNTD010000023.1:0-9568 GCA_031403315.1 Planctomycetota bacterium
TCGCCCGGCACGAACAAGTCCAATTGCGGGCGGCCGTGCGACGTACACCAGGTGAAGATGCGCGACCGAATCGGCATGGAACACGTGCTCACGGCCGACATCGGCTGCCGCAACACGCTCTACAACGCCGTGCCACAAAGCGCCGCCGAAGCCACGCCGCAACTGCTCTCCCGGGGATTGCGAGACTTCCGCATCGAGCTGCTCACCGACTCCGCCGAGGAAGTCCGCACGCTCATTCGCCTCTACCGCGATCTACTCGCCGGCCGCATCTCCGGCAAACAAGTCTGGCAGCGGCTGAAGGCCTCGAACCGCGTCGGCGTCACGCGCGGCACGCTCGAAGAACGCCGCGACCCGCTGGCGATCCTTTAGCGTTGCGACACCAATTAGTCTTTCGCCGGTGGCATCACCGGCAGCCAGCGATCCTGGAATTGGTCGAAGAGTTGCGTCCACTTCTCGCGCTGCGGCTCTTTCAACACGGCAGCAACCTCGTCGCGCACCGAGTCGAGTTGCTGCATGATCTCGGGCTGAAACTTGCTCCGAATGGCCGCGATCTCGAGCTGATGTTTGGCGATGATCTTTTCGACCTCAGCGCTTTGTGCATCGTCGAGGTCGAGCCGGCGTTGGATCGCCGCTGCGATCCGTGGTGGAGCCGCCTCCGGATGATGAATGGCAAACTGCAAACGGCTGACGGCGAAGTGGACCGTCAGCGCGGCGCCGCTCGCCATGCCAGCGACGAAGATCACCAGCGCCAAAAGAATTGTTAGCCCGCGTCGCCGTCCAGCCGGCGGCGGCAATTGCTGCGACACGTTGGACGGTGTTTCTGATTTCATTGGAGCGTCACCACAAACGGCGTGAACAACGAGGAGAGCGGGTCCTGCATCTCGGCGACCGCCTGCTGGGCGAAAAAACCGAGCGACACCGCTACGAGCAAGCTGGCGGCCGCGGCCGTCATCATCGGCCGCAGTCCGCCAGCGAGCCAATCGCGCTCCTCTCGGCCGCGGCGGATTGTCTCCAACACACTGGCCGCGACGTCTATTTGCAGCGGTGTCGTCGAACGCGTCTGTGCGGCGTAGCGACGAAGCACTTCGATCTCATCCATCGACTTCCTCCTGCGCAACCGCGCGGTTCGACGAAGCTTCCAATAGCTTGCGGAATCTTTTACGGGCTCGGTGCGCCTGCACCTTGACCATCGTCTCCGACCAGCCGGCGAGGTCCGCCGCCTCGGCCACGCTTCGCGACTCGAGGTACAGCAACGTCAACACCAGCCGATCGCGCGGTGCGAGCTGTTCCAGCACCACGGCCACTTCATCGGCACTCTCGCGCGCGGACAAATCGGATTTTGCCTCTGGATCATACAGGTGAACGTCGACGGAATTCGCCGCCTCCCGAGAGCGGCGTGTCCAATACCGATATCCGACCCGCGTGGCGATCCGCTGCAACCAGTGTTCGAACGGTGCGTCGCCGCGGTAGCCACCCAGGCCGAAGTACGCCTCGACGAAAACGTCATGCACCAGCTCCTCGATCATCCGCTGGTCGCGTGTGAAACGCACCATTCGACGTGCAATCGTGTCCTGAAAGTGGCGGATGATGCGACGGTACGCGTCACCGTCGCCGCCGGCCGCGGCTTGCACGTCGGCAAGCATCGTCTCGTCCACTCTGGCCACTCGTCGTGACTCCTGCGCGCGACAGATTCCCTCGGCCATCGACACGAAAGCGGTCCGCACCCACGCGAGCGTGAGTGCGGACCCACCATTAATTTGCAGCACCGCCGTCATGTGGGGTCGGCCATTTCTGCCAGAAACTTGTCGACGGCCGTTTCCGACTGCTGGCGAAACTGCATGATCTTCTCGCGCTGCTCGGGCGTCAGCACCTCGCGCACCTCGGCCTTGATCTTCGAACCGACAACCGCCGCCTCGCCGATCGCCTTGCCAAGCTCGTCGGCCGCAGCGTGGATCGTCGCTTCGTTCGCGTTCTCGGCGAGTGTCGCATCACGCAGCGCCCGTCGCTTGTCGGCGACGGGCCGCAACGCCGTGGCAATTTCCTGGCGGTGGCTCTTCACGATCCCGCAGATTTGCGTCCGCTGCTCGGCCGTGATGCCCAGTTCCGATCGCAGTGTGAGCAGGCGACCGAACTGGCCACTCACGAGCATCCGCAACGGTCCCGCTTCCGGCACATCGTCTCCGAGCGGCCCGCCTGCGGCAAGCCCACTCACACCCACGCCGCCGGCCAATACGGTGGCCAGCAAACAAGCTCCGATCATTCCGAATTTCATGATTGTCTCCTTCGAGGTCGCTACCGTTCCTCGCGGGACGGCTACGCGCCCGAAAAACATTGCCCAGCGAAATCAAACTGACGCACGACGGCCCGTCATACGATGAGTGGAGCGAACAGCGGCCGCGGTTACACGACGGGGGCGATTGCCCGAAATTCGCTCGAAATCGTCGACCGGGCGGAAGCGTCCGATGGTGCAATTTTCCACGATTCTCGGGTTGCACCGCTGGAGAAGCGGATCGTCCGGGAGTAGCCCACTTCGCCCCCGCCCGCGCCGATGCTAGCTGCCAGCGGATCCGCGCAGCTCGGCAAACCGCGTCCGGTAGCGCAGTCGGTCCCACAGCGACGCGTGCCGCAGATTGGCGTCAACCGGATCGACGACATGCGTCTTGCCGCGGCGCGTTTTCAGGAGCAATTTCTCGTCGGCTTGCACACGCTCGACGATCCACGACTTCTCGACGAAGTAGCTGTACAGGTCGCCGTGGGCGGTGGCCTCAACGTCTTGAACGCGGCGGCCAGGGTGGGTGGTGTGTTTCCTGCGCCGGAACACCACTAGGTCACCCGCTTTGAAAGGTCGCCGCCACATCCTGAACCCTGGCTCCCGCTCGAGATGCTAGCACGACAGGCGGCGCGATGGTTCTCGACGTGGCGGAGCGTCCGGCGGTCGTTACTTGCCGAAGAGCTTTTCCTGCTCGATCAGAAATCGCGTGCCCGTCTCCATGTCCAGGAGACCGCGCATGCGGACGTCCGGCTCGTCCGAGCGGACCATTCTCCGCGCGCTCAGCAGCAAATTGCAGAACTCCTCGCGCTGGACGAACGTGAACTCAGAGCAATCGCGCATCGCGCGTCGACGTTCATGAACCGTCTCAATGAGCATCATGGCAGCTCCCCCGAACGACGAATCTTCTGGCCGAAACGAATCCGGGTAACGGATTCTTCACGCGACGTTAATCTACTCGCAAATCGATTGGTGCAACAGTCGTCGCCTCGGCACATCCTGCGGACCAGGCATAATCTAGGCAAGGAGTGTCGAATTGTCGCGTAATACCGGCAGCTCATCGTTCAAAGCGATTGTCGCACAACACGTTACGCGCCCGCGCCGATCCGCGAGCACCAAAAAATGACTTCCCAAGCGGCCGTTGGATGGTGAAAATGGATAATCTGCCGCGGAAATCGAGAGCGTACCACCCACTCGGCCAATTGGAGTCTGCGAATCATGAGTCTGACCATCATGCGCCGCGTGAAGTTCTGCGCCGGACACCGGCTGCACCGCCACGGCGGCAAATGCGAGTTCTTTCACGGCCACAATTACGTCGCCGATTTTTACGTCACCGCCCACGAAGTCGACGACGTCGGCCGCGTGATCGACTTCGCCGATTTGAAGCGGCTCTTCAAGGGCTGGCTCGACGAGCATTGGGATCACGGCTTCGTGCTAAACGAGGCCGACGAGAACGGCATCCGCGCGATCAAACAAGTGGAGCCGTGCAAGTACTACGTGCTGCCGAACAATCCCACGGCCGAGAACATGGCGCAGTACCTGCTCACCGAAGTCTGCCCAAAGCTATTGGCCGGCACCGCCGTCACCGCCTCGAAGGTGGTGATCTGGGAGACCGACGAATCATTTGCCGAAGCCTCGCGCGATGAAAGCGATTTAGCCTCCGCAATCGGTGGCTGGAGTCGAGCCCACCAATCGTCCTAATCGGGTGCCGCCGAGCCCCAAATGGGTTCGGATCCTGCGCAAGGCCAACATGCTAAAACCAATTCCAATCGTGGTTTGGTCAGCTCGTCACTGACACGCGAGGGACAAGATGCAAAGTGTATCCACACGAATGCTGCTAACAGCCCTGCTACTCGCCGCGGCTTCAACTCCGGTGACGTCCCAGTCGCCGGTACGGGTCGCGCAAACCCCGCTAAGTAAAATGGGAGAATTCGAGGGGCACTATGAGTACCGCGACGGACTCACGCTGTTCATGGTGGCGAGGGGAGATCGGCTGTTCGCAATCATCGGCGATTCTAAATACTTGCTCCGTGTCGCGGGTACCGACACTTTCCTGAATCCGCCTGGCGAATCGATCCCATTCATCCGTGACACGAACGGGCGCATCGTGGCGTTTAAGGAAAGTGGCGAAGAGTTCGCGCGACTCTCGTCGAAGGTCCCAAAGACTAAGCGTCTGCTTCTGGAACCGTGGACTAACGGTCCAGGTGGATTGCCTGTGGTCTATCAGTATGAGCCACCACCGCGCCTGCCGGATGGCATTCGGGTAGGCGAAGCGGGACCCGCAACGCTTCCGCCCGAGGTGGCGGAGCAGCTTGTGAATGGCGTCATCGACGGCACCTATGCTGATGTCCATTCGATCCTCGTCTATCACAAGGGGGCCTTGCTGCTGGAGGAATATTTTTACGGCTACGACCGGGACCGGTCGCATGAAATGCGCTCCCTCACAAAGAGCGTGATCTCGCTGCTTGCGGGCGCGGCAGTGGATCGAGGGCTGCTGCGTGCTGACGAACCGGTGCTCGCCCGGCTGGGCTACCCGGCCTACGATCATCCCGATCCTAGGAAGGCAAAGGTGACGCTGACCGACCTGCTGAGCTGCCAATCGGGCTTTGACTGCAACGAACACGATCGTAACTCGCCAGGTAACGAGGTGAACTTGTACGAGACCCCGGATTGGGCGAAGGCATTTGTCGACCTGCCCATGGTGGCCGACCCCGGCACGATCGGTCGCTACTGTTCAGGCGGGTTTTACACCGCTGGACGAATTGTCGAACTTGCGGCGGGCAAGCCATTGCCTGAATTCGCGGACGAGGTACTGTTTGGGCCTCTCGGCATTCAAAGAGCCGATTGGAAGTGGAACTTCACGCTCGATCGCAGCCAGCGGAACGAATTCGGGCAGGTCTATCTCAGGCCGCGGGACATGCTGAAGCTTGGAATTCTCATCCAGCAACGCGGGCAGTGGGAGGGCCGTCGCGTCGTGTCCGAGTCGTGGATCAATAAAGCCGTCGCGCGTCAGTCGCGCATCGACGACAGCGACTACGGTTTAGGCATCTGGCACCGTTGGTATCGAGTCAAGACTTCGGCGGGCGAACACCGCGTCGATACCATTATGCTCTCCGGCAATGGAGGTCAGAAGGTGTATCTCGTCCCATCGCTCGATCTAATAGTGGTCTCCTCGGGGGCCGCCTTCTTCGTGGACTCGCCGGTGAATGAAATGATGGCCCAAGTGCTGCTACCGGCGTTGATGGAAGCCAACACGACGGAGCAGATCACGCCGGACGGCGGCTGACCCACGAGTTCACAGCACGAGAGAATTACGTTCGCCTAGTACATCCGAATCGAAATGCCCGACCCGGTGAAAAAGTCGTCGGCCGCTTCATTCAGCCCAACGCCCGCGCGGATGTCCCACTGGATGTTGTCGGTGATCAAGTACGTGAGCCCGGCGTTGAAGTACTGCTGGTTCTCGGCGGTCGCAGCCCCGGCCGGCGCGAACATGAACCACTCGGCGTAGCTGCCGAGTTCGTCGGTCAGCCCGAAGCCCGTCGTGATCGACTGGGCGAACTCGACGTAGAAATCTTCGCCGTTGTCGTCAATCGCGCGGTTAGCTTGCGTGCTGCCGCCGATCGAGAATTCCTCCGTGACGTCCCAGCCGTAGAGATAGTTGACGCCCGGCATCACCTCGTCCGTGGTGAACGCGCTTGCTCCGGTCGGTAGCGTCATTTGCAGGATGAGGCCCGTCTCCGGTAGGCAGCCACTCTGTGGGGTGAGCGCGAACTTGCTGCCGACGTAGAGGTCTTCTGCTCCCTCGAGGTTCGAGTCGGCGCCACCGAACACTGTCTCGGCCGATTCACCGTAGTTCCAACCGAGCCGAAGTTCGAACCACTCGGCGAGCATGCCGACTCGGAAGAGCGTCTCAGGATAGGAGTGCTCGTGGACCTTGCCGTCCTCGTTGTCGTCGTACGTGAAAGTGTAGCCGGCTTCGAGTTGCACGACGCCCATGCCGACCGTCACCGACGACTCGGTGAAGTCCGGCCGGTCGGTGACCAACGGCTCGTTGAGATCGGGCCCGCCCTGGACCTCGGGACCATAGCCCCACTGCATCAGCGTGCCTGGCCCGTCGGCGGCCACGGCCGGGCGATGCTCCGCCAACGACGCCAAGATCAATGCAAGCCAAGCGACGAGCGCGCTTCCTGTGCGTATGGAAATCACCGGAAACTTTCAACTGGGGGAGAGAAACTTCCTTGCCAGTATCGTTCATCGACCGGACGCGAATCGCCGCGCGAGCGAATTTGTTTGACGACTCAAAACTTTGGCGCTGGTCGTAGCAAACTGTGGCGGTCGTAGTGGTCTTCCGGCACTCTGTGGACGCGAAGGCGTTGAGAAGCTGCAATTAACGGCGGATCGTCACGCCAAATCCGCAGAAGTAGTCCATCGCCAGCTGATTGAGTCCGTACCCAAAGGAAACGTCGAATTGCACATCATCAGTGAGCAGGTACAGCAAACCTCCGTCAATATACTGCTGCGTGTCGGGATCAGGCGGCGTGTCCACTGAAACCATGGCCCATTCCGCATAGCCGGTCAGCACGTCGCCGATGGTTCGCTCGAAAATCCACGACTGAGCAAAACCGATTGCTGAATCTCGCCGATGCAACGAGACCCGGCGAAATTCGCTGGACCCGCCCATCGACCACTTGTCGTTAAGTCGCCAGCGATAGATTAAATCCACGCCCGGCTCTAGCTCATTGCGCTCGAGCGACGTGGGCAGATTCGTATCGATTAAGACCGCCGTTTCCGGCAACATCTGGTCTTGAGGAGTAACCGCGATCTTCATGCCAACGTAGGGATCGGACGAGCCGCTAAGATCCCGGCCATTCGAATCGTCGTGGTGGTTAAGGTAAGTCCAGCCAAGACGGATTTCAAACCACTCGGCGAGCACGCCCATGCGCAAGTTCGCGTCGGGAAAAGAATGAAACGTATGTTCTCCGTCATAGCTCTCGCGGCCATACATATAACCCGCTTCTAACTGCCAAACACCGAGACCTACCACCGACGCCGACTTCGTGAAATAGGGGCGATCGCTCTCCAGGGGACGATACAAGACATCGCCATCGGCACCGTCGCCATAGCTCCATTGCATCAATGTCAATGGACTACCGAGCTCTTCGCACGGGCATTCAAACTCACCGGGCAAAGGACCGACTGCCTCTGGGGGACTGGCGAGTTCTTCCGCCGCACTCGCAGCCTGCGCCAAGAATGCCTGGACGACGAGCGCAACGACCATCAAGATCGCATGAGACTTCATGCCGGTATCGCCACGTATTGGTGAGAAAAGAGGTTAGTGATAAGTTGGGAGGCTACACTCCCATCGGTGACATCGGCCGGACAGAGGTCGCCCCAATAGTAGTAGTTGGGCGCCAGCGGTGCTATCGCTTGCCGCATCCGCGGAATTAATTGAGTGACGGATCCGTCGGCACGAACTTTTCGTCGATGTCCGGGGCCATGATCTCGAGCCCGATCCGCTCCGTGACGCTTTTCCAGATCGTTTCGTGGTCGGCGAAGATGTCGTCCTTGGTGGCCTCGGTGGTGAGCCAACCGCCGGCTTCGAGTTCGCCTTCAAGCTGCCCGCTGCCCCAGCCGGCGTGTCCACTGTAGAGTCGCAGCGGCTGATCCTTCTTGCGGACGATGACGTCAATCGCGTCGCGGTGCATGGCGACGTGGACGCCCGGCAATACCTCGCGCTCGGAAAACGGTTCCAGCGTGTGTACGGCCACCAACGGCCCGGGCACCGGCCCGCCGAGGTAGATGACGTCCCCGCTATCGCACGGGTCGAATCCGATCGTGTCCCACACCTCGCGGATCGTCTTCTCGGTCGGCCGGTTGATCACGACTCCGACGGCGCCCTCATCATCGTGCCGAATCATCAGCACGACCGATTTCACGAAGTTCGGATCGCGCAAGTAGCGCGAGGCGACCAGAAAATGTCCGGTGAGCGATTGGTCGTGCATGGCAGTATGTCGCAGGAATGCCTGTCGACATTGTATCCCCGGCTGCCGATCAAATACAGTCGCCGGTCGACTATTGTAATTTCTCGGCCGGGGCCGGGGCTGTTGCCGACAACTGGCGGTCGAGGAAGTCAATGTACCGCTGCCAGTCGTAGTCGGTGAAGGCGTGGCGGCCGCGGCGGATGTGGTAACCGATGCGGCCGCTAGCAACCGGCTCGTCGAGCGGCGGCATTTGGTCGGTGCCGAGGCCCGGCACACCGAGCAGCTCATACACCGGCGACGCCGCGACGCAGGCCAGAAACTCGCCGCGCGGATCGGACCACAGATCTTCGTCGGCGCTGCCAACATAGAGCGGACGCGGGGCGACGAGCGCGAGCAGTAGATGGTCGTCGAACGGTAAATCGCGTTCGCGGCCGTTGTATTTGCGATAGTTCTTGCAGAACCAATGCGGGAAGCGGACGTTGAGGTCCTCGATCGTTTCACCGTAAAGCCGGCTCGAAAGGGCAGCCCCGCCGGCACCCGACTCATTCGAGATCACGGCCGCGAACCGCTCGTCGTTCGCCCCGGCCCACAGCGCGGTCTTCCCCATCCGCGAGAAGCCCACGACGGCGACTCGCCCCGCGTCGACGGCCGGCTCGGTTTCCAAATAGTCGAGCGCGCGGCTCGAACCCCAGGCCCACGCACCGAACGCCTGCCACGCATCCGGAGCGAGCTCGCGCTGGCCGGAGAATGCATTGATCACGCCGCTGCGGAATGTGGCGGCGTCATCGGCAGCGAGTTTCGTGCGGTCGAGAATCGCCAGGGCCCAACCGCGGTCGATGATCTGCGGCGTCGCCGGATCGGTCAGCCCTTCAAACTGAAGCAGCACAAGCGTCGGCACCGGCCCCTTGGCGGCGTTTGGAACATAGAGCTGCACCGGAAAATTGAACTTCCCGGCATGTGGCGTGTCGAACGAAATCTCCACGAGTCTCCGCGTCGCTTTGCCGTCGAGCGCTTTCGCATCTTCTTCAAGCACGCGAAACGCCAGATTCTCCGGCCGACCAACCGGCGCGTGTCCGAACATCTCGTCGCCGAAGAGCTTTAGCAGCTCCGCTCGCCGCCGCGGCCAGGTTTCGCGTGTGACCCGCGAACCGTCGGCGGCAACTAGCGGATTGGCGAGCTAGTAGCTGCCGACCTTCGTTTCATCGAAATTCGAAGTCGGCTTACTCTGCGAAGAGCGCTCAATCGCGGCTGGCGAAGCAGTCCACGACGACTTAACTTGAGCTCGAACGACGGAAGAACTCATCGTCACAGTCAACAA
>JANNTD010000024.1:0-8077 GCA_031403315.1 Planctomycetota bacterium
GGCTGACGCCTTCGCTTCGGCAGGCTTCGACGACCAGGTCACCCCAGCCGCCGCTGCCTCAGCTACACGGTGAACGAGCAATTCCCATGTTCAGTTCCTTTCAACTGAATAGAACCAACAGACTTACCCTGACGCACCAGAGGAACGCAGATGGAAGTGGATCGCGCGATCTCCAATTCCCCAAAATATCGGCGTCCATCGGCGTCCATCCGCGGTTATTTGCTTCACCTCCGTGACCTCCGTGTCGAAGACTCGCCGTGGCGTGGTGAAATCCGAATCTGTCCACCATTACCGATAATTTTGAGAAAACGGCACGCATTTTTGCCGCCCGGAAAGGGACTGATACCCAGCGAGGTTGTCGAAACTTTCAGCACCTGCTACCAATAGCTCGACGGCATTCAATCGCTCGCCCTCAGCTTTCAGGACCGATTTTCATGGAACAACAAGACACCGCGGAAGCCAATCGCCAGGCGATCCTCAATTCGCCGAGCTACCGGCTGGCGGAATACGACTTCGACTTCTTGAAACGCGACGACATCCGCCACGTGCGGATGACGCTCGAACTTTTGAAGACCGAGACGCTGCTCCGCGATAACAACGTGAAGGCCACGGTCGTCGTGTTCGGCAGCGCCCGCATCGTGCCGCACGAAGTCGCCGAGTTTCGGCTGCGTGAGGCAATTCAGGCGGCCGACAAGAAGCCGCGCGATCCCCAGGCCAAGCGCGGCGTTGGGCGGGCCGAGCGCGTGCTTGCCAAGAGCCGCTTCTACGACGAGGCCTGCCAATTCGGCCGGCTCGTCTCGACTATCTGCCAGATCGAGGGCCGCAACGACTTTGTGATCGCCACCGGTGGCGGGCCGGGGATCATGGAGGCCGCCAACCGCGGCGCGTTCGACATCGGCGCCAAAAGCGTCGGCTTCAACATCGACTTGCCGCACGAGCAGGAGCCGAACCCCTACATCACGCCCGACCTCTGCTTTCGCTTCCATTATTTCGCGATTCGCAAGTTTCACTTCATCCTGCGGGCGAAGGCGCTGGTGGTGTTCCCCGGCGGATTCGGCACGCTCGACGAAATGTTCGACACCCTTTGTTTGAGGCAGACGCGACGCATGCAGGCAATTCCGATCATCCTCTACGGCCGCGAATATTGGGAATCGATCATCGACTTTCCGAAAATGGCCGACGAGGGCGTGATCGACGACGAAGATTTGAAGTTGATCTCGTGGGCCGAGTCGCCTGAAGAGGCCTGGAAAATCATCGCCGACTTTCACGGCGTGAAGTAACGAACCGACTGCGTGCAATTAGACTGTGACAGACGAACACGAACAACCTGTAGCCTTGGTGACCGGCGGGGCAGCCCGCGTGGGGGCGGTGATCGTCCGCGCGCTGGCGGCCAAGGGTTACCGTGTCGCGATTCACGCGAACAAATCGCTCGATCGGGCTTCTGAGCTTGTCGAAGAGTTGACAGAAGCCGGTCACGAAGCGGCCGCCTTCGGCGCTGAGCTACGCGATGAAGACGCGACGCGATCGATGATCGACCGCGCCCGCCGCCATTTCGGCCGGCTCGACTTGCTAGTAAACAACGCTGCCATTTGGGCGCCGACGCCGCTCGAAACCGTTGCGGCCGACGACGTGCGGCGCTTGTTCGAGGTGAACACCGTCAGCACATTTGTTTGTTGCCAGCATGCCGGCACGCTCATGGCCGAACAGCCGATGGGCGGCTCGATCGTGAACATCGGCGATTGGGCAACGGCTCGGCCGTATCGCGACTACAGCGCGTACTTCGCCTCGAAGGGCGCCATTCCGACAATGACGCGGATGTTCGCCGTCGAGCTTGCGCCGCGAGTGCGCGTCAACGCGGTCCTACCCGGCCCGGTGCTCGTGCCGGAAGAGTTGCCAGCAGCAGTCCGCGAACGAGCCGTGAAAGGAACGCTGCTCGGGCGCGCGGGCCGGCCGGAAAACATCGCCCATGCCGTGCTGTTCCTGGCCGAGAACGATTTCGTCACTGGCGTGTGCTTGCCCGTCGACGGCGGCCGGACGATCGGCGACACAGGCTAAAGGGGATGCCATGCGTCGAGTGATAGCAAACGTGTCTCCGCGGGGATCCACGCCGAACCGCCAAATTCAGGCTGTTTCGCCTGGCTTCGGCCGCTCCGTTGCTTGCTTCGCTCGCAGCGATCGCCATAATATCGAAGACACAGGAAGAGGGCCGGGGCAGCTTCTGCCTCAGAACGGACTCGAATCGAACCGGCATTTCGTATACAAGCGTCGCTCCGCGCTGAGCGACGAGCCACGCGGTGCGCTTGATTGCCCGCGAACTTTCAAAAAAGGGAAATGGCGATGATCCTATCGCGTTCGAGCGTTCGTTGGTTCTCCTTGACACTCGCACTCTTTGGCAGCGGCGGCTGGCAGCTTGCCATTGGCGCCGAGCCGGGCGATTCCGATCCGGCCGACGTGGTCGTTTCGGACAGCGCCGATTTCACGTTGCCCGATGGCGACGCCGCCACGCTCTTGGCATTCATCGAGAAGCTGGCGAACCCCCAGCAGCAGTTTACTTCCCAAGAGGAGTTGCAGAAATATCTGGAGGGTGTTTCGACGGCCATCGGTGACGCGGCGGCCAAAATCCTGGCCGGCGAGGCCACCGACCGGCAGAAGATCGACGCCATCGAATGGAAGATCGAATCGCTACGGATCCGGCAACAACTTGGCGATGACAGCTCCGATAGACAGACCGACGAATTCCTGGCCAGTCTCAAGTTCGACGGGCAACCGACGATCGAAGAAGCGATCAAAAAAGTCCGCCAGAGTGTCGAAGGAGAGCGCGAGAATCGCGCGGCAAAGCACCAACAAATGGAGTTGATGACCAAGCTCAAGCAGTGGTCGCGGCTCGACGACGCGCAGCGTGCGGAGACGACCGATTGGCTGATCAACTCAGTGAAGTCGGGCACGCCAACTGGAGCTCACGTCAGCATGCTCATGATGTTCGTCGATCGGCTCTCCGATTCGCCGGACAGCGCGATGGCGAAGAAAGCCCTGGGCGAGCTGTTGCCCGTTTTCAGCCAGAGCGACAACCCCGGCGTCCAGCAGCGGCTCCCGCTGCTCGAGGGCATTAATCGCCGGTTGAACCTCCCCGGCAACAAGTTGGAGCTCTCGGGCAAGTTCCTGGACGGCAGCGAGCTCGATTGGGATGCTTATCGTGGCAAAGTCGTGCTGGTCGACTTCTGGGCCACGTGGTGCGGGCCGTGCCGTGCCGAAGTGCCAAATGTTCTGGAGAACTATCTGAAGTATCACGACAAAGGCTTTGACGTGATCGGCATCTCGCTCGACGACAAACGCAGCGACGCCGAAGACTACGTCAAGCAAACCAACATCCCTTGGCCGTCGTTGTACCACGAACCTGCGGACGAGTCCGGCGGCTGGCAGAATCCGATGGCGGTGAAGTACGGAATCACCGGCATCCCAACCGCGATCCTCGTCGACCAAGAGGGCAACGTGGTCAGCATGGAGGCCCGCGGACCACGGCTCGGTGAGGCACTCGAGCAATTGCTGGGCAAGCCGTCCGGCGAGGAAACCTCGGCGGTCGAGGTATCGGACCAAGCCGAACGGACCGCGCAGAGCGAAGCCCGTTGAGCATCGTGTCCTGGGGGGTGGCAGCAACAGATCGCCGCATCGCATGCGGTTGGATCTAACTTGGATCGATCGGCGTGGCCCCCGGCGGCGGCGTGCCTTTGCCGGCACGGACATAGTCGCCGCGGGCGTGCGCATATTCCTCCGGCGAAGGCAGTGCAGGGGCTGACTGGTCCGGGGTCTGAGCGGCATCGAAGAGCGTCTGAAGAAACGGCCGGCACCAGCCGCAGCCTGTGCCCGCGCCGTGGCAGTCGGCGAGCTGGCCAACTCGCTGCGGCCGCTCGATCCGCAGATAGTTGATCACCTTCCGCTTGGTGACGTGGAAGCACAGACACAGCTCGTCGTCGGGTTCCATGCGGATCGACCTCAAGCCCCTAGAGCAACACCCGATCGTTCGCGTAGCTTGCGTTGTTCGAGCCGCGCGAGGCCCGCCGCGCCGATGTAACCGGCGTCGCCGCCAAGCGACGCAAATTCAATCCTCACCGTGGCTCGCAACGGCTCCAACAGCCGCGGCCGCACCTCTTCGCAAATTTTCGCCAGGAACTCGCGGCCGAGCGGACTCGCCGGCCCGCCAAAATTCATCGCCCCGCCGAGCACCACGGCGTCCGGATCGATCGTGTGCACGAACGTCACGATGCCGATCGCCAGCCAGTAGGCCGTTTCCATCACGACGCTGTGTGCGAGTGCATCGCCCCGTGCCGCTTCTTCGGCAACCAACCGCGGCGTGATCGGTTCGCCCGTACGGTGGCGGCGGGCCAGCGAGCTGGCTTCGCTCGCGCCCAGTGCGTCGGTCGCGCGTCGGACGACCGCGCCGGCACATGCGTACGCTTCGAGCGAGCCGCTCTTGCCTAGCGCATCTTGCCAGGCATCTATGGCGGGATTCACGAGGATGTGACCACACTCGCCGCCGCAGCTGTGGGCGCCTTCGACGAGCGTGTCGCCGATGATGATCCCACCGCCAATGCCCGTGCCGAGCGTGAGCAGCACCATGCTTTCGTGCTGCGCGCCGGCTCCGCGCCAGAATTCGCCATACGCGGCCGCGTTCGCATCGTTGGCGAACGTGACCGGAATCTTCAAATGGAACTGGAGTCGCTCGCGAATCGGAAAATCCCACCAGCCGGGCAGGTTGCCTGGTCGCAAGATCATGCCGGCCGGAATGTTCATCGGCCCCGGGGTGGCGATGCCGGTGCGGGCCACGTCGCCGCGGTCGACACCCGTCCGGTCGATCAATTGCGAAACAACCCGGGCCATGCGGCCGCAGGCGTCTTCGGCGCCCTGATCTTGCTCGGTGGGCATCGAATGGTAGGCGAGCGTTTGACCCGCATCGTCCACGAGCCCAATTTTGATGTTGGTGCCGCCAACGTCGACGCCAACAAAGAGCGGCTTCTGGGCGACTTTAGCACTTATCGGCGTGTCGGACTGAGACATAACAAACTGGGAGATTACAGGTAGGCGATCCGCCCGACGTACGACAAGCGGTAAGCCATCGAATATAAATGCCGACCCCGGTGGGGGCAATTGTCGGCGGCGAAACTTCGACTGCGATTCGGTGAAAATGCAAGCAGTTAAGTCTCCGCCCGCAACTCAGTGGAGCAAATATCATGGCGAAACTCGCTCTCGCGCACCTCTTCGCACAAATCGCGCAATTGGGAGGGCAGGTTGAGGTCGGAGGGCAACGTGAATCGGCCGGCGACGACGCGGCCGAAGACCAGGAATCGGCAACCGTGGACGGCAATGCCGGCGATGGCGGAGTCGCGTTTTTCGCAGTTCCCGTCGTAGTATTTTTCGTCTGCGATCCGCGCGATCGTGTCGGCGCCGACGACGAACACCGCACCGGGGGCGAGCGCCGCCTTTTCGACGAATGTCGCCGCTCGCGTGACGAGCACTGGGCGGTCGCCCAGTCCCGCGAGTCGCTCGTCGATTTCGAGGAAGTCGAGCGTCGGCTTGTCGACGTTGGCGATTGAGAGCTCCATCGTGACCGGCGCACCGCAGCGGGCAGTTACGATTTCGGCCATGCGGTGGTGGCCGGCATGGAACGGGTTGAAGGCGCCGGAAAAGATGACCTGCGGCGGGCCATCGACGCGGTAGGCGACGCTCTGTCGCTGGCCAAGCAGCAGCTCGGTCCACTCCTTGGGTGCCCGCTTCTCACGGCGAGTCACCGGCTCCTCGTCCGACGGCTCGCGGGGCGGACCGCTCGCAACACCACATCCCTCGGCGAACGCGTGGATTACCAACTCGGCGACTACCGTTTCTTCTTCCGCCCGCGTGCGCTTCTCCTTCACCAACTCGCACGAGTACGACACGGTCGACACCGCCGACTGCCAGGCGATATGAACTCGATGCAACCCGCGCTTCGGACGCGTCGTGGCAAGACTCGACGTGGCACCGATGCCGAGTAACGTCGTCGGATCGGCAACCGACAATTTGCGAGCTCGCTCGAAACTCGCCATTGCCATTGCTCGGGCCGTCGGTTCGCTCGACGCTTGATCGAACTTGCCGCCCAGCCAATCGGCGAGCGCTTCCGCCGCATAGGGCACGATGGCTTCCAGCATCGTCGCCGACGCGCCAGGCACGCTGAGCAAGTCGGAAATCGCCCGGCTGCCGCCGCCCGTGAGCGACACGACGCAGCCGTGGCCCGAGGCGTGGATTCGCTCGATCAGATCGTGTTGGCTCGGTGTGGTCACGCGCACGTTCCTCGCAGGGTCGCTTCCAGTCTAACAATTTGCGGCTTTCCGCTCATGCATCTCGCGTTGCGAATTGGCATCATGGCTCGCCGCGATGTTTCCGCCGGGCCGTGTGGCCGACATCCCAGGCAGCCGATTTCTCGGTGAAAACGGTGCAATCTGCGAATCGGCGCACGCTGGCACGCCGGTTGCCAGCAATTCACCCCATGGTCGAAGTTCAGGAAATCAACGATCTCGACGAGTTGGCCGGATATCGGCTGGCGTGGAACTCCTGGCTGGCGACCACACCGCGGGCGACC
The DNA here is from genome assembly GCA_031403315.1 of Planctomycetota bacterium. GTDB lineage: Bacteria > Planctomycetota > Planctomycetia > Pirellulales > Lacipirellulaceae > DASYDU01. The sequence continues at coordinate 6,608 of JANNTD010000024.1, forward strand.
TTTTTCAACACCTTCGATTGGCTCGAAAACTATTGGCGGCACTTCGGCCAAAATCAACGGCTGCGTGTGCTGTTGGTCCGCTCGGCCGGTACGCCGATCGGCATTCTCCCGCTCTGCGTGCGAACGGAACGCCACGGTTTCAACTCGCTCCGTGTGCTGACGTATCCGCTCGACAGCTGGGGCAGCTGGTACGGCCCGCTTGGCTCGAACTCCGCCGCAACGATGCTCGCGGCGATGCAGCATATCCGTCACACCAACCGCGACTGGGACACGATCGACCTGCCGTCGACCGCGCCGCCGTCGCGCGACGGCGGCCGCGTGGGCCGGTCGATGCGCGTGGTCGGACTGCTCTCGCAACAAACGGCGTACGAAACCAGTTCGCTCGTCAATTTCGGCGGCGGATGGAACGACTACTTGGCCGGCAAGTCGCACAAAGCGCGGCATGAGATGCGGCGCGTGTTGCGGCGTGTCTTTGACGGCCACCGTGTCTTTGACAGCCACGACGTCGAGTACATCCGCCATCGGCCGGCGCCGGCGCGCGAGGGCGACGGCGATCCGCGTTGGGATCTGTTCGCCATGTGTCAGCAAGTCGCGCTCGCCAGTTGGCAGGCCACTTCGACCACCGGCACGACGCTCACTCACGAACGGGTGCGGCATTTTCTCCGCGACGCCCATGCGATCGCGGCCCGCAACGGCATGGTCGACGTCAATTTGCTGCTGATCGACGGCCGGCCTGCCGCGTTCGCTTACAACTACCATCTCCACGGCCGACTGACCGGGTTGCGAGTTGGCTACGATGCGTCGCTCGTGCAGTCGGGGCAGGTTCCGCCAGGGTTGGGCACGGCACTCATGCTCCGCTCGATCGAGGACAGTTGCGAGCGGGGTGACGTTTCGCTCGATCTGGGGCGGGGCGAATCGCTGTTCAAACGCTCGCTGCGGACCCATGCGGAGGCGAGTTACCGAATGATCTACGCGCCACTTGGATCGTGGCGTTCGCAGGCGGCGCGGTTGTCGCAGTGGGCCAAGCAGCGATTCGGCCCGGCGAATGACGATTCCGGTAAGGCCGCTTCGGCGTGATTTGGCCGTCGCTTGTGCCCTCGTGGGCGAGGCGCCCAAAGGCCCGCTCGCGCGGTTCTTTAGGCGCCCGCCACGTAGGGTGCCGTCCCCCCGTTTTGCCGCTGGTCCGCGAATCGGTCCGGCGGCCGGCATGTACCCATTTTGCGTGCTTGTCACGGAGTCCGTGATTGGGCGTTGGTGCGCAGTGTGTCTGCGGAGGGGAAACTGGGGGGACGAACTTGGATCGGACGACTTCGCGTACTCTAAAAGCCGGATTGGGCTTCGGAGATGTCGGCGGCTTCTTGTTCTTGCATGGCGGCCGCTTCCCGGGCGAGCTTGAAGCCCGGGCCGGGGGCGTAGTACTGGATGTCGTCGGTGAGATAGTAGGGGCTGGGCAGCGTCTGGCCGGCGTAA
>JANNTD010000025.1:0-6542 GCA_031403315.1 Planctomycetota bacterium
CTCTTGTTTCTATCATATGCGTTGTGGGAAGTCAACAACTATTTTTGGCCACCTCGCAAAAAGCGGGGTGGCCAAGAATTGGGGATTGACCACGACGGAACCACTGGATTCCACGTCGCGGCTTTCATTGGCTCCAAATTAGTTGACGGGGATTTTCAGAGCCGCGATGTGTTTTGACATGTTGCGGACCGTACTGCTACATTGATCAAGCCGTTGTCGCGTTGGATGGAATGCATAAGGACTCGATAAATGCCGTATGTAATGGTGGACGTTGAAGCAGATGGGCCGATCCCGGGCGACTATTCGATGATTTGTTTCGGCGCGGTGATCGTCGAGCCGGAGCTGCATCGCACATTCTACGGCAAGCTGAAACCGATTTCCGAGAAGTTCGTCCCGGATGCGCTTGCGGTCAGTGGATTTACTCGCGAGGAAACGATGGCGTTCGAGGATCCGCAATCGGTGATGAGCCGCTTTCGAGAATGGATAATTCAGAACTGCAAGAGCAGGACGATGTTCGTTTCAGACAACAACGGCTTCGATTGGCAATTCATCAATTGGTATTTTCACCACTTTATCGGCAATAACCCGTTTGGATTCAGTTCGACAAATCTTGGCTCTCTGTACAAGGGGCTGCAAAAAGATACTTTTGTGAACTTCAAACATCTGCGGAAGACCAAGCACACGCATGATCCTGTGGACGATGCGCGTGGAAACTCGGAAGCCTTACTGCAAATGAAAGAAATGGGGCTGAAGACCAGCTTTGCGTAGCACACGCGTGAAATTGCTGGCGAGTCTTGGCGGAGTGGCGATGTACGCAGGGCGCGATAAGTTTGAACGTCCAGATGATTGACCACGACGACACGACGGCACGACGGGCGGAAGATGGCCTTCCGTCGTGTCGTCGTGGTCCAAATTCGGAACTAGGCCGGAATGGATTTCGGCTTCGGCGGCGCGGTGCCGGCTAGCGGAGCAATTTGCTCGGCCGATTTTCTGGATGAATTCTCTTCCGGGGGTTGGCACCCCCGGCTAAGCCCTGTCGCCACTGCGCGGCTGGGAAACGGTTGCGCGGTGGCGATTGTGGTACATGGGCGTAGGCAGCGCTAAACCGCAAGCGGAGGTTTGAGAGTGGTCGGCGGGTTTCAATGGTCGGATGGGGCGGTCCGAGCGCGATTTATCCAGCGGCCAACGAGCCAGCGGAATAGGAATAGCGGCGCAATGGCGAGGGTTGCGATCACGAACGACCCAGCCAGCTCGATCCACCAGGGAAGGAAGTTTTGGAAGCCGGTGCCGTAGACGGGGTCGAACACCGGCGGCAGGGCGCGGTCGACGGCCCACATGGCGAGTGCGGCGGCTGGGATGGCGGTCAGCCAGGCGCGCCAGGAGGTGTCGCGGGCGAAGATCGCGGCGGCAAGAGCGAGCACGACGGAGGCGGCCAGTGCCGCGGCGAGCAGGATCACCGCTTGCCGCTTGTTCTGGAACGCATGGAGCTTCGCGTAGCCTTCCTCCATGTCGTTGAGCTTGACGACCTGGCCGTCGACTTCTTCGACAGCGGCGGGTACTAGTTGGGAAACGTGAAGGACATACGGCTTGGGCCAAATGGCCGCGATCAGAGCGGCGGCGAGAATGGCGAGGGTGACCCACCAGCCGATCGCCAGTCGGCGCGACAGTGGCGCGAGCGGAAGTTCGAGCTTCATCGGTTCAGCTCCGGTGAGACGTGGGGCGAGAGCGCTGTCCGACCAACGTGATGGGAGATCAGGTTACCACGATTTCCGAATGGGGGCGAGCATGAGTTTGCGAGTGAATCGGGCGCATGAAAAAACCGGGGCGTGCGGGGACGCCCCGGTTCGTTTCGCGCGTCGCAAGCGACGCGGCTAAATTGCGAATGCGCAGCTAATCTAGGAAGCCGATCAACTCCGCGCTGCGGCTGGGTTGCTGTAGTTTGCGGACCGCTTTGGCTTCGATTTGGCGGATGCGCTCGCGGGTGACCTTGAAGATGTGGCCGACTTCTTCGAGCGTGTAGCTGTAGCCGTCGCCCAGGCCGTAGCGGAGCTTGATGATCTCGCGTTCGCGGTAGCTGAGCGTCTTGAGGACCTTCGAGATCTGGCCGCGGAGCATTTCTTGGGCGGCTCCGATCGCGGGGCTCTCGGCGCCGGAATCGGGGAGCAAATCGCCGAAGTGGCTGTCTTCGCTGTTGCCGACCGGCCGGTCGAGGCTGATCGGGTAGCGGCTCATGGCCAACACGCGGCGGGCTTCGTCGATCGAACATTCGGCGGAGCGGGCTGTCTCTTCGATCGAGGGCTCGCGGCCGAGGCGTTGCAGCAGTTGCCGCGAGACATTGCGGACGCGGCTCATGGTTTCGACCATGTGGACCGGGATGCGGATCGTGCGGCTCTGATCGGCCACCGCGCGGGTGATGGCCTGGCGAATCCACCAGGTGGCGTAGGTGCAGAACTTGAAGCCGCGGCGGTATTCGAACTTGTCGACGGCCCGCATCAGGCCGGCGTTGCCTTCCTGGATCAGGTCCAAAAACGACAGGCCGCGGTTGCGGTACTTCTTGGCGATCGAGACCACGAGCCGCAAGTTGCCTTCCGAGAGGCCGCGCTTGGCGCGTTGGTACTCGGTGTAGATTCGCTTGAGGTCCATGATCCGGTTCCGCAGGCTCGACGGCGTTTCCTGCAGGGCGCGGAGGATGTTGCGGAACTCGACCAACAGCGGCTTCCGCTCGGAAAGCGGTCGGCGTTCGGCCTTCATGATCTCGAGCTTGCACTTGAGATCGTCGATCCGATCGCTGAACTGCTCGAGCTGCGAAATCATCGGCTCGATCCGCTGGGTGCGGAGGCCGAGCTCTTCGACCAGGAGCACAGCCCGACAGCGGCGGCGGCTGAGCCGGTGCCAAGCGTTGCGGCGGGCCTGCGGCTTGTGGCTTTTGCTGGTCGCGATGCGGTAGTCTTCGGCGTTGCGTTCGAGCAGGCGCTCGATCGTGGCGAGATTGTGCGGCAAGCGGCCGAGAATTTGCTCCTTCTCGAGGCGGTCGGTCACGGAGACTTGCACCGTACGATCGAAAGGCAACTCGCCGCGATGGACGCGGTTGAGCACTTTCACCGCGCTACGAATTACGTAGTCGCAGGCCAAGAGCTTGCGGCGGAATGCGGCGCGAGTGATCTCGATGCGGCGGGCGAGGCTGATTTCTTCCTTGCGGGTGAGCAGCGGAATCTCGCCCATTTGGGTGAGATACATCCGGACGGGGTCGTCGGACCAGGATTCGGTGTCGGTCGAGTCGAGCAGCGATTCGGCCTCCGAGTCGGAATCGTCGAGCCCGTCGCCGGCACTGGCATCCGCATCCTCAGCGAGGTCGTCGGTCTCGGTGTCGTCGTCGTCTTCGAGCTTGGGATCGAGGTCCGTGGCGACGTCGCCAACTGCGACTACTTCGTCTTCGAGATCGTGTTCCAACAATGATTCGTACAAATTTCACACTCCTACCAAAAACATGGGCTAACGAGACACAACGCACACCGGCAATCGTGGCGATTTGCCGCTCGAGATGGTTGGCACGGTTTGAATTCAGCGAGTCGCACAGTTTCGCGTTACACGGGTCGCCGTCGAGGTGTCCTGGTAGGTAGGAGCTCCCTCAAAGACGGACGAACATCGTGGGTCCAGGCGAGTCGAGATCAAACCGCTCCCGCGCGGCGATGAGCTACCCCCAATCGTTGACAAACCAGGTGCGTCAAAAGACAACCAATTCTAACACCCGTAAGCGGGCAGTCTGGCGTCGCGCGGCATTTGGTAAAAGATAGCGCCGCGCTGCGCTTCGACCTCCCACAGCAATGTTTCACTAATCAGTACGGTTTACGATGCAGTCCAAGGTTTGAGGATGCAGGATGCGGGGAGCCGGGCACAGGAAAAGATTTTCCCTGCATCCTGAATCCTGAATCCCAGATCCTCGTGATTCGTCCGTGTTCGTACGATGATCGCACAGCAACGCCGACGATCATTGCGAGAGAACTTTGGCAACGTCGTGTCCGGATGGCGCGTCGACTTCCATATGCGCGACCGTATGGATCGGACTCGCGGCATATCATCCAGTCCTCGTTGGCGGTCGTCGGAAACCGGCCGTGCGATCACGCAAGCACCTATTTCCGCCGACACGTTGAACTCGAGAAAGTGCGCCAATGCCCGGCCAAAGCGTCTCCCTGGCACACCGACCCCACAGCCAGATCCCTGGCCGCACACGATACCCCCAAGGCCGGGAGATCGAACCTTTCAATTGTAAGCGGCCCTATATTCGGGTCCATAGGCAAAGGCCGAAAAATCATTACCATGCAGGGATCGCGACCGATCGCCCGCTGACGCACGCCAACAATCGGTGTTATGGTGGAAGGTTGGCAGACGCGACGACACCGACGTATGTCGTTGTGCATTAACGGTTTGCAGCGGACACCGTCGACTGCTGGCGCGGACGAGTCACCATGGCGAAGTATTTTGTTCCCTGTTTGTGTGGCCGGCAGCTAGCCGTGGACACCGGTCAAGCGGGCGAGTCGCTCGTATGCGACTGTGGCGCGACCGTCGCGGTGCCGACGCTCCGCCAGCTCCGTCAATTGCCGGAAGCGCGCGAGGAATCGGCGGTGGCAACCGGCCCGACGTGGGGGCTCCGCCAGGCGGCGATCACGGTGAGTCTCTTGCTGGCGGCCCTGTGCTTGATCTCCGCGGCAGCGAGTCGCTCGTCGGAGCAGCCCGTGCCGACGATCGATCCGGTCGTGCGGACTACGCTGGTCGACAAACAAGTGTCCGCGATGACGCCGCTCGCGGCCTGGCAATCGTGGATCGAGTCGTACCAGTCGCTCGCGACGACGGGCTTCGAGGTCTACAAGCATCCGGCGACCGACGCCATGCAGCAGAACCTCGATTGGCACCGGTGGATTCAAAAGGCCGCGCTCGCGCTGGCGGGGGTTTGCGTCGTGGCGGCGGTGGTGCTTGGGCTCGGTGGTGCCAAAGAGCGCGTCGCAAGCGACGCGGCCAAATAGTTCATTTGGCTCCGTACGGATTGAGCGAGATCTTTTTCTTGATCTCTTCCTTGAGGCGCTGGAGCACCGATTCTTTGTCGGTGTTGTCGAGAATCCGCGAGACGACCCGTTTTGGCCCCTGTTGGCCCCAACTCGCGCCTTGCTCGAAGTAGATGCGGGCCGCCTGTCCGACGATGTAAGAACCGTAGCCGGCGGCCGCGCCTTGCGGGAGCGCGGTGAGCACTGTGCCGTAGCCCACGGTGAGGCCTTTGAAGAGCGACGCCGCGTAGCTTACGGCCGCTTCGCCGAGCATCACCCAACCGGCCGCTTTCAAGATCGAGGTGACCAGGTCGCGGGCGTTGGCCATCGTGATTTCGATGCCGTAGATTTTGCCGAGCGTGACGACCATCGTCATGTCGACCGCCGTGCCGCCCAGCACGTCGATCACCGCGCCGGGGTTGAGCGCGACGGCGAGCGACTTCATCACGGCGTAGCTCCAGATGGTGGCAGTGGCTTTTTCGTTGCGCAGCCGGACGCGGAGCGCGCCCATGCGGTCGCTCTTGTCGGCGGCGTACATCGCGGCGTTGAGCGCAACGAGGGCTTTGCCTTCAGTGTCGAGCACTTCGAGGATGCGGACCCGCAGGTTCTCCGCGTCCGGGGCCGGCTTGCGCCATTCGCTGCGCACTCGACCGTCGGCCGATTCGATTAAGTACTCGACCTCGCGCGGATCGGCCTTCACGGTGAGCACGTTTTCGGGATCGACGATTCCCGCGAGCCGCGGTCCGCGGAGGACTGAAAGCAAATCGGCCAATTCGTCCCGCGAGTAGAGGTCGGCCTTGTTAAGCACCAGCAAGATCGGCTTGTGGCTCGCGGCAAGCTCCACCAGCGCGGAGAACTCGACTTCGTTGAGGTCGGAGTCGGTGACGAAGAGCACAAGGTCCGCCCGCTGCGCGGCTTCGCGGGCCATCTCACCACGCTGGGCGCCGTCGACTTCGTTGAGGCCGGGCGTGTCGATCAGCACCAGTTCTGAGTTGGCGAGGCCGGGAAGGCAGTAGCCGGCACCACTCCAAGGGACGTGCCAGACGTCTTTGGTCCAGCCGCCGCGGACGTTCACTTGAGCGACGGCGTCGCCCACGAGCGCGTTGATGAGCGCCGACTTGCCGGTGCTGATCTCACCGAAGACGACGATCTCGACGCGGCCAGCTTCGAGCTTTTCGACCATGTCGTGCAATTGATCGAGATCACGCTGGAGAGTCGCGCGTTCTTCTTCGCTGCAGCCGCTGAACTGGTCGATGGCATGGCGGACCGTGGCGAGCGCGGCGTCGTAGTCGGCGTCGCGCAGCGTCGGCGTGGTAGTCGCAGTGGGCATGGGCGGAGCTACCTCGTCCGGCGGCGTAAGGCCAGCGAGTTTGTACCAGTCGTTGGAAAAATCTTCAGTCATGAATTTAGCCGCGTGGCGCGCGGCGCGCGGGTTGCGGGGTCGGATCGTAGTTTGGGTGGTTGGCGCGGGGCGAGCGTCGCGGGGTAGTGTTGTCGCCTGGT
>JANNTD010000026.1:0-5178 GCA_031403315.1 Planctomycetota bacterium
TCCGAAGGTTAGAGGTTCGAATCCTCTGGGGTGTACTTGTGGAGGAAGCGGGGGGCATGATACGGGGGGCAGGGAAAGCAGCCGGCGAGCTACGTCTCGCCGGAGAATCTCATTGATGGCTTGGCTCTGGCGGTTGCTTGCGCGTTGGCGGACGAGGCGGCAGAGCCGGGTTTGCCACGTCGTGGTTGTCGGCTTTGAGGGGCTCGAGCCGGCGCTGGTCGACCACTATCTGGAGCAGGGCCTGCTCCACAATCTCGCTCTGCTCGGCGACGTCGGCACGCGGGCCGCATGGGTCGATTCTCGACCGTTTGACGCCGCTTCTTTGGCCGCGACGATTGGCGGGCACGGCGTGCAGGTGGTGCTCCTGCCTGCACAGTCCGCGCCGGGGCAGGAGAATCTCACGACCATTTGTGCGGACGACACCGCGCAGCAGGAACGCCTAATCGCGGCACTTGCGCGTTCACGGCCCGGGGTGGTCGTGTGCGTCTTCGACATGCCGGCGCGACAGCAAATTCTATCCGGTCCTCATCCCGACGAAGGCCAGCGAATCGTGCTCCGCGACGTGTATGCCCGGATGGACGAAATCGTCGGCAAGGCATTTTCGTTCGTCGACGATCGGACCGTGCTGCTGGCAGCTATACCGAGTTTCAACGTCGCTGGGGTCGCCACCGAATCGGCCGCACAGGGATTGATCTTTGCGAGCTGTCCGCTCGACGTCGCGGGCCCGGCAATCGTCGCACTTCCGTCGACGGTGCTACATCTCCTGGGTGTCGCCGAGCGTGGCAATTGAAAAGCGCCTTCCGCACGCGATGCGCGTCGTGCGGAAGCTCACATTGATTCGGCGACGGCTTCCGCCTCTTCGATTTCGTGCATCGCCTCACGCAGATTGCCGCGTTGCAGGATGTAGAACGCAAGGCAGCTGGCGGCGACAAGGATCATTGTGGCCCGCTGGCCGAGCGCGACCAGCGTGCCGTCGCCCGCGGGAATCGGCGACGCGCTCGGCACCGCCTGGTAAAGCCTGTCGACCGCAAGTTCCATCGTGCCCAGCCCGCTGGGCGTGGCCGGGATCGCGCCCGCCAGATTGGCGATCGGCACGATCACGAAATGCTGAGCGAGTGTCGGCGCTTGGACCGGCAGACCTTGCGCGACGAAATAGAACGAGAGAATGAACAAGGTGTTGGACACCAGACTGATCGAGCAGGCTTGGAGCACGTATCGCTTTTCGTCGCGATAGGCGCTCACGGTACCGATCAAGCGGGCCGCGGTGGAACCGACCAATGGAAGCGAGCCGACGACTTTGCGAATCCCATCACCGGACAGTGCCGGCACAGCGAGCACGAGCGCCACGCCGACTAAAAGCCCCACAGTGGCGAAGCGGATGGTTTGGACCAGCACGCGGATCGCGGTCGGCGCCGCCGTCCAATCGACGCAGAAAGTCGCCGCGCTGGCCAGCGAGAGCATCATCAACATGCCCACCAGCCGGTCGACGACGACCGTGGCAACGGCTTCGGTCCGCCGGCCGGGCGAGTCCTTGGCGGCGAAGATGGCCTTGAACAAATCGCCGCCGATGCTGCCGAGCGAGACGAAGTTCAGTGCGAACCCCAGTGCGCCGAGCCGCATCGTGTCGCGCAGGCGGAAGTTCAGCCCGAGCGCCGTGAGCAGCACGTGCCAGCGCACGAAGGTGAGCGAGATCGCGGCCAGCGTGCAGGCCAGGCCGATCGCCAGCTTGTGCCACGCCTTGGGCTCGTACACCAGCCGGGCGAAGCCAGCTTGACGCTGCACTTGGACGAGAAGGTAGCCGAGGATCGCCGCGGCGAGCGCGACTTTCACCAGGACGATGAGCGTGTGTCGGGTGCGTTTGGCGGGAACGGTCATGCAGAGAATTGTGGTCGACAATGCGGCCGATCCGATAGGGAGAACCGCCGGCTTCCGGCATCTCGCCGTTGGTCCAGTTGACACGTAGAATGGGTGTTGATACTTTCCAATCTTCGGGCGGGTGCCCTATTTTGCACCCCGCACGACCCACCCGGGGGATTAGCTCAGCTGGGAGAGCGCTTGCATGGCATGCAAGAGGTCAGCGGTTCGAGCCCGCTATCCTCCACTTCGATTTTGGCCTCCACTCGATTATGGTAGAAAAAGGGCCCCATTTCGATGGGGCTTTTTTTATCGAACGAGTTTAGTTGGGTCGGTATTGCCGAATGGGAATGTGCGATGGCGATAACGCCGGCACAGATCATCGAATTGCTCGGTTTGCAGTCGCCGACGACCTGCGGCTTTGTCAGTGAGCCCTATCGCAGCGGCTGGCAAGTTCCGGCGAGCGCATTGCCTCCCGGTTACGTGGGCAGCCGGCCGTTGGGCAACGTGTTTTACTTTCTGGTGACGCCCGAGGCCCGGGTACTATTGCATCGCATCCGCTCGGACCAGATGTATCACCATTACTTGGGCGACCCGCTGGAAGTGTTCCTGCTCTACGCCGACGGCCGCAGTGAAGTGAAGCTGGTCGGCGGCGACTTGGCCGCCGGGTTGCGGCCGCAACTGTTCATTCCCGGCGGTGCGTTTCACACGGCGCGCGTCGCGGTGGGCGGCGACTACGCGCTCTTGGGTACGTCGGTCTGGCTGCGGGCCGAGCCGGTGGACGTCGAGCTCGGAAGCGCCGACGCTTTGGCGGCGAAATTTCCCGCGGCACGCGAACCGCTCGCGGCATTCACCCATTGAAGTCAGCTCACGGCCGGCACCAGGTCGTCGTCGCTAGCGACGACTCAGGAACTGGCCCCGCGTGTGCTGCGACGACCAAGATTTGCCGCCATGCGATTTCTGCCATTGCATGGAGCCGTAGTTGTATCCGCTGATGTTGAAGCTGCGATACGGGTTGTGACGGCTGATTGCAGCGCTGGCCGGCCGCGCGTCGAGGAGAATTGCTGCGGCGACGAGCAGGAACGACAAAACAAGTATGCGAGCCATTGTGTACCTCCGCCGAAATGAGCTAGCCGAAACGAAAACCGCGGCTACATCCCTTGTACCGCACTTGTACAAATCTGCCAACGAATCGGTCCGTTAAGTACCGGCCATTTGCGGCCCACGCCCAACGCACGGATCACGTGACGAGCGGTCCGCTCTCACCCAACATTTTGCGAAGATGCGGGGCGTCGATGATTTTGAATGGGCTGGCGACCTCCTGCCAGGCTTCGCCGCGCTGCGTGATGCGGGCATCGTCGAGTGGGCCGAGTTTGTTTGCCGCGAGAGCAAGGTAGGGAATCCGCTCGGGTGGCAGGCCCATGATGCGAGTGACGGTCGCGTCGACGGCCGGCAGGTTGGTGCCGACCACGATCAGTCCCATCGGTTTGAGACTGCCCATGATCGGGCCGTCGCCCTCCATGCAGTCGATGCCGTCGACGACGGCCAAGAGCGACGGCAGCGATGCGTTGATGTCGTAGACCGTTTCCGCAATTCCATGCTGATGCAACACATTCTTCGGCCAGCCGTAAACGATGCCCGGCAACACGCCGTAAAGATTTTTCATGCTCGCAGTGACGCCCATCCAGTGGTGCGTTTTCATTTTCGGCAGCGACACCACGTAGTCGGCTTCGACGATGCTCTGCGGGAACCAGAAGCCGGGAAGCTTGCTGCGTCGGCCGCGGTTTGGTTGCCAGGCGACCGCTTCGTAGTTGAGGTCGGCGAACCGAACGCCCGCCGCGTCGACCGCGTCGCGGACCCCCGATTCCGCGAGCGCCATCTCGGTGTCGCGGACGTGACCGGGCGCTTCGCCGACCGTGACCGTCGCCCCCCAACCGCGAAACACCTCGGCCGCGGCGACAACCACGGCCGGATGGGTCGTCATGTACGCAATCTTCCGCGACGGCTCGACCATGTTCGGCTTCAAGAGCACGCGCTTGCCGATAAACGCTTGCGGTTTAGCGCCCGTCGCCACCAGCCCATCGCGAATCGTAGTCGCCAGCGGCCCATTGTACTTCTGATGTCGAGCGACAAACACGCTGGCCCGCGGCCGCGTCGCCTCGCGCAACCACGGCGCAGCGGCGAGTCCCGCGACCGCCACGCCGCCAGTCACCAGCAGCGTACGCCGGTCGATCCGCAGCTCGTTATTCATTTTTCCGTTCGACGGGTCCATCTCGTCTTTCACTATGCCGTCCGTGAGAAAGTTGCGCGCATGTCTTTAAGGGTGTGCTGTGAATGGGTAATCGGTTGTTGAGGCAAGGGCAATCAGCGCGAATTTGTACGGGCTCGCATCTTGCGGAATAGTGCGTTCGTAAGCGGTTTCCAGCCAGGCGAGTTGGTTGTCGTGGGTGCGGTTATGGGCGGACAGACCAAGGAGACCATAGCTGAGTGACGCGGTCGTCGTTTCCGCCGAGAGTTCCCGCTCCAGATATTGGAGGGAGAGTTCGACGCGGGGGTCGGCGTTCTGTTCGTCGGCGAGCGCCATCATCACAATGCCTGTCGGCTGAACGTGTGGCAACAACTCCTGGCCCAGGACGATGGTGTTGCCGTAGTTGCAGCCGCCGTGGGGGAGCAAGCGGTCGACGAGCAGCCGGACCGCTTCGCGAGTACGCGGGTGCTGCGATTGGCCTACGGATTTGAGCGCGAGCACGAACAGCGCCGTTGGCTCGAGCCAGGAATGGGTGTTTGCAGCCCACGACCAACCAGCGAGCGTCGTGTCGTGGCCGACGTAGGGTCGCTGCACGTGTGTCTCGCCCTGATCGTCAAGCGTCCAGTCGATAGCCCGCGCTATCGGCGCTCCATATCTGTCGCGGTCGCCGATCGTCTGCCAGAGCATGATCGCCAAACTCGTTGGCCAGCAGGGGGCGTTTTGAGTCGACGTGACGCCGACAGCCCCATTCGTCGCCTGCTGCTCCACGAGCCAATCGGCCGCCCGCCGCGCCGCAGCGGTGTTGCCGTTCGCAGCGAGCGCCAGTCCCGCGAGCGCCGTCGGTTCGCTCGCCGCTTCGCTGCGCGCAAAGTACCCGCCTGGCACGGTAGCCGCGAGCCGCTCGACGAGTTCCTGCCGCCAGTCCATGTAATTAGCTTCGGCCAGAGCGCCGCTGCGGCCGTTGCCGAATGTGCGGCGTCGGTCCGTCTATGCCGGTTGTAGCGGTCGCCGGCGCGACCGGAAACTTTTCGGATTCTTTCAAGTCGGCGATTTGACATCGCAGGAATCCGGCATAG
>JANNTD010000027.1:0-7279 GCA_031403315.1 Planctomycetota bacterium
TAGCGCCACGGGAGAACTTGTACGCCTCGAGTACGATTCGATGGTTAACGACAAGCCCATACATATAACAATGACCGATTTTCGATTCAACGAAAGGCTGGACGAGTCGTTGTTTGGCTTCGCTGTACCGGCAGGATACAGTGTGCGGCAGCCAACGAGCGCACCATCCGTTCGCGATGCGATTCCCGGCGGTGAGACGAGCGTCATCGAGTCTCTGCGCGGCTATACGAAGCGTGATGGCGGCAAATTTCCGCCGAGCTTGACCGACTGGGGTCCCTGGGCGGTGCTTTTTTCCAAGGACAACAAAGGCGGTCCGCTCGACTTGGAGTCCGCGCGCATAATGGGCCATCTTGGCGCAGTGCTGCCATTTCTGCTCACGATGCCGAAAGATGATTATTCGTATCTGGGCAAAGGCAAGACTGTCGATGACAACGACGCCATTGTCTTCTGGTACAAGAAGCCCGACGGAACTTATCGTGCGATCTGTGGTGATTTCGCAGTCAAGGACATCGCGGTAGAGCAACTCCCCAAAAAGTAATGCCCTCGCACGACATTTAGCCTTCTGGGCGAACGGCCGCGCCACGCGCTTACGCGAACTCATTCGCGATTTCTAAAAGCCTGCAAACCGTCCGCCAATTGCGGCTCGTCGCACGCACACCCAGCTTCCGTTCGACGTTTGCGGCAAGTTTCGAGCGACCGATTCCGTCCGGCGCGTGGAGATAGAACAAGCTGCCGCGCAACTCAAAACGCTCGTTGTCGCTCTTGATGCCAGCGAGCGATTTCAGTGCTACCTTCGCCGGTTTCGAGTCGAGGAAGAAGACGTGCAGCGACTTGGGTTCCGCCACCGTTTCCGGGAACGGATTCCCATCCACCGCCTGTTCCAATGCCTTGGCGTCGAGCACCAGCACATGCGGCGCAAAGCCTCGCTTCTTTTCGATCGCCGCGCTAATTTTGCCGGCCAGCTTTGACGCCTCGCTCTCCTTGTGCTCAAAGACCGCGTTGCCGCTCTGGATATACGTTTTCACGTTCTGCGAGCCAAGCACTTCGAGAATCGCCACCAGCTGCTTCATCGGCAAAATGCCCTTGCCGCCCACGTTGATGCCCCGCACGAGCGCAATGTAGGTCTTCATGCGGTCACGGCTTTCTCATCATGCGACACGCGCAAAGGCTGATGCGCTGTCCAAACCGTTAGGCCTCGCGCCAATTCACCAGCCGCAGAGGATAGCCAAGCGATTTGACCCGCTCGTAGTGCCCGACATTGCCGGTGATAAGTGGCAGATCAAGCGTAATTGCACAGGCTGCAATAAGAGGATCAGCGCCACCAATCGGCTGGCCGGTGCGATGCAAGTCGCCGAAGATGCGACCGGCAGTTACGGCTGCCATCAGTTCAAGAGCGATAATTTCATGCTTTCCCGCGTCGATCTCCGCCATGAACTCGGCGATCCGATCATCGCGCTGCTGTCGGCGAAAGCCATCGACTATTTCGCTAACCGTGATGACCGAAAGCGTGAGATGGCCGACGACGTCGAGATACGCGTCGGCTTTCGCTCGAATTGCCTGATTGCGTCCCCGCATTACCTCGGAGAACATGTCCGTATCGAGGAGAGAACGCTCCATAATGGAATGCTCTGAATGCGCGACGCGCTATTGGTCGAGCCGCAACGGTCGCGAGCGGCGTTCGTCGACGGCTTCCATGACGCGATCCATCAACTCCGGCTCATCGGCAAACAGCCCAATAATCCCTTTTGCCGGATTGACGCCATTCTCGGAAGGAAGCGGTGTGGAATTCAGGTCCTCATCGAGCATCAAGCGCAGCTTGAACTTTTCCTCCTGGCTGAGGCCGTGAACTGCATCGACGATGTTACCGAATTCGAGCATATGGGAATTCTACCACAATACTGGGCTGCAGCAAAATTGTCCGGCGTTCACGTCAACGATAGCCGAACTACAGCCCCTTGCGATGCCGCTTCCGCGGGCGGCCACCGGGCGGAGTCTTCTTCGGCGCGGGCGGCGGAGCGGGTTCACCGGGAGACTCCGGCGTGGCGCCGGCCCCGGCCCCGGCCCCGGCGATGGTTGTCGTCGCATAGGGCACGACGGTCGACACGGCCAGGAAGCCTTCGATCTCGTCGCGCTTCAAGAGGCGGTTAATGAGCATTTCGATCCGCGTCAGCTCGCCACCTTCTTCGGTCGTCACAAACGTGTACGCCACGCCCTCGCGGCCCATCCGGCCGGTGCGGCCGACGCGATGCACGTAGTCGTCCGACGATTGCGGCATGTCGTAGTTGATGATGTGCGAGATGCTTGTGACGTCGATGCCGCGGCCGACCACGTCCGTGGCGATCAGAATCCGCACCTCGCCGGCGCGAAACGACTTCATCACGCGATCGCGGGCCGTTTGCATCAGGTCGCCGTGGATCACGTCCACGCCCTGCAGCTTCTTGCTCAATCTGCGCCAGACGCGATCGGTCCCGCGCTTCGTGCGGCAGAAGACGATTGCCTGTGCAGGCTTCTCGCGCTCGAGCAGCTTTACTAACAGGTCGTACTTCTGCTCCTGGTCGACCGTGAAATAGAACTGGTCGATCGTCTCGACGGCTTTCCCCTTGGGCGAGAAGTCCATCATCTCCGGATCGCGCATGTACTTCTGGGCCAGTCGCTCGATGCCCGGGGCGACCGTTGCGCTCAACAGCAGCGTCTGTCGCGACGACGGGCAGCGGCGTAGGATTTTTTCGATGTCGGGCCGGAAGCCGATGTCGAGCATCCGGTCGGCCTCATCGAGCACGACAATTTTGAGGCCACTCAGATCGAGCGAGCTGCGACCCAACAGGTCGAGTACGCGGCCGGGTGTGCCGACGACGACTTCGGCCCCCTGCTGCAGCTTGGCGATCTGCCCGCGAATCGGCTTGCCTCCGTACACGGGCACACAGCCGATCCGCCGCCCGTGGGCCAGCTTCTCGATTTCCTCGCGGACTTGCACCGCGAGCTCCCGAGTCGGCACCAGCACGAGCGCCTGTGGCAGGCCGCCTTTCTTGCCGCGCTGGAGCGCTTCGAGAATCGGTATCGCAAACGCGGCGGTCTTCCCGGTGCCAGTGCGGGCCTGGCCGAGTACATCGACTCCGGCCATCGCGCGAGGGATCAGGCCGGCTTGGACGGGCGTCGGCGAAAGATACTCGGCCTTTTCCAGCGACGCGAGCATTACGTCCGAGAGGCCTAGCTCCTGGAAGCTCGTCGTCTCGGGGGGCGAAGCGGTAACGGCAGTTGCAGTGTGATCGTCGGACAAAGCAAAGTGATCGCGTGGAATGATGAAAAAATGACAGCCGCCCGGTCGATTGCCGGCTCGGCGGGCAGCCGACGCGTCAAGCGTGTCTGCCCGGGTGACCCCGCCCCCTTGGTACTTGATGATACTGTGGCCGGGCCCGCTTGGCCATTCGAGGGCAATTCGAGGGCAGAGTCGTCGTGTCCGCCCGCCACCCGTCCCGAAGCGTGGGCAGCGAAGGGTCGCGCCAGGAACAAAATGAACCGGCTGGCCGCGGAATACCCCGCCACCAGCCGGTTGCACGATTCATGCGGCCCGTTTCCCGGGCCAAATCAGGTTTTTGCCCGGGTCTCAACCCCAGGGGCTTGTCGGCGCCGGTGCCGGAGCGGCCGGCTTGGCGGCCGGCTTCTTAGCCGCCGGCTTCTTGGCCTTCGAGGCCTTCTTCTTCGGCGACTTCTTGGCGGCCGGCTTCTTCGCCGTCGACTTCTTGGCCGACTTGGCGCCCTTCTTCTTCGGGGATTTCTTGGCGGCCGGTTTGGCGGCCTTTCTCTTCTTGGCCATTGCGAATGACTCCTTCAACTCGAAGCGCCCGAGTCACAGTGGTCGTCTTTCCCGCGGGCGCTACAGAACGGGGAGAGACAATAGTCGTTGCGAACGGCGTCCGCAGCGACGCGGCACCTATTGGTTCGCGCGGGCATTGTTTCAAGACTCGACAAGATAAGTCAAGGCGAATCCACGCAAATCGAGCTTGCACCGGACCGCTCGCGCGCCGCGATACGACCCGAATCGACTCACCGCGACTGCTGCGCCGCCCACTCTTCGAGCAGCGCCGTTTGATGTTCGAAGGCGTGATTGTCGAGGCCCAGCGGCCGCTTGAAAAAGCTGCCCAAGTGGCTCAGGAGGCCGGTTTCGCCGCGTCGGTGCGACAATTCGACGAACCGCACCAGGTCCAAAACCAGCGGCGCCGCCAGCAGCGAATCGCACCCCTGCCAGGTGAATTGCATGCTCATCGGCGTGCCCAGAAAGCCGCGAAAATGAATGTGATCCCAGGCCGTTTTCCAGTCGCCCAGGCTGCGGATGTACTCGATCGTGACCAGCGTTTGCGGGTCGTAGCCCAGGATGTGGCCCAGGAGCTTGTCCTTGCCCTCGATCTTGGCCGACTTGTTGATCGGGTCGTCGAGCACCTGGCCGTCCATGTTGCCAAAGATGTTGTGGCCGACCCAGCTCATGACCTCGAGGTTTCGGGCGGCAAACATCGGCGCGAGCACGCTTTTGAGCAGCGTCTCGCCGGTCTTGCCGTCCTGGCCGGCGTGGCAGGTTTTGCGGATTTCGGCGAGCTCGCCGATCGCCGGCGGCGTGGCGCCCGGCGAGGGCGTGAAATTGATGTACGGCATGCCCAGGTCGAGGGCGGCGATCGCATAGAGCGAACTGGCCGAGAGTGGCGAGGCCGGACCTTCGTCGAGCAGACGGTCGAGGTCGTTCCAACGCGGCGGCAGATCGACGTAGTTGGTGGCCGGCTCGGTCGACGCCACGTTGACGACGATCACGCGGTCGAGCCGCGACTCTTGCTGGAAAGACTTGAGGTCGACCTGCAGCCGCCGGACCGCATCCCGCGGCGACTCGTGCGCCAGGCCCAACATCGATTCGTCGGCGAGCTTCTCGATCGTCGCGCCGCAGCGGAAGAGGGTGCCCGGCCGGATCCGTGCGTCGGCGGCCGCCAACTCGCCGCCGGCCGCTTCCACCAGCTTGCCGTCAAACACGCGGCTCTCGCGGTGGAGTCGCTCGACCGACTCGACGAGCGGCACGTCGCGGACGTCGTGCCCGCCGACGACGAGCGAATTCCAATCGGCGAGTTCCAGGCCGGCGAACTGCGCGAGCGCACTGACCAGCCCCACGGATTCGGTCAACCGCTTCTGCAGCCCGATGAGTCCCAGCGTGGCCGAGGAAGCGACGCCGCCTCGCGCTCCGATGAACCAGATTCCGGTGCGTGCCTGTGCCATAGTTGCGGCGTTCTGGGTGGGACGATCAAGCGGTTTCAGGCCCTATCCACTAGGAAGCGAACCGGCCGAGAATTATGATTGTCCCACGGGTGCGGCGGAAGCGTCAAGCGAGTCGCCGACGGCCAATCCCCCAGCGCTCCTTACAGTGACCACACCAGGAAATTCCGATGTCCATGTTCGAGACCTTCCAGAGTGCCCCCGCCGATCCGATCCTTGGTCTGAGTGAGGCGTTTCGCGCCGATCCGAATCCGCACAAGATCAACCTGAGCGTCGGCGTCTATCAAGACGCTACGGGCAAGACGCCGGTGCTCGAATCGATCCAGCGAGCGGCCCAAAAAGTGGTCGAGAAGCAGGCGTCGAAATCGTACTTGCCGATTCCCGGTTCGCCCGCGTATGCGGCGGCAGTGCAGAAGCTGATGTTCGGTGCCGATCATGAAGCGGTGGCATCGGGCCGCGTCGCTACCAGCCACACGCCGGGCGGCACGGGCGCGCTGCGGGTGGCCGCCGACTTGATCCATCAGAACATGCCCAAGGCCACGCTGTGGATGACGCAGCCGACCTGGCCGAACCATCCGCAGATTTTCGCCGCCGCCGGCGTGCCGACCAAGACCGTGCCGTACTTCGACGCCTCGACGAACGGCCTCGCCTGGGACGAATTCTTGGCAGGCGTGAATCAGATCCCCGCGGGCGACGTGCTGCTGCTGCACGCTTGTTGTCACAACCCGACTGGCATCGACCCGACGCCCGAACAATGGAAGCAGCTCGCCGACGTGATCGCCAAGCGCGGCATCTTGCCGCTCTTGGACTTCGCCTACCAGGGCTTCTCCAACGGACTGGAAGACGACGCGGTCGGCCTCAAGGCACTCGCGCGCCCGGGCGCGGAGCTGATCGTCTGTAGCTCGTTCTCGAAGAATTTTGGGCTGTACTGCGAACGCGTCGGCGCTCT
The DNA here is from genome assembly GCA_031403315.1 of Planctomycetota bacterium. GTDB lineage: Bacteria > Planctomycetota > Planctomycetia > Pirellulales > Lacipirellulaceae > DASYDU01. Next base: position 6,200 of record JANNTD010000027.1, read on the forward strand.
CTCGATCGTGGCCGCCGACAAGAAGTCGGCCGACACCGTCCAGAGCCAGGTGAAAGCCACCATCCGTTCGAACTACTCGAACCCGCCGGCCCACGGCGGCGAGCTGGTGGTCGCGGTGCTCAGCGACCCGGAACTCGAAAATCTCTGGCGCGGCGAAGTCGACCAGATGCGCAACCGCATCAACGGCATGCGAAAGCTGCTCGTGGAAACGCTCAAGGCGAAGGGCGTCCCCGGCGACTTCTCGTTCATCACGCGGCAGCGCGGCATGTTCTCGTTCTCCGGCCTCAAGCCCGAGCACGTCGAAGCCCTCAAAAAGAAGCACGCAATCTACATCGTAGGTTCAGGCCGCATCAACGTCGCCGGCATCACCAAAGACAACGTTGGCCCGCTTTGCGAGGCAATTGCGGATGTGGTGAAGGCATAGGCAACGCGACTTCTCACGCGGTTGCGACGGCACGCCCTATGACCGAGCTCATCCGCTGCGAACGAGTTGGCTATCGACAGCAAGGTGTCAAGATTCTCTCCGAAGTCGATTGGCGGATCGAGCGCGGTGAGCATTGGGCCGTGCTCGGGCCGAATGGCTGTGGCAAGACGACGCTGCTGCGGATTGCTTGCGGCTACGCTTGGCCCACCAGCGGCCGCGTGCTGCGGCTGGGGAAGGAGCTCGTCGACCTCGGCGAGCTGCGGCGAAGCATCGGTTGGATTTCGTCCGACCTCGTGGGCCGCATTCCGGCGAATGATACCGGCCTCGAAACCGTCGTCACCGGCCGGCTCGCTCAGATCGGCCTCAAACGGTTTCCCCACTACGGACCGACCGACGCAGACTTCGCCGACTCGGCCGCCGAACTGGCCCGCCTCGGCTGCGAATCGTTGGCGGAAAAGCCGTTCGGCGTGCTTTCCCAGGGCGAGCGACAACAAGTGCTTGTGGCCCGCGCGCGGATGGCCGGGCCGCTGCTCCTGGTACTCGACGAACCGTGCGCCGGCATGGACCCCGGCGTGCGCGAACGGTTTCTCACCTGGCTCGATGCCTACGTGACAGCGAACCGTAGGATGGACAATCCTGTCCGTCTTCCTAAGGCC
>JANNTD010000028.1:0-23188 GCA_031403315.1 Planctomycetota bacterium
AAAGGAAGAAGACCTGGTGGATGGTGAAGAAAGACTTGGAGCGGGCGGGAATCCCCTACCAGACGGAAGAGGGCATCGCGGATTTCCACGCGGCCGGCCGCCACACCCACATTACGGAACTGCTTCGCAACGGAGCCTCGCTCCCCGAGGCCAAGCAGTTGGCACGGCATTCCGACGTAAAGATGACGATGCGCTATACGCACGTCGGTCTTGCCGACCAAGCGAAAGCACTGGCGTCCCTCCCCGAAACGTCCAAGGCGACAAGTGCTGGTCAGCATATTGGTCGCACTGCGAGACGCCAAGCAAGTGATGACACGTCACGACGTGACACCGCTCGACACAAAACTGGAAAAGAGAACGACAGCGGAACCATTGGCCAGCATGAGAGTTCCGGCAGCGCATGGCGCAAAAAGACAGGGGATGGCGACCGTAGTCACACATCCCCTGTAAGTGGAGGCGGCGGGAATCGAACCCGCGTCCCGAAATAGCTCCACGCCCGCTTCTACGTGTGTAGTCGACTGTTTAATCTCGCCGCCGCGCGCTCCTGTCGACCGGATCGCACGACGGCCGGCCCGGAACTTTTTTAACCGCGAACGTACTAGGCGTTGACTCGCAGCGAGTCGGATTTAGCGACGGACTTTTGGACCACTCCGACTACGGTCCTCAGTCCGGGCTACCGCTTATTAGGCAGCCAAAGCGAAATTGCCATTGGCAATTAACATTGTGATCAGCTTTTAACGTGGCCAACTGATCAACCACGACACGCCACTTGCGCTTCATCTATCCGGTCGAACCCTGTTCGCCCCCGGAATCAAAAGTAACACGAAGTGCAACCAATTCAGTAGCTCATTATAGTCGGTCCGACAAGGGGTGGAAAGCGAGCGAAAACGGCCGCAATCGAGAAGCACTGAATTCGACAGGATTACAGGATCGGCAGGATTTGCAGGATTCAATATAATGGCATTCTAGACTGATTCAATCGATTTCCCATCCTGTCGATCCGGCAAAAATCCTGTGATCCTGTCAAAAAACGGCGTTGGCTACAGGTCGCGGAGAATTTCTTCCGCCGCGTTCTTGCCGCAAGCGCCGAGCACGCCGCCGCCGGGGTGGCTCGCCGCGCCGCAAAGATACAGGCCTTGAATCGGCGTGCGATGGTCGGCCCAGCCGGCGACCGGGCGGAAGCAGAAAAGTTGGTGGGCGCTCATCGCTCCCTGCATGATGTTGCCGCCGGTGATGCCGAACGTGCGCTCCAGATCAAGCGGCGAGAGAATCTGTCGATGCTCGATCGCGGCGGGCACATTCGGGGCATACTCCGCGAGCGTTTCGATGCAGCGGTCGGCGAACTGTTCCTTGATGTCGTCCCAATTCCCGTCGGCAAGTTTATACGGCGCGTATTGCACGAAAATGCTCAACAGATGCTTGCCGGGCGGAGCGATTGTTTGGTCGACGCTCGTGGCCATCGTCATTTCGAGGATCGGGCGCTCGCTCGGCCGGCCGTACCTCGCATCGTCGTACGCGCGTTCCAGATATTCGAGCGAAGGGCCGATGTGCATCGTGCCATGGTGATGCGGCCCAACCCCGTCGCTCGGCATGCAGGTGAATCGCGGCGGCTCGGCGAGCGCGAGATTGATTTTCGCCGAGGCGGAAGCGTAGTCGATTCGAGCGACGGCCTCGCGGAAGTATTCGGGCAGCTCGTCGGGCGTGAGGAATTTTTCAAAAGTGAGGTGGGCATCGACGCTCGAGGCGACGAACTTGGCGTCGATCTGCGAGCCGTCTTCGAGCCGCACGCCGATCGCCCGGCTGCGGTCTGTGAGGATCGACCGCACAGGCGACTCGCGGCGGATCTCGACGCCCAAATCGTGACATGCCGCGGAAAGCGACGCGGCCAGTCCGCCCATGCCGCCCTGCACATAGCCCCATACGCCGCGCGCTCCGCCCGCTTCGCCCATCACATGGTGCAGGAGCACGTAGGCACTTCCCGGCGAACTGATCGAGAGAAACGCGCCGATGATCGCGTCGGTGGCGAGCGTTGCTTTCAACACGTCGCTCTCGAACCAGCGGTCGAGAATCGGCCGGGCGGCGCCGGTCATGAGCTCGACCGCTTGCGGCAGATCGGCGCCCAGCGCGCCCAGCGCGCGGTACAGATTCCAAAGCTTCTTGCCGTCGCGGAGCTTCTTGCCCATCCCGATGTACCGCCATTCCTCCGGCAGCGGCAGTGGATCGGGCGCCGACTGGCTGAGCACCGGCTCGAGCACTGCTGCCACGCGCTCGAGAAAGGCGTTATAGCGCGGATACTCGACCGCGTCCCGCATGCTGAATTTGGCGATCTCACGGTGGCAGAGCGCGAGGTCCGCGCCCATGGTGAGGCTGCGGCCGTCCGGCAGCGGCGTAAACGAGGACGGGCTGCGGGGCAGAATCGTGAGCCCATACTCCTTGAGCTTCAGCTCGCGGATGATCTGCGGCAGAAACAGGCTGATCACGTACGCGGCGGTCGAAACCTTGTAGCCGGGCCACAATTCCTCGGTCGTCGCGCAGCCGCCCAAAACATGTCGCCGCTCGAGGACGCATACGCTCTGTCCGGCCCTAGCCAGATACGCGGCGCACACGAGTCCGTTGTGCCCGCCGCCGATCACCACTACGTCGTATTTTTCCGCCGGTTTCATTTCGTGCTCCATCACGACTGGCTTGTCGATCAGCAATTATAGTCCCAGCAGCTTCGCCGTCGCCAGCCAGTAGAGCTCGCCGCCGCCGGCGATCACTTCCTCATCAAACTCGATCGCCGCGACCGCGCCCTTGGCGAAGCGGATGCGAGCCGAGCTGTCGCCGATCAGCATCGCCGCGAACCGCTCGACATCCGGACTGTGGCCCATCCAGCAGATATCGACGCCCTCTTGCGCGTTGGTCCATTCGATGATTGGCTCCAAATACGATCCGGGTTCCAAATCTTCGAGCTCGACAATTGGCGGACCGGCCGCGACGCGCTTGGCAATAATCTCGGCCGTCTGCCGGCAGCGAACATAGGGGCTCGTGGCAATCTGAGCGGGGGCGAAACCGCGATTGACGAGTGCTTTCACCACGTTGTCGTAACGTGCGATACCTTCCGACGTCAGCGGACGCAGCGCATCGTCCGGCCAACGCGGGTCGCCGCGTTCACCGGCCCAGGCGTGTCGAGCGATGTAAAGGAACATGGATGGTAGGATTCAGGAGTCGTGATGCCGGGGTCAGGGATTGGAAGTTTCATGATATAGCATCATCGGTTTCGCCACAGTACATGATCCGCGACGCCCAGTTCGTGCTGCACCGCCGCGATCGCCTGCTTGAACCGCGGGGCGTCCCCGGGATATCCGGCCGTCGGCCGCAGTCCCGGCACGCGCGCACACCAGAACTCGTTAAACGCCCGCATCGAGAGCTCGCGCAGATACTTGGCCGTCATCGACGCCAGTGCCGTGGGCAGAAATTTCTCGCCCTGCATGCGGAAGACGCATTGCACGCGCGACTCGGGCGGGCCCCACTCGTACACGCTCTCCGTGTGCCCCTCGCAAATCGGCTCGATCCAATGCTCCGAGAAATGATGCTGCAACAGTGCCGCGTAGCGATTTCGCGCTCCATGCTTATCACACAAGGCAAACACCGACGAGTCCGCTGGCGAGCTCGCTTCAGCGAGCGGGGTCGCACAGGTTGGCGTCGAATCAATCACCTCGCGTAACAACCCAATTGTCACATGCGACAGCGCCGCGCCTTTGCTCCCAAACCGCTCGGTCAACTCATTGAATTCCGCGGGGAACACCAATCGCGCGCGAACGGCGAGCAGCCGAATGCCGGCTTCGTCACCCGCCTCGTTGAACCGATCGCCAAGCGGCAAGAGCTCCTCGCTCGTCGCGTCGACGGGGAGCTGGCAATCGAAACCATGGTGCCAACACAATTGTTGATGCGCGCCCCGCGGATCGGCATCGCACGACTTTACCATGTCGGACCAACACTGCGCCGGGCAACCAGTCGCCGCGAGCGCCGCGTGCACGCCACGCTCCAGTTGCCGCAGTCCGTGGCCAGGTTTGTAGAGTGTCTTCGAATCGGCGATGGCGACGTGGGTATCGCTTGGGGAAATGGAAATCACGGATCGCAGGCGGCGGTAGAGATTGTGTTGGTCGAGCTGCGGCCTTGCGAGCCGGGTCGCGGGCACCGTCGCGCAGCGAGGGTCGGACCCCGATTCCGTCCCCGCTCGAATCAAATTGGTCGACGCTGATGCGCTGGCATTGCGATTTCTGGCGCCCCCGCTCGCTGAAGCGAGCTCGCCGACTTCCCAGGCCGTCGCCGCGACCACGAGCGGTCCGAGATTCGGTCCGTAGCCGGCTTCGTCCATGCCGATGAGAATTCCCATCCCGGCAGTATAGCGAACCGACCGCCGATTGTCGTAAGTCCTTATTCTGTCGAAGGGGACAACGCGAATCGCCGTAAGTCGTTTAACTTTCGAAGGGGACACGAACGAATCGTCGTAAGTCCTTAAACTCTCGAAGGGGCCACGGAAAAAAGCGCGTGGCTCCCGGGCTCGCCGCGTCAAACTGGGGAGTCTGCGCTCGATATTCGTGGCGGTGCGTCGGTTGTGGGTGTGCAGTTTGGTCATGGCGCAACGTGAGCGTCGGCGGCATCCAGTGTTTGGTCGGCATCGCTTGGGAAAGCAGGCTAGAAAATATACTGATGTACATGCATGATCCTAACAGAGTGGGCGGCCAATTCCAAGCGGAAAACGCGGAAAAGCGGATTTGCGCCAAATAGAGGAATCCGCCGGTTTGCTTGAAGCCGATGAGGAGCCTCATTCCGGCAGGACAGCGAACCGTCGGCCGCAGTCCCAAGATCACGATTGAATTCTCGTCAGCAACTCGCTCGTCTTGAACAACCGAATCTCAGCAATTCCTTCGAAGTCGCGGTCGTCGGACCAAATCGGGAAGCGGCGTGCCAACGCGAGCGCGAGCCAGGGAACATCGAGAACGTCACGTTGGCCGATAAGCTCGGTGGCGTGCAGTACTTGGGGTTCGTACGTTGCCGGCTGACACGCGATGATCGGAAGCAGTTGGAACTCCCGAAAGAGCTCGAGTTCGGGTTTACCAAGCCGGCTGGCGAGCCACGATATGTGTTTCGGCACCTCGAACAGCGTCACCTGTAGTGAGTAGAACTCAAACTGCTGCGAAAAGATGATCTCTCGCGCCCGGCCGCCCAACATTGCCGACAACAGGCAATTCGCATCGACGGCGAGCGGTTCTGCCACGAAGAGGCTCGTCTAGGAGGAGTGACGCAACGCATCGAATTCAGCAAGAAGTTGCTCTTCAGTCACCCCTTTTTTCTCCATTGCGGCGCGCATTTGGTCGGACAACCGGAAGAACTCCTTCCGCCGCTCCTCGGCAGCCAACTTCTCGCGCACCGCCTGCTCGACAAAATCGGCCACGGAGCCCGTCGGCACGCCGGCCGCGGCAATTTGGTCGACGAGCGTGTTGGGAAGTTGAATACTGGACATGGTGGCGCCCGATGCGGCGAGCAGTATCGGCCTCCCCTATTCTACTCGATTCGTCCGGCTTCATCCATGCCGATCAGAATTCCCATTGCGACAATATAGTCGATTCCCCGCCGATGTCGACGGTATCACGCATTCGTGCTACGATAGAAGTATGGAAACCGAAGTCGCCACGCACATTGAAATTCGCAAGAACCGCGCCGGTCTGGACCGAGCGTTTATTGCCGGCACGCGCACTCGGGTGCAGGATGTATATGCCTTGTCCGAGATTCGCGGTCTCGCGCCCGACCAGATCGTGGAGCAACTGCCCCATCTCACCATGGGCCAAGTTCACGCAGCCTTGGCGTACTACTTCGATCATCGCGAGCAGACCCTCAACGAGCTGCGCGAGGACGATGAGTTTGTTCGGGCGCTGCGGCAGCAAACCGGTCCGGGTCCGTTGGAGCAGCGGCTGAGCGCGATGAACGGCGACGATACAGTATCATCTTGACGAGCACGTGGCCTCTGCCATAGCCGCGGGCCTCCGTCGGCGCGGGATCGATGTGACGACGACCGCCGATGCTGGTTTGCTCAGCGCGCCGGACGAAGATCACCTGGCGTTTGCCAAACGCGAACGGCGTGTGATAGTCACGCAGGACGCCGACTTCCTGTGCAACGCCGCGCGCGACCCAACGCATTTCGGCGTCGTTTATCATCCGCAAGGAAGACGCACATTCGGCGAGATCATGCGCCATCTGGCGCTGATGCACGATGTCATGGCCGACGACGAGATGCGCGGTCGCGTCGAGTATCTGTAGGTCAGGACGTGTGTTCATCCATGCCGATCAGAATTCCCATGGCGGCAGTTTAGCGGGTGGCGGTCGGTTGTCACGGCGCGAGCGTCAGAATTTGCCGTCGGGGAACAGTTGTTGCTGCTCCTTAATCACCGCCTCGGTGAAATCGGTAAACGCCGTGCCGCACGCCTCATTTGCGTTGAAGCGAGACCTCGCTATTAAATATCTCCATAAGCCGGCGCTGTTCGTCTTCGTCTCGACTATCGTTGATCGACGTCATCAGCACGCTGACATTTTTTGATCCATTTTCGATTCGGTCGATGGCAAGAGCTGACGCGACGCGCTGCTGCCAGTCGGGCGATGATTCAAAAATCTTCTTCAGTTCCGGCGTGGCCACCGAGGCGTTGGATCGCATCATTCCCAGAGCCCGGATCACATCCAGGCGGTTGGGCGACTGCGGATCAGCCAAGCGCTCGACTAGCCAGTCGACGACCTGGGGCGAGTCGTTGGGCGTGATCAAACTAACGGCCCGCCGGGCAAACTTGCGGATTTCCGCGTTCTTGGAAAAAAGCAGCGGCTCGATTTCCGGAACGAAACGCAGTCGTGGCGTTCCTTGTGAGTAGTTGGAGTCGGAGATCAGGGCCTGCATGGCCGATGCTTGCAGCTCAGGATCATCCGCCCGCATTGCTTCTTGGAGACGCTCGAGAATAGGTTGGCTGACTTCGTCCGGCTGCTGCAACCATCCACGGCCCAAATTTTTGAACGCGCTCGAGCGCACAAGTTGGTCGTCGTCCCGCGACAACTTGATCAAAGCGGCGGCAACACGCGGGTCGTAGCGATATTCATCAAGCACGCGCACCACGAACGCCCGCGTCCTCGGATTGGTAGAGTCGGCGACAGCGAGCAGCACGGTCAAGGCTTCCTGTTCGGGCATGCGGGAAGCGACCAGGCCGTAACGCGCGCTGAACGCATCCACGCAATAGGCGAGCAGCAGTTGAAGCGGATTGTCGTTCTGCTCGGAAGTGTAATTCCAGAGTTTCCAGTCGTATTGCCCAGCCACGTCGACGATTGATTCCGCAGCTTGGGTGGCATAGCCGTTGGCCCCAAACGCCGCCAGCGCCTTCACGACCTCCAATCGCTTTTCCAAGCTCAGCTCCGTCTGCCAGGCGGTCCGCCACTCGTCGAATGTCTTGCCGTCGTAGCGTAAGGTTTGTTTGTCGCTTGAAGTTGATGCCGAAAACGGATTGTTCTGCATTGCGTTGACCGCGACCAACGGTCGCGGCTTTGTGGGAGTCGCTTGCGAAGTGCGCCGGTCGGTGACATTCACCGAAATCCGGCCGGTGACGATGGTGTCCTTCAGCTCCGTTTTGGCTCCAAAACCGCCGCCACCAACGCGAGCGCCATCGGCGGTCACGGCGAACGCGTGGATTGCGTAAAACTTCAGTGGATTGAGTTCAGCCAGGTCGTCGCGGTTGAGGACCTCGGCCAAATCCATTAGACTCGTCGTCGGCCAGACGTGCAGGCCGACCAAGATGTCGCCAGCTTGGATCACACCGCCGTTCATGCCTGCGGCCCCGGTGACGACTTTCAGGCCGCCCTCGTAGCCAAGTGCTTGCACGCGCTTCAAGTCCTCTTCACCAATCGGCTCCAACTCCAGTCCCAGCCGCTTCCAGGCCAAATCCGCCAGCTTCTGGTCTTCGAGCGAGGGGAACTTGCCGCGGCCGACCTTCGCGTGACTTTCCGCCGAGCGCGTGTCGTCCGAACCGTACACTTCCGACCAATTCTCCAACACCGAATCGCCCGTGCCGAAATAGATGCCGCCGAAGCCCTCTCCGCCATCGGTCGGATAGAAACTGACATGCGGCCAACCCCGATACGACATCGGCAGGAAAAGCGTGAACGTCCCCTCGCCGCGATCGACGTTCGTCGACTGAACGGAAAGCGAGGGACTTGTTCCATTGGCGGCGTCCATCGCGGTGGTGTAGGCGGCTAACATGGCCCGGTCGTGCGAGCGCAGCGTGTAGGTTCCCTTGATCCAATAGATGTTGCCTGGCTTAATCGTCTCCGCGGTGCCGCGAACCTCCAAAATCTCTATCTTGTCGCCGTTCTTAAAGCGGGATGCGCCAACGACAAATGGGACCTCCGTGAATTTCTGATCTTCGAGCGAGGGGAACGGATGGGGCCGAGTAGCAGATGTCGATTGGTTATTCGTTGCGCTCGGCTCCGAAAGCATGTCCTCGACGTTCTTTCGAATCTGGTCATTCAGCATTTCGGCCGGCGAGCGGCGCTTGTCCAAGTTAGCTTCAAAACGGTCCACGGTCGCTTTGGATGCGACCGGCTTGTCTTCGGATGCGGATGCCTCGTCCGTGGTCTCTGGGTTCTCTGTGACCTCTGTGGCGGATTCTTCCGCCTGCCCACGCGCGGGCGAAATCGCCACGAAAATATGCGATCCCTTTCCGTGATCTGTCACAACATATATAGGGCCGCTTTTGCCTGTCAAAGCCTCAAGTGCCATCCCCAATTCATCGAAATTACTTACGCTGCGACCACCGACTGACTTGAGAATTAACGGTTCCTCAACCCCTGGTGTCAGCGGAGCGCCCCCCACAACCTTCACACTTGAGCTGCTCGGATGATTGCCGATTCGCATGTTTGACTCATACACCAGCTTCACGCCTAGTTGCTTCCACGCTCGTCGCGAAATCTCACCTTCTTTCGGTGACGGAAACACGACACCGGCAGGCCAGTTATCGGCCGGCTTCGACTCTGTGTTCTCCGTGGTGGTTATGTTCGTTCCGCCACGCGTGAAATATTCGCGGACCTGGTCGGCAGGCTCGTTACTGCTTATCCGCTTCACGCTGCCGTCGGCGAAGGCGGCATACCAGCCGTTGGGCCGTAAGATACCCACGCCCTCGCGCGGACGCTCGGAATGGAAGTCCAGGTCGTCGGGCTTCGTCCATTCTACCGATTCATCGGCCTCAACAAGCATGATCGTGTGGCTGGTCCCATCGGTGACCTGGGCCAGCCGAATGCCCTTGGCCGTGCCATCGAACATGCAGTCACCGCCCACGACTGCCAGGTAGTTCGTGAATCCGGGCCGATTGATCCGCGGGTTCTTAAACTCCTTGGGCATTTCCGTGATAAGCTTGCGGTTGTGGTCGCTATCCCAAGGCTCGTCGAGATGAAACTTTTCATACAATTTCGCATGGTCTGGATCGAGATAGGGCAGCAACAATACCCGCCAACTCAATAGCGGCTTGCCAGTTGCATCAAACTTGGCCTGCGCGGGAAACTGTTTGTTGGCGGACTCATAGTTCAACAGCCCCAGCATCAAATCCTTGAGATTGTTTTGCGTGGCGGCCTGCGACTCGGCGACGCTTATTTCTTGCTCTGTGTACTCTGTGCTCTTCTTGGTGAGTTCCTTTTCCTCCGCCAGCGTGCGGGTTGGCAGATTCAGCACCACGAGCATCGCCGTCAGGAGTAGCCCACTCATTACAAGTGCCAGCGACTTGCCGGACACGAGCATCGGATCGTCCTCCAATTGAAGAATGAGGCGGATGCGGCTGCGCAAGGGGCCGGCGGCCATCGCGGAGGATACTAGCGAGCCGGGCCGTCCTCGGCCCCGACGTAACGCTTTAGAAGGGGGGCGGGGACGCCCCGGCTCGCTCGGCTCGCTCAAGTGGGCGGCGAGATTGATTAACAATTCTGCGTAATCCTGCGGTCGGTGCGTATGCCGTACGACCACCGCGTCGCAACATGACTCGCGTTCGCGGCGGACCCAGTTCGACACCAGCCACACGGCCGGATGGAAGAACAGCAGCGATTCGATGATGCGCTGGGCGAGGTTCACCAGATTGTCCCAGCGGCGGACGTGGGCTAGCTCGTGCAGCAGGACCATTTCGATATCGTCCGGCGACCAGCCGGTGAGCGCGGCAGGCGGCAGCAAGATGATCGGTCGCACGATGCCTACGAGCACCGGCGCGGCGATCCGCTCGCAGATGGCGACGGTCACCCGCCGGCCAATTCGGAGCGACTCGACGAGCCGCGCGCACGCCTCGGCGATGGGGCCGTCGTCGATCACGCGGCTCGCTCGCCGGAACCGCTCGGCGCCGACGATGCCGGTCGCCAAGAGCAGGAACGTGAGCGGCGTGCCGATGAGCCAGAGCCACGGCAAATAACCCGCGATGCTTGCGATAATGTGCGACAGCCCCCGGCTTTGCCGGGGGTTTTCTCCAGGGTCCGGCACGAGATTCGCTTCGATGTTGTTTACGGGCGCGATTTCAATTGGGCCGTTTTCGTGCGCCGCGCCGGTTTGACCCCCGGCAGAGCTGGGGGCTGATGGGCCAAATTCAGCGGGCAACGCCAAACTCAAGCTCTCGGCCACGAGCGCCGCTTGCGGCTTAGCGCCGGCCCACGCAGCGATCGCCACGGGTAACGCCGCAAGTACCGCCAAACAAACGAGCGCCGCGACGTACCGCACGTTCGCCGGCGCCCGTCGCAGCACCAGGCGACACGCGCCCGCCGCCAGGCCCACGAGTGTGCCCAGCCACAGATAATGCAGCATTGTCCAGCCGACGACATGCCAAACATCGACACCTTCGAACCATCGGAAAGCGTGCATGGTTTGATCTCGCTGTCGTTACCTTTGCGCCTTGGCGCCTTTGCGTGAGACATTGTTGGAGTGAGAATTAATCAGCGTACGCAACTCGGCGAGCTCGCCGTTAGAAAGTTTTCCGCCTTCGACTAAGTGCGTGACCAGCCGGCTGGCCGAGCCGTCGAAGACGCCGTCGACGAGTTTGCCGACCATGCCTTTGGCGGCGGCGGCGTGGGTGACGGCCGCCGACCATTGATGCCCGCGCGCGGCCTTCTTTCGCCGCACGAGTCCTTTCTCGAGCATCACGCCGAGCATCGTGGCCACGGTGGTCGTGGCGACTTGCCGCTCGCGGCGGAGGGCGGCGCAGACCTCGCCGAGCGTGGCCGACTCTTGCTCCCAGAGCACGCGGAGGATTTCGAGTTCAACGTCGGTCGGATGTAGACTGGCAGGTCGGGCCATGACTGATTCCTTTCGAGTTCGCAGCGGTCGGCTCGTATTCTAACGAATTAGAATACCGGTTGTCAATCGCTGCGAAGGAGAAATATTCCGTGCGTACGGAATGCAGCTGGCGAGCCGGGCCGTCCTCGGCCCCGACGGTTGGTATCGCAGGGGACCGGCACTCGCTGCTCGATGGTAGTTGCTGCCGCGCGCGGCGGGGTCGGACTTGGTCGCACGGGTTGCCGGCGTTGGAGTTTGCGCCCGGACTGCACTTCAACTCGGGGGCGGGGACGCCCCGGCTCGCTAATCGAAGATCAGCAGCCCATACTGGTCGGGCGAGTCGTCGGAAATCGCGTCGCCGGACCAGGTTTCGTCGCCGACGCGGGGGATCTTTCGCACCAACGACGCGGCCCAGACGTGCTTCGTGTCGGGCGGCTCATTGGTGAGCTGGGCGAGCGGGATCGCGGCTTCCACCGTCCAGGTCGATTCATCAGCCGCCGCCGCGACGAACCACGTCGGGTTCCAAGTCGCGTCGTTCCAGCAGGCGTCGCGCGTCCAGCCGCGGTGGTCGATCGCGAGTTCATACGCGGTGGTGTAGTCGCGGTCGACGTCGAGCCGCACCACGACGCGATCGTGCGCCGACAGATCGGCATCGCGCGGCCGCGGCCGAACATTGGCGGTGTAGTCGCAACCCTTCGCTTGCGGACATTCAATGGCGAGATAGAGGAACTCGCTGTCGTAGGAAAAGCGGACTGTAGGATGGACAATCTTGTCCGTCTCAGCGACCGGCAGGATTGCCCGTCCTACGTCGTCGTCGCCGCGAAGACGCAAGCGATCGGCCGACTCCCAGAGCGGTTCGTCGAGCTTGCCGTCGAGGTGTGGCCGTTCGGCGATGCGGCGGCAGGTGCCGAGTTTTTTGGGCGGCGGTAGTCCTTCCGACTTGGCGAACCATTCCTCGGTTTGTCCGCAGCGGCGCCACGGATCGCTCTCCGGCAGCGAGCGGAGCGCGATGAAGTATCGCTGGGCCGGATTGCCGAAGCCGAGCTGCCGCTGCGCCACGACGAGCGGAAAGCGAATGCTCGGTTCCGCATAGAGCGACGGCCGGGCCGCTTCCAAATACTGTCCTAGCGCGCGGGCCCGCTCGAGCCGATTGTCGCGCGCGAGACCGATCACCGGCGCGGCATCGACGTGGAGCGCGGCGCTCGCTTGCTGCACCGCATTGGCGGAAGGCTGCACGGCAGCCGTCGGACGATAGTTCGTGGCAGCGCGGTTGGCGAGCCGCTGGGCTGTTTCGCTACTCGAGTAGAACTGCACGAGCCACGCCAGTGCCGGCTCCACCAGCGGATGTTCGGGCCAGCGGCGGGCGAGCGAGGTGTAGGTGTCGGCCGCCAGATCGAGCTGCCCCACCGCGCGGTAGCCCTCGGCCAGCTCGAACAGCAGCTCGCCGGCACTGGCGGGGTCGAGGTCGTCGGTGAGATGTGACACCTGAGCAGCCCAAGCCGCGTTGCCTTGCGTTCGTTCGATGAGCATCCGCATCTGTCGGCGACGCGTGGCCAGGCGGCGCAGCTTTTCGACGTCGCCCTCCGGCAAATTTGCCAATCGCCGCCGCGCGTCGCCGCCTGGTGTGAGGTGAATGCCGGCGAATAGATGGGGCGAATCGGAAGGCGCTGGATCAATCAGCCGCTGCAATTCGACCATCTCCGGTGCGTAGTTGGGCTCCAAACTGAGCAAGCGTCGCGGCGACTCGGCCCAATCGGCAAGGGTTGCACCGAGCCGCGGCGCAAACTGGCCGGTGGTGATCCGTACGTCGCCCGGCGAGCCCGGCGGCAGCAATCCGAAGACGCGTTTGACTTGCCACGGGCCGAGGCCGACATCGGTCGCCAATTCGGGGAACTGGTTCGGATCGGCGGCCAACTTGACGGATTCGGTCACCAGTTGCTCGACCAACGACGCGAGCGGGCCGCTGAAAATCGGCACACCGGGATGCGTGACGACCACTTCGGGCCGCCACAATCGCAGCTCGCGCACCCAGTAGCGATTGAGCAGCTCGACCGCGCGGCCGTCGCTCGCACGATTGAGTTCGGCGAGCAATTCTTCAGGCGTGCGGGCCGCATCATCCGGTGGCAGCGGAAACTGCCAGGCGACATTTGTCGTCGTGGCCCCGGCGAGTAGCAAGGCCTCCCGCGTTCGCCCGTCCGTCGCGTACAGTGCCGGATGCAAGAGACTTACCGCCGTAAGATAGCCTTCTTCGGCGCCGACTTTTCCGATGAGCTCAAGCGGCACATCGTCTTCGCCGGCCAGCGCCACGAACAGCGCCGCGCGCTCGCCACCTCGGCGCTGCACCTGCCAGCTGCGACCACCGTCGCCGGTGGCGAGGATGGTGCCCAAATCGCCGACGGCAAACCCGGTGCGCTCATCGACAAACGCTATCGCGCGAAGCGGTGCGTTTTGGCCGGTGGCAAACGGTTGCCAAGTGTGCCCGCCATCGGACGAACGAAACACGCGCGTGCCCGGCGAGCCGGCGACCCAGACTTGCTGCCCGGCGGCGGCAACGGCTTGGAAATCGAAATTCTCGCGCACGAAGTCCGGCAATTCGCCAAGCGGCGTCTGCCAACTGCTGCCCAAGTCGTGCGTCAACATCACCAGCCCGCCGTCGCCGACCAACCAGCCCTCGGTCGGCGGCGCAAGCCGTAGCGCGCGGTAGGCACGAGAGCTCGATACGGCCGATGGCGAGTGGACGACACGCCGTCGCATCAGCGTGGCGAATCGACCCGCCGACCCGGCCACTGCACCGGTTTCAGCGTCGGGAAAATCGGCGGCGAGCCACTGGCCGTTCGCGTCGGACGGCAACGCCTGCCAGGTTTTGCCGCCGTCCTGCGTCGTAAACACACCGGAGGGAAACAGTGGATTCGCGCCACCCGCTGCGATGCCGCGCTGGGCGTCGAAAAATCGGACGCGCGAAATTGCCGGCAGCGTCGACTGTTCAACCTCGGTCCAAGTTGCGCCGCCGTCGCTCGTGGCGAGCAGGACGCCGCGCGATGCACGCGAATAGGGCTGCATTGCGCCGCCGGCGACCCAGCCGCGCGATCGATCCACGAAGCAAATCGAAGCCAGCCGACAGGTAACGCCCGATGCTTGGAGCTGCCAGGTCGTGCCGCCGTCGGCCGTGTGCCAGATCACGCCGCGGTCGCCGACCGCCCAGCCTGTCGCGCGATCCACGAACACGACGTCGGCGAGCGACGCGTCGTTTTGCATCGTCTGGCCGACGGTGACTGGGATGTCGCTGGCGATCACCGCCGGCAATTCCGCGCGGGCGACGTCCGCGAGCAGGCAGCACACTGCTGCGAAGTACACCGCGGCGAAGTGCCAAAGAAATTGTCGTTCGTTCATCGCCAAAATTCCCTTCGAGGCCGCACGGGGGTTCCATCCCGCAGGAGGCGATTCTAACGTCTTCCGGCCGATCCACCTACCGCGTCTGTCGATCGTGCTGGGGGCCGGCCATAACGGCTCTGCCGATCGTGCTAGCTAATCGCATCGTGCGTGTGGTGAGCTAAACTTGCGCTACCTCCCACCGTTGGTTCCCCTTACCGCCCCAGCGACCATGAACGACATCGCCTCCCGCGTCGAGCAGATCGCCGCCCGCGCTGCGGCCCTCTACAGCCGCCCGACCGTGGCGCTCGAAATCGTCCGCCTGACCAGCGAGCCGCAAGTCGATCCGCGTGTGCTCAAAGAGCTGCTCGAGCAGGATCCGGCGCTCGTCTGCAAAATCCTCCGTGTCGTGAACAGTTCGTTTTTTGGCATGCGGCGGGAAGTGGCCGATTTGAACCAGGCGCTCACGGTCTTGGGCAACAAGCCGTTGCGATTGTTGGTGCTCGGATTCAGCTTGCCGGACGAGCTGTTTGCCGAGATGGCGGCCGAGCAGCTCGAGTGGTACTGGCGGACGACGCTAACGCGGGCCGTCGCCGCCCGACAGCTTGCCACCGAGTTGTGGCATGTTCCCGGCGACGAAGCATTCATCGCCGGCTTGATGCAAGGTATCGGCATCCTGGCCCTGCTGCGCGAGTTGGGCGAACCGTATGCCAAGCTGCTCACCGGAGTGATTCACGGGCGGTCCGACCTGGCGGCGCTCGAACGCGACAGCTTGGGCTTCGATCACGTCGAGCTGAGCGCTGCGCTGATGAAGCAATGGCACCTGCCCGTGCGGCTGATCGACGCCGTGGCCGCACCCAAGCAAATGGACCGACTGGCTCGCACGATCTCCGTCGACGCCGACCTAGCGCGGATTTTGCACCTCGCGGAGCTCCTCGCAGAATTGGTCGGTCAGCGGCGCGTCAACGTGCTCCCCGAGCTGCTGAAAGCGGGCGGTGCGTATCGCGATCTGACGAAAGGCCGACTGCAGGTGCTCGTCGAGAAATTGCAGCCACAAGTCGAGCAACTGGCGTGCGCGCTGGCCGTCGAACTTTCGGGCGATCAAAACTACGTCGAGGTACTGACCGCGGCGCACGAGCGAATGGCGTCGCTCAGCGAAGAGTTGGCTAGCCAGTTCAATCAGCATCGCTCCGAAGACGAGGTCTACACGGAACTTTTACACGAAGCACAGGAGCTGACCCTTGCCATGAAGGCCTTTCTCGAGGGTAAACAGCAGTGCGAAGTGGTCGCCGAGCCGGCCCCTAAGTGGAATCAATGGCACGCGCCGCACGAACGAACGCAAGGCGAGCGGGTCGCAGCGGAAACGAGCGGCGACGATGGGGTCGGCATCGTGGCGCTCTTGAGCCGGTTGTCGGCCGCTGTGCCACTCTGCCGCGCACGACGGCAAGAGCTGAGCCTGCTGCTCGTGGAAACGAACTGCCCGAATGTGCTGGCGACGGCCGACAACGACGCTACGCTGCTCTTGCGGCAAGCGCTCGACCGCGTGTGTCGGTCGTACGGCGGTGATGCCGTGGTGCTCCCGATCACCGCTGTCCAACTCGCGGCGATTCTTCCCAACTGCGAGCGGCGGCAAGCGGTTGGGCTGGCCAATGAGGTGCTTGCCGATTTGGGCGACCGAATGGAACATGACGACGCATCGCCGGCAGTCCACACTGCCACGATTAGTGCCGGCGTCGTTACGGTCGCGGCCGTACCCAAGAACTTCGATCCCTGGCGACTCGTAGAAAGTGCGGAGCGCTGCCTCTACGCCGCCCGCTCGTGCAACACGAATACGGTGAAAAGTATTGAGATTTAGGTGAGTAGGTTAGTAAAAAATAAGTGAGTAGGTGTTGAAATCCCCACGGACTGCCTACTCACTTACTCGCTTACGCGCCTTCTGCTACGATTGATTGAATGAGCACGACGCCTCCCTCTGAGCCGCGACCGCCGGAACCGTCGCCGCCAACTCCAGTCCCCGCCACTTCAACCGTACTTGCGTCGACTGCTGTCACGGTCGAGCGCGCTGCGAAACCTCCTCAGCACGCACAACTTACCGCGGCCCATCTCCACTCGCGGCCCAAGCGCCGCCGCGTGATACCCATTCTGCTCTTCGTCGCCACCTGCTTGTCGACCTATTGGGTGGGCGCCGCCGATTGGAAGCCGCAGCAATTTGGCACCAGCGACCAGATGTGGCACGCGGTGACGACCAACTGGGAGCAAGGCCTCACCTACATGGGCGCCGTGATCGCCATTCTCTTGACGCACGAGATGGGCCACTTCCTGCAGACGGTCCGCTACCATATTCCGGCCAGCTACCCGCTCTGCATTCCCGTGCCGTTTAGTCTTATCGGCACGATGGGCGCGGTAATCAGCATGGACGGCATGCGGGCCAACCGCAAACAGATTTTCGACATCGGCGTGGCCGGGCCGCTGGCGGGCCTCGCGGTGGCGTTCCCGATTCTCTATGTCGGCGTGATGCAGCTCGATCTCTCGACGCCCCCGCCGCCGCAAGACATTCAGCTCTATAATCCCGTGATCGTCCGTTGGATGATCGAATGGTTTCGGCCCGAGTGGGCGGACCGGGCGGCCTGGGTCTCCGTCTCACAACTGAATCCATACTTCATGGCCGGCTGGGTCGGTATGCTGATCACCGGTCTGAACATGCTGCCGGTGAGCCAGCTCGACGGCGGCCACGTGATCTACGCGCTGTTCGGCCGCGACGCCTACAAGCTGGCCCGCGCGTTCACGATCGTCGCCATTGCGTACGTGGTGCTCAACCTCGAGCAGGCCGCGATCTGGACGCCGATGCTGATCCTCGTGATCATCATGGGCATCCACCATCCGCCCACCGCCGACGACACGGTCGAGATGGACGACTTCCGCTGGATCCTCGGCGTCGCGTCGATGGCGATCCCGGTGTTGTGCTTCCCGCTCGAAGGGCTGAAGCAATAGTTTAACTTACGTTTCAGTCCGCGATTTCGCGAAAAGATCTCGAAGAGCCTTTCTCGCCGCTCGACTCAGGCGACCGGGCACCGGCGTTCTGATTTCGGCGTGTCCGGGATTCGCGCCATCTTCGTCGGCGAGGATTACATCCAGTTGAAGCGGCTCGCCATTACCATTTTTTAGATTTCGGATTTCGCGGACCATCGCGCTTACGATGAAACTGCCTGGTAACGCATCTGGCGCTGCAAGAACTTCCTCTACAGATCGATAATTGCTTCGATAGACGGAAATTCCGAGTTCATTGCGACGCGAATCCAAATCAAAATTCGCCGTAGACAACCAGTCCTTTGGCGTGTGAAACGGAGGTTCGGAAGGAACTCTGCGATACACGACCTCGTCGCCATCAACATAATCAGATTGGCTTGGATCGACGCCACTCATCCCTGGATTCTCCGGGATGCCTACAATGACCTAACAACCCTGAGCGGCGTTCCGAATGTACCTATCCACCTTATCGATGAGATCGCTATCGATTTGAATGTCCGCAGAGTCTTCGACCTCGATGCGTTGCGGCCGATCTACGAAAAGATACTCGACGCTTGTCGGACTCACGATTTCCAACTCGAAGTATGCACCATCGTGAACACCCCATTCGAATTGAATTCCGCCACGTCGTGTCGCCGTGACAATCGTGGGCCGCGACAGGCCTCGAAATGGATCGGCTATGCATTCAATCAACCTACGTGAAGCCGAAATAATCTCAGCGTCTGGACGATCGGCGCCATATGAGTCCCATCCAGCTGGTAACCGAGCCAGTCGATCAATTTGGTCCACTATCTCGTCTAACCATGCTGACCTGAAGCGGGATCGAGGTTTGCGAAAACTCAATTCAATTGGCAAGTAATCATGCTCGGTGATTGTCGCGCCTTCTGACCGAAATCCGGAAATCGAAATTGGTTCTGGCGTAATTGTTGCTGTGCCGCTCATATTTCTCGCTTCCAAATGGAATGCCAATGTTTCTGCGTAAAATCTACGAACCCTCGCACGATCCATTCATGCCCCATGTCGAGCCATTCAAGTGCACTTTCGATCGTCTTAGCCTCTGGCCTGCCGCGCGCAGTTAGTGCGAATTGCATGACAAACCGTCGTTTGTCATTCGTCGACTTCACCGCCGGATTAATTTCCAAGTGTAGCCGACCACGGTTGTCGGGCATGGGATACGACAGATTAATTGCCAGCTGATCTGGCAACGGGAGCCACTCAAAATTCGTTTCGTTTCGAAAGAACGTAAACACTTCAGCGGCTTGCCTCGGTTCTATTCCAAGCGACTCAATGTCAATGTGATTAACGTATGTCATCATGCAGCTCGTCGGTTCAAGTACTCCCAATCCTTCCTGTTCAAGAAACTGCGTCAAAGACCGTAATCTCGCGGTGAAGTCCTTATGCCTTGTCTCGTAACTCACATATGATTGCTCATTTTCGCGCAACCAATTGGCCACGAAAGCGTTTCGCTGAATTTGAATCGTGCGCCTACCGTCGACGGACTTTGCCCATAAGCGAGGCGATTCGGGCCTGTCGCTTATTCGGATGCCTGCCGCACGCGCGGTTGCGACTTCGTCGCCAAAACGTTCGATCACTTCTTCAAGGCAACTCTTCTCTTCAACAGTCGGGAATTTCGATCGGAAATGAGTGGCCCAAAGCAGACCCTGATGAGCCGAAGTGAATCCCTGCAATGGACGAAAGAAGACCCCTTCCAGGGTCTCAACGGCAGGTGGATTACAGAACCTGACGAGGCTGTCGCCTAAACCCGTCATAATGACTTTCGCTAAAGCAGCGCACTTTCAAGATCAGGCACCACTTGATTATACGTTCAAACCGGTGGCGTTTGTTCAAAGACCACGCAGTCAACGGCTGCCTAACTATTTAGTGTATCGACAGTTAGCACTGCTGCCAATAGATCAGTTCCCGCCAGCGGCCCTGCCTTTAGGGTGCCAATAACAGCCGCCCCGGCGCCGACAAATACCCCTTCACCTCATTGAGAAACCGCGCCGCTGCCGCGCCGTCTACCACGCGGTGATCGTACGTGATCGAGAGCGGCATCATCAGCCGCCCCTCGACCGCGTCGCCGATCACCTGCGGCACGATCCGCGAACGGCCCACCAAGAGGATCGCCACTTCCGGCGGATTGATGATCGGCGTCGAATACGTGCCGCCGATTGCGCCGAGGTTGCTGATCGAAAATGTCCCGCCCTTCATGTCGTCGAGCGCGAGCTCCCCGTCGCGGGCCATTTGGGCGAGCCGGTCGAGCTCGGCCGCGATTTGGGCGATGCTCTTGCGGTCGGCGCTCCGCAGCACCGGCACCAACAGTCCGCGCTCGGTGTCGACCGCGACGCCGATGTTCACGTATTCCTTGTAGATGACCTGGTGGTTCTCCATGTCGACCGACGCGTTGACCACCGGATGCTTCTTGAGCGACGAAGCCACCGCCTTGATCAGAAACGGCATCGTCGTGAGCTTGATGCCCCGCGAGGCATAGTCGTCTTTGCTCTGCTGCCGCATGTCTTCGAGTTCGGTGACGTCGGCATCATCGAAGTTCGTGAGCTGCGGGATCGTCGTGTACGAGAGGACCATGTTACGGGCAATGGCCTGCCGCATGCGCGACATCTTCTCGACGCGAACCCCACCATGATCGTCGGTCGCGGGCTGACCCGGCGGGGTCACGCCGCGCGGCGCGCCGGCGGCCACGTTTTCGTTCGTCTCGCGGACAAACGCCTGCACGTCGTCGGTCGTGATTCGTCCGCCATCGCCCGAGGGCCGCACGAGTCGCAAGTCGACGCCCAATTGTCGGGCGAGCCGCCGCACCGCCGGACCGGCCGCCGACGCAGCCTGCCCATCGCCCGGTTCGTCGTCCACCGGCTCAGCGACTTTCACGCGTGGCGCGGGTGCCGACTTTTTCGGTGGCGCCTTGGGAGCCGGTTCCGGTTCGTCGGCTTCCTCTTCGTCGATCTCGGGTTCCGGCGATTTCTTCTTCGCCGGCTTCGGAGGAGCAGCGGGCGCTTCCTTCTTTGGCTCCGCTTTCTTCGCGGCCGGCTTCTCTTCGGTCTTCGCCGCGCCATTCTCGCTGCCGGCAGAGTCGATCTCCATTAGCGCCGCGCCGACCTTCACCGTGTCTCCCTCGGCGATGAGAATTTTGGTGATCTTCCCGGCCGCCGGACTCGGCACCGGCATGGTCGCCTTGTCGGTCTCGACCTCGATCAGATCCTGATTCTTCGTGACGGTGTCGCCCTCGCTCACCAGGATCGAGAGCACGTCGCCGGATTCGATATTCTCGCCCAAATTGGGCAGCTTGATTTGATTGGCCATTGCTTACTCAGTCAATTGAAGATTCACCACAGAGACACAGAGAAGAATGAAATCAAATTCATCGAACACAAACCAATCCATTGTCTTTCGATTTCTCCGTGTACTCTGTGTCTCTGTGGTGAACCGATTGCCGTTGGCGGGTTGATGCTACGTCAAGCATACAATGCGGATTGCTTGTCGGGGTTGATTCCCAGCTCGGCCACCGCGCGGGCGACGCAAGCGCCGTCGCACTTGCCTTGCTTCTTGAGCTGGTAGAGCGCGGCGATCGTGATGCACTCGGCGTCGACTTCGAAGTGTCGCCGCAATGTGGCCCGGTTTTCGCTGCGGCCCATGCCGTCGGTCCCGAGCGCGAACAAGCCGCCCGGCACCCAGGGATCAATCTGCTCGGCCACCGCCCGCACATAGTCGCTCGAAGCGATGCAGGGGCCGTCGACGCCGATCAGTTGCTGTTCGACATAAGACGCCCGGGCCGGCTGATTCGGGTTGAGCATGTTCCATCGCTCACACTCTTGCGAGTCGCGCCGCAGTTGCGTGTAGCTGGTGACGCTCCACACGTCGCTCGACACCTGGAACTTCTCGGCGAGAATCGTTTGGGCCCGCAGCGCCTCGCGCAAGATCGCGCCGCTGCCGAAGAGCTGCACGCGATGCTGCCCGCCCGCCTCCACGCTTTTTACCTTGTACATGCCGCGGATGATGCCTTCTTCGCAGCCCGGCGGCATTTCCGGCATGTCGTAGTTTTCGTTTTCGAGCGTGATATAGTAGATCGCCGTCTCGCCCTCTTCGTACAGCCGCTTGAGGCCGTCGAAGACGATCACCGCGGTTTCGTAGGAATAAGCGGGGTCGTACGCGCGAACGGTGGGGAAAGCGATCGCGTTGAGCAAACTGTGGCCGTCTTGATGTTGCAGGCCTTCGCCGTTGAGCGTCGTTCGGCCCGCTGTCCCGCCGAGCATGAAGCCCTTGGCCCGCGAGTCGGCTGCCGCCCAAACGAGATCGCCGATCCGCTGGAAGCCGAACATCGAATAGTAGATGAACATCGGAATCATGTTCACGCCGTGCGCCGAGTAGGATGTCCCCGCGGCGATGAACGACGACATCGAGCCGGCTTCGGTGATGCCCTCTTCCAACAGCTGGCCGTCCTTCGCCTCGTTGTAGAAGGCGATCTGATCGGAATCGACCGGCTCGTACAATTGGCCGGCGTGGGCGTAGATGCCGATCTGGCGGAACAGGCCTTCCATGCCGAAGGTCCGCGATTCGTCGGGGCAAATTGGCACGATCTGCTTGCCGATTTTCTTGTCGCGCAACAGGTCCGTCAGCAGCCGGACGAAGCCCATCGTCGTCGACATGGCCTTGTCCGGACCTTTGCTCACCAGCTTGGCCATCGTCTTTTCGTATTCGGCGAGCTTCGGCACTTCCATGGTCACCGGTTTCAGCACCCGCGACGGCACCGGCCCACCGAGCGCGGCCCGCCGCTCGCGGAGATAGATCATTTCCGGGCTGTCGGCCGGCGGCACGTAGAAGGGAGCTTCGGCCACACGCTCGTCCGAGATCGGAATGCCGAACCGCGAACGGAACTCGCGGAGCTCCTGCTCGTTGAGCTTTTTCTGATTGTGCGTGACGTTGCGGCCTTCGCCTCCTTCGCCGAGCCCATAGCCCTTGATCGTCTTGGCGAGGATCACGGTCGGCTTGCCCTTGCACTCGACAGCCGACTTGTAGGCCGCGTAGACCTTCTCCGGATCGTGCCCACCGCGGCGCATCTTTTGCAGTTTCTCATCGGAGTAGTTCTTCACCAATTCGAGCAGCTCGGGATACTTGCCGAAGAAATCCTTGCGGATGTAGTCGCCGCCCGAGACGACGTACCTCTGGTACTGGCCGTCGACGACTTCCATCATCCGCTGCTGCAACAAACCGGTCTCGTCCTGTTCCAAGAGCGAATCCCAATCCGAACCCCAGATGACCTTGATGAC
The DNA here is from genome assembly GCA_031403315.1 of Planctomycetota bacterium. Classification (GTDB taxonomy): domain Bacteria; phylum Planctomycetota; class Planctomycetia; order Pirellulales; family Lacipirellulaceae; genus DASYDU01. The sequence continues at coordinate 22,990 of JANNTD010000028.1, forward strand.
GTTCCAGCCGGCACCGCGGAACGTGCCTTCGAGTTCCTGAATGATCTTACCGTTACCGCGGACCGGGCCGTCGAGCCGCTGCAAATTGCAGTTGATCACGAAGATCAGGTTGTCGAGTTGCTCGCGCGAGGCGAGCGAGATCGCGCCCTGGTGAAGCCACTCGAGAAACGTCTGCGAGAGCGGTTCGCAGGCATTCACC
>JANNTD010000029.1:0-22052 GCA_031403315.1 Planctomycetota bacterium
TTCGCCTGAGCCTGCGGCCACTGATCACCAGCTGGAATTGATCGCCACCGCAGCCAGCGGCACCGAGGCCGTGGTCAAGCGCGAATTGGCAGCGCTCGGTTACGAAGCCCGCACCGTGACGCCAGGGCGGCTCTTGTTTCGCGGCGACGAGCTCGCCATCTCGCGGACGAATCTGTGGCTGCGGGCTGGCGAGCGTGTGCTGATTCACATGGGCACCTTTCCGGCGACCGATTTTGGGGTGCTCTTCGATGGCGTTGCCGCGCTTCCTTGGGAAAAGTGGCTCACCCGCGATGCCGAGTTCCCCGTCGATGGCCGTTCGCATGGCTCGCAGTTGTCGAGCGTGCCCGCCTGTCAACGGATCGTGAAACGCGCGATCGTGAAGCGATTGCAGGAAGCGCACCACACCGAGCATCTGCCGGAGACCGGGCCGCTCGCGTCGATCGAGGTCAGCCTGCGCGATGATTTGGCGATGCTCACGCTCGACACGACCGGCGTTGGGCTGCACAAGCGCGGTTATCGCCGGCTGGTGGGCGAAGCTCAGTTGCGTGAAACGCTGGCGGCGGTGTTGGTGCAGCTCTCGTTCTGGCGGCCGGGGCGAGTGCTCGCCGATCCGTTCTGCGGCACAGGCACGATCCCGATCGAAGCGGCGCTCATCGGCCGCAACATCGCGCCAGGGTTGAAGCGCGATTTCGCGGCCGAAACGTGGCCGACGCTCGCAGCGAGTCATTGGGAACTGGCGCGGGAAGAAGCCCGCGACCTGGTGCGGCCGGCGCTCGAGGAGCGGCTCTTGGGTTACGACGTCGATCCGGAAGCGCTCAGCCTTGCCCGCTACCACGCCGAGCAAGCGGGCGTGGCGGGCGACATCCATTGGCAGGAGCGGCCGTTCGCCGAGCTGCGGGCCAAGGCCGAGTATGGTTGCATCGTGACGAACCCTCCGTACGGCGAGCGGATGGGCGATGATGCCGAGATCGAAGCGCTCTACAAATCGTTTCCGATCGTGTTGCGGCGACTGCCGACCTGGTCGCACTACATTCTCTCCGCGCGCCGCGACCTCGAAGCGCTGGTCGGTCAGCAGGCCGATCGGCGGCGCAAGCTCTACAACGGGCCGATCGAATGCACTTACTATCAATTCCATGGTCCGCGGCCGGGGCAGCCGGGCCGGGCGGCAGCTGAACGGGAGGGCGAAGCTCCCGCTGAGCCGAATCAGGAACGGCTCGGCGGGAGCCTCGCCCTCCCTTCTCCGCCTGTGCCGGCGTTCGGTGGCTTGCTCGATGCATCGAAGCGGCAGGCCGAGGAGTTTGCCAATCGCTTGCAAAACCGCGCCCGGCACCTGCGCCGCTGGCCGACCAAGCGCGGCATTACTTGCTATCGGCTCTACGAGCGCGACGTGCCGGATGTGCCGCTGGTGGTCGATCGCTACGAGGATGCGTTGCACTTGGCGGAGTTCATGCGGCCGCACGACCGCTCGCCCGCCCAACATGCCGACTGGCTCGACCTGATGGCCCGCACGGCCGGCGAAGTGCTCGAAGTGCAGCGCGACCGCGTGTTCCTCAAGCACCGCGACCGGCAGCGCGGGACGGCGCAATACCAGCGCGTCGACGAGCGGCGGGCGCGATTCGTGGTGCACGAGGGCGGGCTCAAGTTCATCGTCAATCTGTCGGACTACGTCGACACGGGGCTGTTTCTCGATCATCGCCTCACGCGGCAAATGGTCCGCGAAGCGGCAGCGGGCAAACACGTGTTGAACCTGTTCGCCTACACGGGTTCGTTCAGCGTGTATGCGGCGGCCGGCGGTGCGGTTTCGACCACCACCATCGACAAATCGGCCACTTACATCGACTGGGCGCGAGAAAACCTGGCGCTCAATGGCTTCACCAACCTGGAGCACCGGCTCGTGCAGATCGACATTCGTGAGTTTCTCGACGCCCTTAAACCGCGTGACATGTGGGACCTCGCCGTCGTCGACCCGCCGACGTTTTCCAATACGAAAGACGCCGAAGACGTTTGGGACGTGCAGCGCGACCACGCCGATTTGCTCGGACGGCTGGCAAGCCACATCGTGCCGGGCGGTGTGGTCTACTTCAGCACCAATTTTCGCCGCTTCAAGCTCGATGAAGCGTCGCTCACCGAATACACGATCCGCGACGTCACGCAGCAGACGATCCCCGAAGACTTCCGCAATGAGCGAATCCACGCCTGCTGGCGGCTGGTGCGGCGGGAATAGCGTCTTCTGCCGCCGACGCGATTTGTCGTATGGTACTTCGACGCGACGCGACAACAGCTGCCCAGGCTCGAGGTTTCTTGCGTTTTGTCGGGAGGATATTTTTCGGTCTGTCGCAAGTCGTTGCTGGCTCGTGGATTGCAAAACCTCGTCCCCGCGAAAACATGCTCCGAGGCGACAATTGGCGCCCGTTTTGTCGCCTGGCGGTCGCGGATGCGACGTAACAACTCGAGCGAAACGAATCTGGTGAACGACAAAATACGACCTCGAATTGTCCGATAGAGTCATGCTCCACGTCCCCGTGGGGAAATGACCAATGACCAAATCCCAATGACCAAGGAAGGGGAGCGCAGTCGGCGCACAGTGTGAGCACAGGCCAATAGCTAACGGCTAAGAGCTAACAGCTTTATTCAGTTTTCAAAGAGCTGACTTCTGCCTGATCGCGGAGGAATTTTCAAACGGCCTCACGCTGGCGGAGGAAATTGCCTCACGCCGCGGAGGTGGTGGCCTCACACGCGATCGTGCGAGGTTCATCTTATCAAAAGGGGTGGCTCATTTTCTGCAAAAACGCGATTTTGTGCGGAAGTCGTTTGGCTGCTTGGACTTACGATTAGTGGATTTGTGTATATTACTCGATTCGAGCGCGATTCAAGGAGGGATGGGTGGGGGCGGGGAGTCAATGTTCACCACGACGGCTCGACGACACGACGGGGAATTCATTGTGAAGTGGTTAGGAACGCTAATCGGCGCTAATCTTCGCTGATCGGAATAAGTGGCAATAAGTGGAGATCAGTGTTCCTCGTTCGAGGCGGAGATGGGAAGGGAGCGAAGGGGATGTTCTTCTTATTAGAAACCAGAACTTCCGCTATCCCATCATCGATACGCGTTTGAGATCACAACCGTTGATCGCAAAGATTGGGAGGGAATCGTCGACCAACAATTTCGACACGTGTTCGCGCTGTTGGAGCAACTCTTCACGCCGCAAGCTGGCAAGCGCCGGCCGATCGGGTTTCGTAAGGGCGGACGTCGGAGGGACAATTCGAACTTCGGTAGAAGCAGAGTGTCCCCTTATTCCCTCAGAATGCCCCCCTTTTCCCTCGCCAGGAAGCGCGCCGTCAAATTGCTATAATTTCGCTGTAGCAGGCAAGACAATAAGTCTGGAACGAAAACAGCAGCTGTACTTTGATGGAATCGAGTATTCGTTTCGATTCGTGCGCGAAGTGTACGCGCGTCTTATTGCTACGATGAAAGAAGATACAAGTGAAACGGGTGATTTGTGGGACCTTCTGGTTGCGGACTGTTGGACAATTATTGATTTGGCGAAGCGGCTCCATACACTCGTTCAGTTCGCACCAGGAATTAAGCGCACTCCAGAAGTGGAATTGTTCTTGCGCGCTACATCTCACGTGCCGGATTTTCGACATTACATCCAACATATGGACGGAGAGGCCGCGGGAGTAGCGGCAACTGGACTTCCAATCTGGGCCTCATTCTCGTGGATTGTTCTCAAAGAAAAAGACTCAGAGGGAAAGCAGCATTTCGAGATACTGATGTACATGCCAGGCCGACTCGGTTCTTGCCAAGTGCCAGTCGTGAACCCACTGGGGCGAGAACACTACGATACGATCGATCATATCCAGCTATCGACTTATGGAGGATCAATCGATATCAGCGAACTGGTGCGAACAATTAGCCGATTTGAAATCACGCTAATGCCAGCAATCAAGTCGGCCGAATCAACGGGGACACGTGATGGAAAAGGCCTGATCCGAGTCGTGCCTGGTTCCGCTGCGAGGATGAATTAAAGGGGACGAGAATCAAATTGATCGAACGACGCTGTGCGAGCGTCCTGGAGCAGCGTGCTGTCTGAAGTGTGACCGGTGTCGATGGAGTCGGCAAAGTTGGGATTGTTGAGAATCGGAGCGGGGAGGGTTTCTTTCACGGAAACAGGGGCGGCTTGTTGGTTGTGCCGGTTGTGGTTTCGGCCTCGGTGATGCGGGCACGTTGGCGGCTCGGGTTGCTCGGCCGAGGAATGTTTTTGGGAATGCGTACCCAGGGCGGCGTCAGGGCTCGTGGAACTCGCCCGGACTTGCCCTGGGCTATGGTATTTAGCCCCTTCAGGGCAGCGAAACGCGGCGAAGGCACATTACAAAATGGCGGAACGCACTGGCGGAGCTGGTGGTACTCGGCGGTCATGCGCTGAGGTAGCAGAAGTTGGGTGGCACGCCCAGAGCTTCCGGCGATGGGCGTGGAGAATAAGTTCTCGCTACACCACGCCCTTCGCCGAGCCTCAGGGACGTGCCACCCAAAACGTGCGATGACATTTATCCAGCCGCTTTGAAGTCGGTCCGTGCGGCTGGGGAAAACATGCGGGCGATTTGGCCGCGCCAGCTTGCCAAGTAAGTCTCGTAGGCGGCCGATTCGTCTTCATATGGTTTTTCGGCAATCTCGCGGCGGTTGATTGCGCCGGCGGTGTCGTCCATGAATTTGCGCGCGAGTTGGTTCGTGGCGTCGATGGAGCCGGACATCGTTTTTCGGAAGCTCGCCACAAGGTCGTCGTAGGCTGCGTGGCGGGCGAGTATGTCGGCGGCGGTCTCGTGCGCGGCGATCGCGGACTCTACTTCGGGCGAAAGTTGCGGCGAGCTGGCCAGCAGCTTCGCCAGACGCACTTCATGCTTCTTCAGTTCCTCGTCGGCCAGGCGGACTCGGTCGCGGGCATCGGCCGCCAGCCGCACGCAGTCGACCGCGATCGCCACCGCGAGCAGGCTGAACGCCGCCAAGAACATCAGAGGCAATAGGTTTCGTTTCATGTAAGTTTGTGCTTCATGAGAACTTGATTTGGGGCGGTTGGGCTACGTCGGCGTCCGGCACGTCGAAGAAGGAGCGCGGCTGCATGCGATGGAAGTCGGCGACGATGTTCGACGGCACCGACATCAGTTGGTTGAGGTAGTTGTTGACCGTCTGGTTGTAGGCGTGCCGCCGCTCGGCGATGCGGTTCTCGGTGTCCGAAAGCTCGTGCTGCAGATTGAGGAAGCTCTTGTCGGCCAAGAGTTGCGGGTAGCTTTCGGCCAAGGCGATCAATTTGCCGATCGAGCGATTGAGCTGCGGGGCAACGCTGTTGGCGGTGGCGGCGTCGCCGAACGGCCTGGCTTGGGTGCGGAGGGCCGCCACCTGTTGAAACGTCTCGCTCTCGTGTTTGGCATAACCCTTCACCACCTCGACCAGATTGCCAATGAGATCGAGCCGACGCTGCAGTTCGACTTCGGTGTGCGACCAGGACTGATCGACGGCATTGCGGCCACCGATGAGCGAGTTGTACGTCAAGACATACCACAGAACGACGATCCCGCAGAGAATGGCTGCGGCATAAGTAAAATACATGTCACCAACCTCCCGAGGCGCCGCCGCCTCCGCTCGAGCCGCCGCCGAAACCGCCGCCCCCGCCCCCGCCTCCACCGCCGCCAAAGGACGAACTGCTGTTCGATGACTCCGAAATCTTTGACCGCGTGATGAACCGCACCACCTTGTGATTGCACGAAACGCAGCGACCATCGATGCGGGCCGAGCCTTCGCTGAGGGTGGTCGCGGCCATCATTTCGACCGGTGCGTCTTCCTTGAACGTGCGAGCCTTGCACTCGGGACAATCCTTGAAACCAGAAAAGTTCTTGATGTACCGCTCCGTGTCCTGGTTCAAGCAGGCGGGGCAGATCCAGACGTCGTAGTCGACCGAGCCGATTTTCTCTTCCAGCCGCTGGACCGACGAGAGCTTGGGGTCGTCTTCCTGCTCGCTCAAGAGTTCCAATTGCGTGCCGCACTTCGAGCAGCCGTGCGGACCGAAACGGCGGTAGCGGACGAGATTCAAGCACCAACCGGCGAGCGACGCCAACGCCGCGCCGCCGAACCAAGCGATCGGTTGCTGACGCGTGGGCGTGTGGAACGTGAAATAGGCGGCGAGCCCCAGCAACGTGGCGCTCAGCGCGGTGACCGTGAAGAAGGCCGTCGTCGAGTAGAGTCGCCGAATCGCGGTGAGAAATCCCAAGACCAAGAGCCCCAACGCAGCGATGCCAGCCGCACCGTTTGCCCAGAGGGCATTGTGCCGCCTGGTGCGCGCCAAGATCGGGCCAGACGAGGGATCGCCCCGCGCGGCCGCCGGATCGGACCGCAAGACGGCGGCCAATCGCTGGGCACCGGCGACGATTCCACCGGCGTAGTCGTTGGCCTTGAAGCGGGGAATGATCGCAGAATCGCGAATCGTGCCGCAGAGCGCATCCGTGAGCAATGGCTCCAGTCCATAGCCGACCTCGATCCGCATCCGCCGCTCGGTGGGCGCGACGAGTAGCAGCACGCCGTTGTTCACGCCTTTCTGACCGATGCCCCACTCGTTGAATAACTCGTGCGCGTAGGATTCGACAGTCTGGCCGCGGAGCGAGGAGACGGTCACCACCGCCAACTCGGCCGTCGTCTGTCGTTCGACGGCTTGCGCGAGTTCTTCGAGCGACGCCCGCTGTTCGGCAGACAGTAGATTGGCGAAATCGTGAACGTGGGCGGTCGGGTCACGTGGCGACACGACCGTCAGCAGGAGCCCTGCCACCAGAATCGCCAGTTGCATCGCCGAGAGTCCTTGCTGGAGTTCATTCGTAGGACCTGCCAACGCCGAGCGGTGTTATACCACAAGGTCGGTCCCGCGATGAACCTCAAGCTGGATTCCGGCCGCGCCGCCGACTCACTCGCCGGTCGCGTTCGTGATCCGCCAGCGGACGTCGCCGCCGAGCGGATCCTGCTCGAGTTGGAATTTGCCGTCGGAATTCCGCGAAAGCTTGAGTTCGTGGACATTGCCCTCCGGCAGCGCGACATGGCCGGTGGCGGGATCGCCGCTGGCGCTGAAGACGCGGAGCTCGAGTTCGTCCCAATCAATCTGGTCGGTGCTCTGGGCGACGGCTGCGACCGGAATGACCGAGCCGTTTCGCGCCAAGACGACGATCGGAACTGGGCCGGCCGCGATATTCTGCCACTTGCCGCCCTCATAGCTTTGGCCCGTTTGAAAATCGACCCATTGGCCCGGCGGCAGGTAGACGCTCCGCGAGTCGCCCTCGCTGAAGAGTGGCACAATCAGCAGGTTCGAGCCCAGCATGTACTCATCTTCGATCAACCAGGAGGCGGGATCGGTGTGAAACTCGAAGAACAACGGTCGCATGAGCGGATAGCCGTGGTCGGAGCTGTGCTTGGCCTCGGCATAAATGTACGGCAACAATTTGTAGCGGAGCTCCATCGTGCGGCGGAAGTCGTCGGTGAAGGCCTCGTCATATTCCCAGGGCTCGCGCGGCGGGGCGCCGTGGCAGCGGGTGTGCGACGACAGGGCCGAGAACGGCAACCAACGGCGGTACAAATCGCGCGGCGCCTTGCCGACGAAACCGCCTGCATCGTGGCTCCAATAGGTGAAACCCGAGAGGCCGAACGACAAGCCGGCCCGCAGCGTGGCAGCCATCGCGGAATCGGTGTTCTCGGAGTCGCCGCCCCAGTGGAGCGGATAGCGCTGGCTGCCGGCCCACGCACTGCGGGCCCAAATGACGTGCTCGCCGGTGATCTTCTCGGTGAGGTCGGCCACGATCTTGTTGTAGCGCAGCGGATAGAGGTTGTGCTCGTACCAACCGGTGCGGCCCGATGCGTACACGCCATCGAGCGGCGCGTCCTCGCCGAAGTCGACTTTGATCGCCCCGATGTTCAGTTTCAACAGCCCCGTGAGCAAGCCTTCGTACCACGCTTGCGCCTCGGGATTGCTCATGTCGACGATGCCGTCCTCGAAAGGCAGTTCGCCGCCGGCGTTCTTGACGAAGTAGCCCTTCGCCGCGGCCTCCGGGAAGAGCGCGTTCTTGCTCGTGAAATACGGCAACTGCCACATGCTGATGCGGAAACCATCGCGGGCGAGGTCCGACATCATCTTCGCCGGGTCGGGGAACCGCGACTTCGCAAACTTGAAGTCGCACTGCCAATCGGTTTCGAACCAACCGGTGTCGAGATGGATCACGTCGGCCGGGATACGGTGCTCGCGCAGTTTCTTGGCGACGTCGCGGACTTGGGCCTCGCTGTTGTAGGTAATCCGGCTCATCCACAGGCCGAACGACCACAGCGGCGGGACCGGGCTGCGACCGGTGACGGCGGTGTATTCTTCGAGCACCTGTTTCGGCGTGCCGAGGAACACAAACAGATCGAGCTCCTCGTCGCCAGTGTAGATCACGTTCGACTGGTCGAAGTCCTGTCCGAAGTCGAATGTGGTGGGTGCGCTCGTGTGGACGAACATGCCGTAGCCGCGGCTCGACAGGAAGAACGGAATCGGCTTGTACATCCGCTGGCTCTGAGCGCCCATCGCGTCGCGGACGTAGAGCACGATCTTCTGGCCGCGCTTGTTGAGCCGCGTGAACGATTCGCCGCAACCGAAGATCTTTTCATCGGGCGCGAGGCGAAAGCTGGCGGCCATGCTGTGGCCAAGGTCGCGGGCGCGGCGGACGAACGAGAACGGCGTCGGGGCCGAGAAGGTGGCCGGGTCGCTGAGCGTTTGCGTCTGCGTGAGCAGCTTGCCGTCGGCGTCGTAGAAGCGAATTTGCCAGGGGTCTTTCACGATTTCGACCCGGCCGCCGACGCTTGTATACGTGATCGTGCCGTCGGCCTCGGTCATTTTCCAGCCGTCATCGCTCGGCAACTTGCCGTCGAGCATCAGCGACTCGCGTTCCTGGAGCGGAGTCGCCCGCGAAGCGAAGCGCAGCCGCACGGTCCGCGCGTCGATGAACGTAATCGCAAAAGGCAGCTTCGGGTCGCGGTCGTATTGCGTGGCGGGAAACTCGGTCGAGTTGCCACGGACGAAGGGCGTGTCGAGTTTGTTGAACGACAGGCTGGGCTGGCGGACGTAGCGCTGCCATTGGAGCTCGCCTGCGCCCGATTTCGAATCGAACTTCGTGATCGGTCCGGCAACAAAATACGTTGAATCGCGGTCCTGAAATTCCTGGCTGACGTCGACCAAATCGCCGATCAGCTTGGCGGACGTCGATACCGCAACGAAGGACGACGCCAGGACAACGGCCAGGAAAATACCGAATCGCGCGAACGGGACGGTCGAGCCAAAGGAGAGTTGTTTCATGAGCATCGAAAACAAGGCAGCCTAGTTGCGGATCAAGAGAAAAAACTCGCCGAGAATCGAGAAGGGCAGCTTGGGCCGGCCCCCTTTGGCGCGGCGAAAACTTACCTTCGACAGTAACAGCTAGGCGCGGGGCAAGCAACCAGCGGAGTACTCCGGGCGGTACCTCCCTGGACTGCCGCGCCCGTCGCCGGAGGCCCTGGGCGTGCCGCCCGCCGATGTGCTATCTTTTCGAGACGGTGTGCGAGGCGCCGGACGCCCGTTTTTTCCTTCTCCCTGAGGTTAGCATGGCCGAAACCGCTGCTTGGATTACCTACCGCCCCGAACTGAAGGTCCTCGATTGCACGATTCGCGACGGCGGGCTGATCAACAACCACCAGTTCACCGACGAGCTGGTGCGGGCGGTTTACGACACCTGTGTGGCGGCCGGCGTCGACTACATGGAAGTCGGCTATAAGAACTCGGCCACACAGTTTCCCGAGGAGAAATACGGCGCCTGGATGCGGTGCGACGAGGCCGACCTCGATCGCGTATTCGGCGGTCACGACCCCGATAAGACCGGGCTCAAGCTCTGCTCGATGGCCGACGCCGGCGGCAAGAGCGATTGGAAACACCAGATCGTGCCGCGCAGCGAGAGCGTGCTCGACATGATCCGCGTCGCCTTCTACGCCCACCAGGTTTCCGAAGCCGTCGAGATGATCGAGCACTGCCACGAACTGGGCTACGAAACGACGGCCAACTTGATGGCGGTGACCAACGTCGAGGACGTGGAGATCGACACGGTGCTCGCGGCCATCGCGCCGACGCATGCCGGCACGATGGTCATCGTCGACAGCTTCGGCCACCTGTTCCGCGAGCAGGTCGACCGGCTGTACAAAAAATATACACAGGCGATGGCTGGCACCGGCAAAGACATCGGCATGCACGCCCACAACAATCTGCAGCTGGCTTTCGCCAACACGATCGAGGCGATCATTTTGGGCGCGAACCGGGTCGACGCCACGATGGGCGGGCTGGGCCGCGGAGCGGGCAATTGCCACATGGAGCTGCTGCTGGGCTTCTTGCGTAATCCGAAGTTCCGCCTGCGGCCGGTGATCGAACTGCTGCAGAACCACATCGAGCCGCTCAAGGCGACGACCAGTTGGGGCCCCTCGGTGCCCTACAACATCACAGGCCAGATGAACCTGCACCCGCGGGCCGCAATCCAATTTCTGGCCAGCGGCGAGAAGGACAATTACGTCAAGTTCTACGACCAGGTCGCGATCGACGCGTGAGACGAGACGATTTGCCATGAAGCTCCCAAACGCCGGGAATGCGATCGTCGACTTGGTGAAGCTGACGGACTATTGTCTCAGTCCAGATCATCCGCGAGGAAAGCACAAGGCGCGGGTTTTTGAATCGGCCTGTGGACTGACCGCCGAGCACGCAGAATTGCTCCGACAACAATTGCTCGACGCCGCGGAAGAAAGCGATGCCGTTGAGACGGGTTCCGATGCCCATGGTCGGCGGTTCGTGATAGAATGTAAGGTGCAAGGACCCAGCGGCGAGGCCGCCGTCCGGACAGCGTGGATTTTACTCCAGGGCGAAGATATTCCTCGATTTGTCAGCGCATACGTCAGATAGCAGGTGACAATATGGCCGAACCCATCGAACTACTGGACGTCGTCGCACTGGTGGTTGATCGTCCGCAGGACGGATTGGTCCGCGGACAGGTCGGCACGATCGTCGAGACGTTGTCAACCGGCGTCTTTGAAGTGGAATTCTCAGACGATCAGGGAAAGACGTACGCAATGCTGCCCTTGCCCGCCGATCAACTGATCGTCCTGCACACGACGCCGGTCCGTGCTTCGTGAACGCGTCTGGTCTTCCTTCGTCAGGATCATTTGACATCGTGGCAAGCGACGCGAGTCCGCTAAGACACGTCGGACACCAGGCGTCAGCTACGGAGGAACGCTATGCCAGCAAATCCGGTGACACTGGAGAATCTGAAGCAAGGGATCGCCGCTGCCTTTGCCTACGTCGAGAAGAAGGGCCAATCGCGTGAGGGTGAGTGGGACTTTCACAACAATTTATATCGCCGCCTCGAGAATGAGAGGCAGCGCGGATTGGACGATACATTCTGGAGTTTTCTAGTAGATGAACTTTGGAACTGGCGCGCGATTCGCCCGAAGTCGAAACCTGAAATTCGCGATGAAGGAGCCAAACGGCTTTCCGATTTGCGACGCTTGTTTCATCAACTTGCTAGTAAGTCGAGCGGCGACCTGCCGACGGTTGAAACAGTTGAATGGAGCGACGTATCGCCCCTCTTCGACATCGCTTGGCAAATCAAGGACGTTAGCAGTCCTACTTTTGCAAGTAAGCTGTGTCACTTCCTTGTTCCGCCGGCCTACTTCATCACCGACGGTACGTTGGTCAAACGTGGGTGGAAAGACTACGAAGAATACTGGGAAGATTGTCGCGATGCATGGCTCCGACAATCGAACAAGCGTATTCTGACAGACGAACTACGAAGAAGAATGCCGAAGGATTGCACACCTTGCCGCACCTATCCTTGGCCGACGAAAATCACCGAGCTTTGTCAGTTCGATGTCCGAGCCACCTAACTGAGCGCAAAACGCTGCGGGGCAGATGAACCTGCACCCGCGGGCCGCGATCCAATTTCTGGCCAGCGGCGAGAAGGACAATTACGTCAAGTTCTACGACCAGGTGGCGATCGACGCCTGTGAACCCGCAGCGGGAGGACTGGCCCTATTGGCTCGGAATTCGTGCCCTTTCGGACTGGCCTCCATGGAAGCGGCATCGGTTATAATAGAGTGCGATCAGCCGTTCCGCGATTCCTGGAAGGCGAGGAATGACAAATGTCGAGACCCAGCATCAAACGTCGCTATAGCAAGGACGAGTTCGCCGAACGCGGCGACGCAATCTATGAAAATGACATCCGTCCCCAGCTCCAGCCGGACGATGCGGGGAAGTTCGCGGCGATCGACATCGAGAGCGGCATGTACGAGGTCGATGAAAACGAGTTGGTGGCATGCGACAAGCTGCGCGTTCGAGTACCTGAAGCACAGATTTGGATGGTCCGGGTCGGCTCGCGTTACGTCCATCGCTTCGGCGGTCGCACGGCGAGGTGGAGAAAGCTGCGTGTCGCCCGGTTTCTCGTTCCCTGCCCCGCAGGGGCTAAACAACATAGCCCAGGGTAAGATTCCACGAGTTCGACGAGTGGAATCGCCACCCTGGGTCAGCCACCCACGATTTCCTCGGCCGAGCAGCACGCCCCGCCACCTAACACGCGCCCCCGAGGCCGAAATCTGTCCGGATCGCCGCCGCATGTCTTTGCCTGACTCTCAATTCTCAACGCTCGATTCTGGATTCTCAACTCTCTGCCCGCCGAGCCAACCATTGCTGCGCAACGTCTTCGGCCGAACGGCCAGGTTGCGCTCGACGCATAAGGCAAGTCGGCGTCCTGTCCAACTCAGTGACGGTGTGAGTTGGACAGCAGCGGACGAGCCGAGCCGTAAGGCCGGCTAGGAATTCGCCGGAGTGAACGGCATCCGCGGCGGTGCGGTTTCCCAGAGCAAGGCGACTTCATCCGGCGTGAGTCCATAGGCTTCGTTCACCAGGTCGCTTAGTTGGCGTTCCAACTGCATGGCTTCGGCCGCTTGCGTGCGGGCCGGTTCGATCGTGCGGGCATGTTCATCGCGCAGGCTCTTGAGCGCAGCCACGGAGAGCGGATTTTTCTTGCCTCGAATCCGCTTTACTTCGGCCACGAAGGCGTCGGAATCCAACTCCGTCAACGCCTGGAGTTTCAGACTCGCCTTTTCAATCGCGTGTTCGACGCGCAGCCAATCGAGGATCGTCTTGCGCATCGCGTGGTTGGATTCGGTTATCTCCATTAGCCGTGTAACCATTGGCGACGCTTTCGCGCGTTGCTTGTCGGTGGGTTGTGGAACGGGCAAGGTCTGAACGTAGTCTTTAATGAACCGCAGCGCTTCGTCCTTGCCGTGAATAGCGTTTCTCCACGAATACCACCACGTTACCGGCGCGTTCGCAACGGCCAAAATCCAATGGTCGTCGGACGGTAAAAAGTAAGCCGTGTTATTGCAAAGTGTTCCATGTTGATCTAAACACCAATCGGCGCGCCACGTGATTTCTGGATACATGATCTTGGGCCGATCGAATTCGTCCCAATAGGCGCACGAGCGAAGTTCCCACCAATAGCGGCCTTGATCTTGTCGCTTTTCAAGCGCTGCCCGGTAACTCGTTGCGTGTCTGTAAATTGATGGATAGGCTCGCGTGAAAATGGACTCGGCATCGTCGCCCGCTTCTGCCCAAGGCCAATCGTTGTTCTCACTCGATTTCAAGACGATCATCCACAGACCGGCCCAGTCTGCATTCCATCGGCAGAAATCTTGTCCTCGAAGATATGGCCGAAGTAGTTGGGAGCAATTCGGATCGGTGGCCACTAGCGAATCCTTCGTAAAGGTATCCACTAGGAACGCTTCATTTAATCCTGTCTTGATACCGCTCAACGGCTCTACTCCCGCAAACTCGGAAAGCGGTATGCCTTTCGCGCGAATCTTTTCCATCAATTTCGTAACGCCGCCCGGTTCTAGCTGCCAGGCGTCCGCGCCAAGTTGCGCTAGTGGCAGTTCCACGCCTTCCGCATCAATCTGCCGGCTCAGGTCGGCGATGCGGAGTTGTTCGCGTGGGATCGTACAGAGTCGGGCTGTCGTCGGTTTCGGCTTCTTCGTTGGCTTACGGGCCACGATGATCGACGGGAATACGTCGGCGTCCTCGAAAATTTGTTTCGCGTGGCCGAAATCCACCACTGATTCAATCCAAGCCTGTTCGCCAAACAGCCGCCGCAGCGGCTCGCCGTAGCCCGACTTCATCCATTTGTTCGTCACGATGAACGACAGCAAGCTGCCCGACTTCAGCATCCGCAAGCCGAGTTCGTAGAAGTAAACGTACAAGTCGGCCATGCCGTGATAGGCCGCATACTCCGCTTGCAGATAGGGCTTGAATTCGCTCAGCAGTTCTTGGCGAACGTAGGGCGGATTGCCGACCACCACGTCGAAGCCACCTTGCGCAAAGACTTCCGGGAACGCGGCTTGCCAATCGAGCGCCTTCGGATGCACTTTCGGATCGGCGACCACGCTGTTGCCGACGCGAATCGGATGGTCGAGGCTGGTGAGCGCCTTGCCGCGCTCGGCCGTCTTGATCCACAGACTCAGCCGGCAGATTTCGATGGCTTCCTCGTTGAGGTCCACGCCGTACAGATTGTTTTCCAGAATCCGTTTGTCGAGGTCGAACAGCGTGCGATGGCCGCGGAGCTCGGCCAGCCGGTCGTTGGATCGTTCGTAGGCGGCGTGCATTTGGTCGAAGGCTTCGATCAAGAAAGCGCCGCTGCCGCAGGCCGGGTCGAGCAGTCGAATCGTGGTCAGTTCGTCCTGCCATGCTTCCCAAAACTTGACCAGGCCAGCCCGGACCAGCTTCGTCAGCTTGTCGAGTTGATACACGCGCGGGTCGGCCAAGGCCGTCTTCGCCGCGCCCTTGGCCGCCTTTTGCTGCGCGGCGCGCAATTGCTCGAATCGTTCGTCCAGCACGCCGCCCAATGCCTGTTCGACGATGTACCGCGTGATGAACGAGGGCGTATAAAACGCCCCTTCCTTTTTGCGGCGGGACTTGTGCTTTTCCGCGCCCAGCGGTTCGGCCAGCCCTTCCAACTCGTTGCGGATCCGCTCCAGGTCGGTGATCGACTGCTCGAAAATATGGCCCAGAATGTCAACGTCGATGACCTTCGTTTCGCCGCTTGCTTGCGCAGGCGGCTTGTAATCGTAGCCGCCCAGGTCGCGGAAGTAGCCGCAGACTTGATCCGACACCGTGAACGCGTCCAAGATCGGATCGTCGGCGAACAGGCCGCCGTTGTAAGCGTGAATGCCCAGCGCCGCGTTGCCTCGATTGATTGAACTGAACAGCCCGCGAAAGTTCTCCCAGATGGGTCGCGGATGGTACGGGTCGCGGTGTTCGTAGGCTTTGCGAATGGTTTCGGACGGCAGCAGCCCACGGTCCTCGCTGAACGCGACGAACAGCACGCGGTCCAACAGCTTTTGCGTCCGCGTGAGAACTTCGTGGCGTGGCACTTCGCGATTGTCTTGGCTGAGCTGCTCGAAGGCATCTTGCCGCATGTTGGCGTAGTTGACGTAAAACTCCTTGGTCAGTTCGCGGCCGACTTTTTCCGATTCCGCCAGCAAGGCGTGGAAATGGCATGGGCCGCTGGTAGGCACGACACGGTCGGCACCCAGTAGGAACAGGAAGCGTCGCAAGGCGGCTTCGCTGTCGGCCAGTTGTTCGGTATCGAAGCGTTCGTAGGTCTGTTGATTCGATCCCTTGTGATACAGCCGCGTCTGCCGAATCGACGTGACGATGATCCAGTCGCAGGGCAGATTGATGGCGTAGCGGTAGCCTTGATCGACGGCCGACATTCGTCGGCCGGCGTAGGGCCGGTCGAGCGGATCGCGGGGTCCCTTCCCTTCGACCGCGACCACATAGCGCTGATGCCCATTGAAGTCGCCCAACACGGCGTCGGCAAACTTGCCGTCGACTTCGACGAAGCGTTCGAAGCCGATGGTGTATTGATCCTGGCCGGCCGGACCCTTGTAGCCGAGGAGGCCGATGAAGACATCGGCGAGGAAGGTCGCCAGAATCTCCCGTTCGCCGAAGCGGTCTACGCGACCGGAGGAGACTTCACTGGCCCAATGATCCAGCTTCGCGCGATCGACAACCGGCAATTGGCAGCCCGCGAGGTGCGAACGGAGCACATCCGGGCGAAAGAGCGGCTTGGCTTCGACTGGCATACCGTGCTCGAAACGAAAGACAGGCCTCGCGGCGAAAGATAAGCAGTTTAATCAGTTTCGCGCGAATCCAACAGTCAGGAAAACCGCCGTCGGCCGTCTGCTGTCCAACTCCGTGTTGGTGTGAATTGGACTGTGCGGGGTAGTTCCTACCTCTCGCATTGTCCAACTCGCTGCCCGTCTGAGTTGGACAGCAGCGGGTAGATGGCGCTCAGTCGGTTGAGTCGCCGGTACTGTCCTAACAGTGTGTTGCTGGGGAGCTATTTTCGAGGCCGCCGCCAGTACATGCTGAGCGCGTCCACCAGTTTCGCGTAGTGGCAGCCAACCCCGACGGCCGCGACAAGGATAAATAGGACAATAGCGACGGTCATAGGGTGCCCTCACCGGACAGTGTACCACGGGGGCCGTCCCAAGCTACAATCGACCGCATGACACCCGCCGAACGACGCATCGCCCTGATTAGGCTGCTGGCCTCGATTGACCAGAAGATTGCGGAGGCGGAGCGCCTAGCGTCCGACGCGAGCCTGGACGTTGGCCAGCGGGAGTTCGCCGCCACTCAACTGGACTTCCGGCGGAAGACGTTGAAGCACGTCGAGAAGATGTTGCGGCAGCCGGTGTAGCGCGGCTCCCGGTTGGGCTGACAAGCGTGCTGGGTCCGAACAACACACTGTTAGGACAGTACCGAGTCGCCAGTCGGCGTGCTGTCCAACTCGCTGCCCGTGTGAGTTGGACAGCAGCAGCGAGAAGGACCTATTCCTTTGCGGCCGCTGGCCCCAATTGCCACAGCTGAAAGTTCTTTCCCTCTCGATCGACTTTCGTCGACTGAACATTCAACTCACAAAAGGCGCGGCGCAACGTGCCGTAGCTGATGCCGCGGGCTTTGGCGACGGCTTGGACCTCGCCGGCCGGCTGGGGCCCGTTACGCAATAACTCTGCCAACCACTTCACGGCTTCACAGAGTACATGATCGCGCGGCGGCGTGTGCTGCGGGACATCGCCCAACAAGTCATCCGCCGACGCCGGCACCGGCTCATCTTCCCATTGCAGTCTGGCAAATTCCCCGTCGCCCACCGGTTCGAACGTGAAGGCGAGGCCGGTCGGCAGAGGGCCGAAGTTGTTCTTGATGGGCAAGAGCAGCCGTCGCTCGGGGTCAGCGTGATCGTTTTCGAGGAGCCAGACGCTACGGGCAGCGCGGACCAAGGCGTCGTTGCCGCTGGGGCGGTGGATGGCCTTCCCCTTGCTGCCGCGCAAGTGAGTCACCATTACCAGGGCGATCGATCGACCGCGGACACACTCAGCCAGCCGATAAACCAGCCTCCTGCCTTGACTCCCGCTCGTCCCGCCCAATTCGTTCAGAAAGGCAGTGATGGGATCGATGACAACCAGCCGGCAGTCGTTCATCCTGTTCAATTGCTCCCGCAGCCATTCCATTCGCATGTCCGGTGTCAGGCCTTCGCCGAAAGTTAAGGGGCGAATCTTCGACACATCCGCGCCGAGCGCGACCAGTCGCGGGCGGATCCTGTCGCGCCAGCTGTCTTCGACACAAACTAGGAGCACCGAGCCCGGACCGAGCTTTTTGACTCCTGTCCCTTGCTCGTCGCCGCTCTCCCCGGGCCAGCGATTCCCGCACGATGTGCGAGCCGCGATGTCGAGCGTCAGGTAGCTTTTGCCCGCCTGCGGCTCACCAGCTAGAAGCGTCATATATCCCAACGGTATGCGGTTCGGCCAGAGCCAACGAGCCGATCCCGTCGGTAAGTCGGAAAGCATGGTTAGTGACGTGCTCGTACCTGGCGGCCCGCCCGCCGTCCCACGAGGTTGTTCGGAATTGCTGGAAGTCATACAACATCCCTTGGCGTCAGTCGCGGCTGCAAGCCGCGGCTGCGCAGACCTTCTCCCTTTACACTTTCCCAGGGCGGACCGCTCACGCTGCGGGTTAGTGTTCTTTTGTATAGATACGCTTTCCGCCACTGTACCTGACCAGCGCCAAAACACAAGAGGCGATTTTTGGCCACCCCCCGCCCGGCGCTCTTCGCCAGGTACCCGACGCCCGGCACGCGAGGCTACGGCCGGCTGCTGTCCAACTCGTGGTTGGCCTGAGTTGGACAGCTCCCGGGGGTAGGACCCGATGGCTGCTGTCCGATTGGCAGTCGGCGTGAGTTGGACAGTTCGCGGCGTTGGGCGAGGCCGGTGGTCGAGCTGCTGCTGGCCAGCACGGCTCGCGACAACTACGTCAAGTTCTTCGACCAGGTGGCCATCGACGCCTGAACCGCGCAGGCGGCGTCGCTCGGTGCCGTCAGGCAAACTGCCCCACCGAAGGGATGAGCTCCCCCAACGGGTCGACGAGCACCGACTCGGTTCGGAGCGTGTAGCCCATCAGGTCGCGGCGCGTGACGACGCCGAGCAGTTTGCCGCATTCGGCGACGGGAATTCTTCGGAACGAATACAGCGACAAGAGCTGCGCAACTTGCACAAGCGACTCGTGAGGCTCCACCGATTGCACGTCGGTGGTCATGTAATCGGACACGGGTTCGCTGCGAACGGCAATATCGAACAAGATGTCCAGCAATTGCCGCTCGGAAATCATGCCGATCAACGTGCCGTCGCGAGTCACAACGGGCGCGCCGTCGACGTGGTGTCCGGCGAGCAGTCGAGCGGCTTCCCCCAGCGTCGTCTCCGGGCGAACCGTGACGGCGCACTTGCTCATAACATCTCGGACTTGAGTCATGACGTCACCTCGTTGGTTCGCTCGTTGTGTCTCGGACAAACGACAAATCTGCCGCCGCATTCAAAAACATTTTCGCTGCGGCGTCGGCAGCGGGCCACTTGCAAGTAATATTCCACGCCGCTGGTCAACAGGAGTTGCACGCGCTGTTTGGGCAACAGCTGTAGTGGCGACAGGAAGCCGATCCCCTGCCGCGAAATATCCGTCGTGCAGACGCCGAGCGTGGACTCGTTGTGTGTCAAAATCGCCTTGCCGCGGAGGTAAAATCGATGGTAGGAGCGGCGATTGTCGAAATGACCCGACGGCATCGGACCCCTGAGCTCGAAGAAATACTTCGCCTCGGGCTCCGGCAACTCGAGCGTGGAGTCGGCCGCTTCCCACAATTTTTCCATCAGCCGCTGTTCATTGCTGAGGCCCAGCATCGCACCATCTCCGGATCGAATTGGGTTCCCGCGTTGCGAACGATGTATCGCAGCGCGTCTTGAGTTGAAGCCGGGCACCGATAGGGTCGCTTTCCCGTCATCGCGTCGAACACGTCGACGACGGCAAGCATCTTGGCCCACGGGTGGATGTCCTGGCCCACGATGCCGACCGGATAGCCGTTGCCGTCGATTCGCTCATGATGCTGGTAGACCATCATCAATTGGCCTTCGGTCATTTCCGATCGTTCGCACAGCTCTTCGTAGCCGCACGTGGGGTGCGACTCGACGACGTCGCGCTCGGACGGATCGAGCCGCCCGGGCTTACATAAAATGCTGGCCGGGATGAACCGTTTGCCGAGGTCGTGGAGCATTCCCGCCGTGGCGATTTGCTCCAGTTCCTGGTTATCGCTAATCCCCAGCAGTTCAGCCAGAACGACGCTATAGCTGGCCACGTTGGTCACGTGGGTGAACGTGCTGAAATCGTGCCGAGCAATGCGGTACAGATCGCGGGGCAACACGTTGTTGCCCGCCACGAACAAAGCGATGTCGCGGCCGACCTTCTCGGAAAGCGACACGAACTTGCTGCAGTCGGTCAGCCGGATGGTGTGCTCGATCTCCATGGCGACCGCCAACTGCAGCGCGGCAAAACGGTCGGCCGCCGGAATCGCCTCCTGCTCCGCGAGCGACTCAATCGTCTCGAGCAGGTGCGCGCCAAAATCCCGAAACTCGCTACTTTGGACGTAGACGTCGCGAATACCGGCTTCCGCCAGCCCGAGCAATTGCTGGTTCTCCAGCGACAGGCCCGCGCGACAATAGAGCGTCGGCGAACTCTTACGCTCGTGCTGGATGTAGATGTCGACGGGTGCCCGACGGACGCGGCGCAACATGTCGACATGCACCGGCAAAAAGCCGCGGAGCGGATCGACCGCCGGAATCGTAGCAAGTGTCGTTGGTGCCATTAGTTGCCGACGCCTTCATCCATTGCCCCCAGACGAATGCCACGCCAAACCTGAACACACCAGAATTGAGCCATGTCAGGCAAGTTTAGGGCGCGTTTTTGCCGGACCGGCAGATTTACCCGACGACGGGGGGAATGGCGGAGGCACGACACCCGTGCGGTCGCGCGAACCGGCCTAGGCCCACCCGACGGAGCTCCACGTCGCTTTTTTCGACACGCTGATCGCGTCGAGAGGCTCACACGATGAATCGAGCGCCGCAATCAAAGCAATTGTCGCCGACGCGGCGACAGCGCGTGACTTCCATGCGGTATTCCGCACCATTCGTCAACTGTAGCTGAATCGACTCCTCGAGCGTCAATTCCACGGGCGACAGAAATCCGATCCCTTGCCGCGACAAATCCTTCGTGTAGACGCCGACCACCGATTTATTCCACTTGAGGATCGCCCTGCTGCGCAGGAAAAATCGGCCGTAGGAGCGCTTGTTTTCCGACGAGTCCTCCGTCGGACCGCGAGCTTCGAAGAAGTTCTCCTCCGTGAGCGTGGGCATGCACACTCTTGCGAACACTGCTTCCCACTGCTCAGGCGATATTTCGCGTTTATCCTCGAGTTTCATCCTTCCACCATCTCGCGATCCAGCCAAGTTGTTAAGCTCGGGAATTCATCAACGTGTTCACCGATAAAGACTACTTTGCGAGCGCGCCGGAGCGGCAAACCGGCTCAAAAAGGCGGCCAGTCGCCAGCGGAAAAAGACGGATAATCAGAATGGTCGACGCAGCCGGCTGGGCTATTTCCCGAGCTTTTGCCGTTGGCGACTCGTACGGCAGCGTGCGGCCTACGCCGACTTTTCCAGCTCGTTCACCGCGTTGAGCTTGTTGTAGAGCGTCTTGAGGCTGATGCCGAGCTCGTCGGCCGCGCGGGGCTTGCTGCCGCCGTGGCGTTCAAGGGCCTGGTAGATGGCCTGCATTTCGAGATCGCGGAGCGAGACGGGGCCCGGGCGGACGGCGGCCGCGCCGTTGAGTTGCCGGCGGTGGAGTTGGGCCGGCAAGTGGTCGGCCGAGATCGGGCCGCTGTCGCAGAGAATCGTGGCGTGTTCGATGGCGTTCGCCAGCTCGCGAACGTTGCCCGGCCAGACGTGCGACTTCAAGGCTTCGAGCGCGTCGAGCGTCAGCGCGGGGCCGACGCCGCCCTTGGACCGCAGGCGGCTCAAGAGATGTGCAGCCAACTCCGGGATGTCGTCGATCCGCTCGCGCAACGGCGGCAGGTAGATTTCAAAGGTGTTGATGCGGTAGACGAGGTCCTCGCGGAACTCGCTTTCGGCAACCATCTCGTGCAAGTCGCGGTGCGTGGCGCAGACGACTCGCACGTCGACCATCGTCGGTTTGTTCTCGCCAACGCGGCGGATTTCGCCGCTCTCGAGCACGCGCAGCAGTTTGGCCTGCATCGGCTTGGGCAGTTCGCCGATCTCGTCGAGGAAGATCGTTCCGCCGTGGGCCACTTCGAACAGGCCGACGCGATGTTCGTCGGCGCCGGTAAACGAGCCCTTGCGATGGCCAAACAGCTCGCTTTCGATGAGCGTCTCGGGCAGCGCGCCGCAATTGACCGCCACGAACGGCATCTCGGCCCGCGAGCTCTGGTCGTGCACGGCCCGGGCGACCAGCTCCTTGCCGGTGCCGGTCTCGCCGAGGATCAGCACCGTCGACTGCGTTGGCGCGACCTTGGTGATCAGCGCGCGAACTTTTTCCAAG
>JANNTD010000030.1:0-6320 GCA_031403315.1 Planctomycetota bacterium
CGTCGTCGCGCCGGCGACCGACACGGCGACGCTCGTGAAACTGGCGCCAGAGGCAGATGCAATCATGACCAATTGGGTCGACGTGCGGGCTCCGGTGATCGATGCGGCAACCAAGTGCAAGATCATCGCACGGTTGGGCATCGGGCTCGATTGTATCGACGTCGAGCGGGCGACGGAGCGCGGCATCCCGGTGACGAACGTGCCGGACTATTGCTTTACCGAGGTCGCGGAGCACACGCTCGCGCTACTGCTCGCACTCGCGCGCAAGATTCACATTTTTCAAGCCGACGCCCGCGCTGGCCGCTACGATTTGAGCGTCGGGCTGCCGCTGCGGCGGATCGAGGGGCAGACGCTCGGCATCGTGGGGATGGGAGGCATCGGCCGTCGCCTGGCGGAAAAGGCGGGGGCGCTCGGCCTGAACGTGCTTGCCACAAGTCGTACGCACCGCCACACATCGTCACAGGTGCGCCGCGTTCACTTGGACGAATTGCTCGCGGAAAGCGACTTTGTCTCGCTCCACGCCCCGCTCAACGACCACACGCAGCGGATGATCGGCGCCGCCCAGCTCGCCAGAATGAAGCCGACGGCTTTCCTCATCAATACGTCGCGCGGTGGGCTGGTCGACCACGCGGCGCTCGCAGCCGTGCTCGCGGCGAACCGCCTCGCCGGGGCGGCGCTCGACGTACACGACCCCGAACCGCCCGATCTCTCGCAGCCGCCGTACACCGATCCGCGGGTGATCGTGACACCGCATGCGGCGTTCTACTCCGAGGAATCAGTGGCCGAATTGCGGCGTCGTGCGGCCCATCAGGTGGGCGTGCGGCTCGCCGGTGGCCGACCGGAAAACGTGGTCAATCCGGCCGTTCTGGCGCAGTAATTCTCCGCCGCGCCGGCGGGCGTACTATACAGTCCGCGCGACCGGAAAATTCGGCCCGCGTGGTCGCGGTTCCTTTGACCAGCTCTGCCCTTCGGCCTATATACCGTTGGAGAAATATCGCGACGTTCGGCCCGGTCGAACGGTGCGCCCGGGGTGCACTGCCGTCCGGCTTGCGCTCGCGTTCTCCTGCCTTTCCGGCAGCCAATCGAACTGAGCAGGGCATGGAAGAAAACCAGCCGACACCCTCGACTACCCCTCCGCCGGCAGCGCGCACCGCACAAGCATTGCGGGAATTGCACGACCGCGCGCGGACAGCGCTCGCGGCCCAGCGCGAGCGGATGGTGCAGCTCGAAGCCCAACTGACCCACCAGCTCGACACGATTGCCGACACGCTCGCCGAGCAAATCGCCTCGCACGGCGGTCCGGCCGGACACGCTCAACAATCGCTCGATGAAGTAACACGACTGCGCTCCGAGTTGGAACGGATGCGATTGGAGTGGACCACCGAGCGCGATGCTTGGCAAGCGGAACGCGCGCAGCTGGTCACCGCCGACAGCGACCGCTCGCAAACGCTCGACCAGAGCCAAACGGAACTCGAGACCCGTCAACAGACGCTGGACGAACGCGCGACCGACCTCAACCACCAAGATCGCGAGCTGCGGCAGCGCCAAGAATTGCTCGATTCCTATGCCGAGCAATGTGCTGCACAACAATCCGAATTAACTGCGACCGAGAGCGCTCTCGACAAACAACGAGCCGGGATCGCCGATCGCGAGGCTGCGATTCAAAAGTCGCAAGCCCAACTCGATCTTGCGCTGGACGAATTTCGGTCGCGCGAGCAGTCGCACGAGAGCGATCAAGCATCGCTGGCGGCCGAGCGCGAAGCACAGCGCGCCGAACGCGAATCGCTCGAAGCCGAACGAAAGCTGTTGGCTGCGGACCGCGCGGCACTCGACGTCGAGCGCGACGCGGTCGTCCAGCAGCTCAATGCCCAGTCGGCCGCCAGTCAGCTCAACGACAGCGAGCTCGCCGACAAGTTGGCGAGTCTCGAACAGCAATTGAACACCGAGCGCATCGCGTGGGATCGCGAGCGCGCCAATGTCGAGGAACCGCGGCGGCTCTTGGCCCTGGAGCGCGACGACCTGTCGACGGCGCTCGAAGCCGCGCGGGGCGAGTTGGCGACGGCCCGCGCGAATGCCGCGGCCGCCGACGAGCGCGACGAGCTGCAACAGAAATTCGACCTCGCGCTGGAGGACATGCAACGCCTCCGGGCGCGAGTCGCCGAACTCGAGCAAGAACTAGTCAGCCGTCCCGCGCCGGACGAGACCAACTCCGTCGAGCTGGTCCATCTGCGGGCTGAACGCGACACGTTGGCCGAGCGAATTACCGAACTGGAACAGAAGTCGACCGCGCGGAATGACGCCGACGCAACCCAAGAGCAGGCCGACTTGCAGCGTCGCTTCGAGTTGGCGGTCGAAGATGTCCGCGATCTCAAGAAGAAGAACGCTCAACTGGAAGTCCGGCTGGCGACGGCCCCAACGGGTGCCGTGCCTGCGGCGTCGGGAGGCGGCGCCGGCAGCTGGGAAGCCATGAAGAAGCAGATGCTCGCCAACCTCGAAGACGAGGGCAGCGACGTGGACGTAGGCCGCCAGCAAGAACGGGCCACGATCGAAAACACGATCCGCATCACCGACGACGCCCTCTCGCGCAAAGACCGAGAGATCGTCGAACTCAAATTGCGTCTGGCCGAGGGCCTGAGCACCGCGCAAGATGACGGTGCGGCGATGCAGCTGTTGGTCGACGCCGACGAGGTGATCGCCGCGCACCGCGTACGAATTGCCCAGGTCGAAGCGGAAATCCATGAGAAGTTGCGGGCTGCGGAACTAGAACTCTCCGTCGAGCGGGCCAAAATCACCCGCGACACGGCGCATTTGAGCGAGCTCAAGGCCGAGATCGATGCGCAGCGAGCGAGCGGCGAAACACACGTCGGGCCCGGCGGTGTGCAGCATCCGAAGCGGCGCTGGCTGTCGAAGCTGGGGCTGGCTGGCGACGAAGAGGATAGCTAAACCGCAAACGGTGTGTAAGAATGGCTTGCGGGCTCGGAGCCGTCGATTACTATTTCACCGTTTCGCCGGCGATGTGGTAGACCGCCAGGTGACGGCCGTCAGGGCCCAAGATCTCCTGGATGCCGAAGGTGCCCGTCACCGCCACAGGTCGGATTGTGTACTCGGCCGACTGGCCCTCGTTCATCTCGACCAGGATGCAATCGAACAGCGCGGCCCCTGGACCGAAGCAGCACTCCTGGTTGTCGCGGACCAGCACAAACTGTTTGATGCCGCGCTTCTGCGGCGTGGGCAGGATGAAGCCGCGGATGCGGATCGGCTGGCCGTCGAGCGCGTTGATCGCCTCGGGAAGCATCTCGCGGTGAAACGGCGCGTCCGCCGCGATGTCGAACCGCAGATTGTCGAACGTCTTGTCGAAATCCCGGTCGCCGACTCGTTCGAGGACTTTAGTTTTCGCGCCGGGGAGCAATTTGGGTCGCGGCTTGGCGGAGGTGCCAGCCGACGATTGCGTCGCCGGGACCGTTTCCACCGGCGCCGAGTCGCAACCACCGACCGCGGCCGTCAGAGCGACAGAGAGCAGGCAGACAGCGGCAGATCGAGAGTTCAGCATGGGCTCACAGGCGCTCACTGCACGGCGTAGTCGGCCCGCAGCGTGAACACGGGGTAGCCCGGCCCAAGCGCCAGATTTTCTTCGTTGATTTCGAGGATGCCGCCCATCCGCAGGATCCTGAGAGTGTCTTCCACGCGGTGCGAACTGGTGATCTGGACCGCCATCTGGTCAAAGTAGTTCACCTTCGACAAATCGCCGAAGCAACATTGGTTATTATCGCGGACCAGGAGGAAACGATCGATACCAGTTCGCACGGGCGCCGAGCCCGGCCGGATGTAGCCCTTGATGAAAATCCGCTTGCCGGCTAGCGCCTGAATTTCCGGCGGCACCGCCACGCCGCCGCGCTCCTGCTGCTCG
Organism: Planctomycetota bacterium; assembly: GCA_031403315.1. GTDB lineage: Bacteria > Planctomycetota > Planctomycetia > Pirellulales > Lacipirellulaceae > DASYDU01. Next base: position 3,908 of record JANNTD010000030.1, read on the forward strand.
GTCGGTCGCAGCGACTCGAATGAAATCCGCTCGTAGCCGTCGGGCAATTCGGTGTTGTAGACGTATGCGCCGTAGCCGACTCCGGCGACCAGAAAAAACGTCGACAGCGCGAGCCCCGCGACCGCGAGCCACTTGCCCGTATATTGATCACTCTCGCGGCGGATTTTTGCCAGCGAGCGAAGCGAGAAAAAAATCCCCAGGATTGGGATCGGCGTCACGAGCAGGCAGGCTTCGAGCGTGGTCGCAGCCGAGAGCAAAGTAAACACGGAGAGCAGGCCGAGCAAGAGCCCGACGATTGCGCCCGTGTGGAGCGCCCGGTAGTGGATCGATTCGTCCGTATCAGGTTTGGTGTATTGGTCGAGGGTGGTGGTCATTGGAAGAGGGAGGTCAGGAGTCAGGGGTCAGGGAAATTACATGGCTCCCCAGCGGAGGATCAACCAATAGACGGTCATCAGCACGAGTGCCGACGCGAGCGGGATACCGATCACGACGGGGCGGCTGTAGATCGTCGGTGCGGGCGGTGTTTCTACTTCGGCCGCTACGGCATCCTCCGCTTCGTCGGTCGCTTCATCATCAAGCAATTCCGTCTCGTCGAGCGTTTCGCCAAAGCCTTCGGGCTCAGGTATTTCGCTCGCATCGGCCTCTTCGCCGGCCAAGTCGGCCGCGCTGGCCTCGAAGCCGGTCGTCGCCGCGTCGGCCTGCGATGTGGTTTCGGCACCGGTCTTGGTCTCCGGCCGCGTTGCCCCGGTGGCGGGCGGGGTGCTCCGCGCCCGGGCCAGGAAACCGAACGCCATGAGTCCCTGTGCTTTCTTGACGCCTTCCGGATCGAGCGTCTCAAGTTCCGCCAGCGCCGTTTTCGCTCGCGTACCGACGTCGCCCGGCTGCTCGCTTGCCACAGTCAAGTACGTCACCACCGGCTGGCGGACATAGCTCTTTTCGTCGCCTTTTTTGTACATTTCCGTGAGACGATCGAGCACCGACCAATCTTCCCACCGCGCAAGATCGGGAATCACCTGGTCGGCGAACTCCGAATTGTCGAGCAGCAATCGCATCGAAGCTAGCAGTCGCTCCTTGGGCACGACGTTGCCTTCCTCGCCGTGAAATCGCAGGGCCATGATCGTCATGTAGGCGTGCGTGTATTCGACCTTCGGATTCTTGAGGAACCGCTCGTCGATCAAGTCGAGGCCGTCGGCGCCACGGAGCGTCAGGTAGCAGGCCACGGTCGCGTCGAGGCCGAGCTTCTTCTGCCGTTCTTCGAGGTCGACCATCTCGGTCCACATGTCGAGTTCCAACGGGCCCTGGATCGCCTTGCCGAGCGCGACCATTTGGTCGAGGATCGGCTTCTTGGCCGAGTAGTCGGAGACGATCATCCCTTCGAGCATCGGCAGGTCGCGCTCGTCGCCGCAGACGCCGAGCATCGTGAGATACAACCGCCGCCGGCTGGGGTTAACGTCCGGGCTCTGAATCCACTCGACCAGCCGGTCGTGGTACATGTGGCCTTTGAGTTCATGCACGTCGGAGTACGGCGCACGGGCGAATTCGTCGTAGGCATCTTGAGCCAGGAGCGGATCGTCGTTTTCGAGGTAGTCCTGGAAGAACCGCAGCCGAGCGCCTCCCGACGGGGGCACATCGGGCAGCTTGCGGATGTACTCGATCGCAGTCGCTGAGAGGGGCAGGGGCGTCGTCCACTCGAGCCCATCGTTTTCGACGCCGATTCCCGAAATGAGAAACGTCTTGTCCCGCTCGCCCTCGCCGAAGTAAACGACCTTGATCTCGTCGCCAGCCTTTAAGCGGTCTTCGCCGCGCAGCACGTCGACGATCTGAAACGTCGCCTTGCCGGAGTCGGGGTCGGTTGAGGCGACGCCGCTGTCGCCGTCCGAATCCTCGGCGATCGGTGGGGCGGCGGCAATCAGCTTCGCCAGCACCACCGCTTCCGAGGAATTGATTTCCTCGGTGAGGGTCCGAGACTCGACGGTGCAGAATGGGCAGGCCTTGACCAGCGCAGCATCCAACAGCAATAGCGCAACCAAGCTGAGCGCGTTCGACCAAACACTTCGACGGCTTTTCAACATTGCATACCTAGCGAACGATCAATTCGACAATCGAGCAGCCAACTATCACATTTTACCGTCCGCAACCACGGAGCAACACCGACGAAATCATCGGATCGAAGTCTCACGCATAGGCGCGAAGGCGCAAAGAAGAGTCAGGATCGAAGGCCATCTTTTCGCCTTCGCGCCTATGCGTGAGACAAAAACAACGCCCCGTCTATACAAGTTAGCGGCTGCCGGCCAGCGCCTTCGCCACGTCGGTGCGATAGGCCGACACCGCCGGCAGGAAACCCACGATCGACGCCAGCGCCACCAGCGCAGGGATCAGGACGATCTCCTGCCAATCGAACTCGAACAGGCCG
>JANNTD010000031.1:0-10028 GCA_031403315.1 Planctomycetota bacterium
CAAGAGCAGCGGAGCCGTGCCGCCGCCCGCTATGTTGCCGATGACACCGTTGCCGCCTACCTTGTTGCTGTTGGCCGCGTCGAGCTTCCACAAATGGACCGGCGAATCGGTGCTGCTGCTCACGAGCGAGCGATTGTCGGCCGTGAACACCAGCTGCGTGATGCGACCCCAATGTCCGTCCAAGAGTCGCGGGCTCTCGAGGCCAGCGCGCGACGTGGTGGACCACAGCCGGATCAAACCTTGATGGTCACCACTGGCGAGCCAACTGCCGTCGCGACTCGCGGCCAACTGGGCCACAGGGCCGTCGTGCCCGCGCAGCTCCATGCCATCCGTCGGAGCCAACAGATCGCGGACTTGCTGCAGGGCCGTGGGTATTGGCGGCATCCCTTCCTGTTGCGTGATCGAAAGCGCCTTGGCCGCCAGCACGAGGCTGATCTCGGGCAGGCCTTGCTGCAGCTCCTGGGCCTGACGCGTAAAATCCTCCGCCATCGAAAGCCGCGCCGCCCGCAGCGCATCCTGCAACCGTTGGTCGGCGGCCAGGCATTGTTGCCGGCTTTGTTCGTAGTTGGTATGCAACGCGTGCAGGCGCTTTTCGAGCTCCTGTCGCTGGTGCAGTTCGCTTTGCTGGCGGACTTCGTGCAGCTTGAGCTCGTCGACTTTTTGCACGACGACGGCGCTCAGATCAAGCCGCTCCTGCATCGCCGAATCGCGCTCGATCGTTGCCCGCCGCAGGGCTTCGGCCGTGCGCGCGTAGCCGACGAGCGAAGCGACCGGGATGACGACCGACGCCACGAGCAAGACGACCGCCAGGCCGGTCACACGCGGGTGCCGTCGCAGCCAGTTGGTCGCGCGCTCGCGGTCGCTGAGGCACGTCGGCTCAATCGTCTCACCCGCCAGCCAGCGGTCGAGCGGGTCCAGCGCCGCAGTGGCCGCTTTCGACTCGGCCGCGGTCGGCTTGCGGCGTGTCTCGCTCAGTTGACTGACGTCGAATCCGCAACTGGGACAACTTGCCACCCCTGTGTAGCCGTCCGGCGCCAACGACAGCTCGCAGGTACATAGCGGACAACGACTTGGCGCCGGTCCACTGTTCGCACGATTTGCCGGGACGGAGCCAGTGGTCGTCATGAGTCGCAAAGCTGGTACAACCGAGGAAGGTCGGTCAATTGGCAGGACGCTTGCAGCAGGAAAATCAGCTACAAGGTTCAAAGGTGGAATCGGTTGTTAAATGCGTACAACGTGCAAGTTATGTCTGCTGCCGTCATAGGTGGTTCGACTGCGACCAGCCGCACATTTGCTATCGGCCGCACATTCGCCACAATCCAAAGCCCACAAGCCAAAGCACCGCGACGGTTTGCGAACGATTGGGCGGCGGAAGCGAGGTCGTTCCGCCGGTCCGAGAGCGAGCCGACTCGGCCCGAAGCGCGGGTCCAAAGAGGCGTGGATCCAGAGCGAAGACCAATGCGCAGCGTGAACGCCTCCGCTGCAATATGGCGCAGATTTCGGCGCGCAGGCGAGTTCGCCAACAACCGCCAAAGCGCCGTCAGGCACATCGGCTGCCGTCGGCGCGTAACACCCGCGCGGCGGTTCCGCGATGCGCTCCTCCGGCCGACTTGTTCAGTCAGGCGGCTTTGCGCATCGGAATGACCTTAGCGTCCCCTTCGGATTCCGTCTGCTGGAAGTCGACCGGCGCCGAAGCCGACAGGCTCCGCTTATTCGCCATCGCCGAGAGCAGCTCGGTCAGCGTGAGCGGGCGGTTCTCGACCTCGAGCGGCATCTCGTGGTGCGGATCGCAGACGATGTCCACCGATCCGTCTTCACGAATCAAGTTGTCCATGCCGCGCAATAAACCGTCGCGAATGGCCTGGCGAACCAGGTGTCCGCGCGTCGCCGGCGTCGTGCTCGCGGCATCCCCCAGGCTGTCCCGCGCGCGTTGCGCGAGCGGGGCCAAGTACTCGCTGGGGATCTCCGCGACCTTGGGCACATACATCTTGATTTCCATCGTATTCCCCCGTGAACTCCCTGAAATTCGGTTGGATCGCGGGACCGTGTTCCGCGGCAAGCTCCCCACCCCGGGTCGGATCGTGTGCCACGCTCGCGCGCTGTCGCACCAGCAGTCTAGGAGTAATCCAAGACCCATGGACCAAGTGGGGCCAATAGCGAATATCGGCAAGCGCGGTTACGCCGGTTCTGAGAATTTCTACGGATTCACCACCCGCAATGCTGGCAACGATTGCAACGGTAAATCCTGCCGGCAGAATTCGGCGAAACGCGATGCATGGGCGTCGAAAGTGCCGCTAGTTGCCAAACATGCGAGATTGGGTCATTGCCGCGCGGCGACAATTGGACATCGCCAGCAGTCCTGCGAAGAGCATCACCAGGGTCGCCGGTTCGGGCACGGCCGCTTGGAAAGGCGAGGATCCCGCCGAGCCGCTGCCAGCAGTTTCGCCGAAGCGCGTCTTCCAGAAGTCGTAGTCCAGATCGTCGACGGTGCCGAGACTGGCACTTTCGTTGGGTAGCGAAGTACCGCCGAGATTGTCGCGCCAGACGGTGTAGTCGGCGGCGTCGACGGTGCCGTTCCAGTTGTAGTCGCCAGGGAGGGCCGAGAGGACCGTGAGGACGACGCTCTGGGCGTTGTAGATCACGTCGAAACTGAGATTCGGCACGGCAGGGAACACTTCCATGTCGAAGGTGCCGTCCACGTCGTCGGCTGTGAGGATGATAAGGCTCTGGCCGATACTGGGCACGAATTCGGCGGCGACGTTTACCGACAGAGTCCCGCCAAGCGTGGCCGTGCCCGTGACAAGCAACTGGTCGTAGTTGGTATCCGACGCTAATCCGATGATGAGGTCCCCCGTCGCGGTCTGAGTGTAATTGCCATTGATTTGGAGCGCGCCGGGTGAAGAGCCAGGCGACACGACGCCAGCATTTTGAACGTTGCCGACGATGTTGCCATCCCCCTGCAGTTGACCATTGGCTCCAATGATCAGATTCGGCGTCTGGACAGTACCGCCATTGGTGACGCTGAGTAGTCCATTGCCGAAACTGCCAACAGTGAGGTTTACGCTGTTACTCCATAGAGAGCCCATGCCATCAACAGTCGCCTCTCCACTAGTTCCGCTGGTATTGCCGATTAAGCCTTGAGTATTGCTGACGGTCCCTCCGCCCGTGACATTGAGGGTGGCGCCTCCGGCGTTGCCTTCTATGATTAGCTGGCTCGTGTTCGCCCAAGAGGAGCCTAGGCCGTCGATAGTCACGATGCCGGAGCTTTGCGGTCGTGCATTGTTGCCGATGCGGCCAACCCTGCTCGTCACTTGGCCACCATTGCGAATTTCGAGCGTCCCCGGGCCGGCAAAGCCGACGTTTAGGATTAGGAAATTATTAGTCTGTTGCAATAATGAGCCTGGTCCATCAACCGTGATCGTGCCATGACCAAGTATGGGCCATGGATTCACCGCCCCAATCCAAACTTGTTCAGTCGCCGTTACTTTGCCGCCGTTGAGAATCTCGAGCGTGCCCTCCCCCTGTTCGCCGATTGTGAACGTGTCGTCGTCAAACAAAGCCTCTGAACCAGGGCCGTCGATAGTTACGGTGCCACTTGAGCTTGGGAATCTACCGATGACAGTGGGACCGGCTTCTAGGTGTCCGCCATTGGTAACAGTCAATGTTCCCTCGCCGCGATGCCCCACAAATAGCTCGCCGATTACCAAGTATCCGCCGCCATCCACAGTGACAGCGCCGACGCCCGTGTCCGAAGTACTCGCCGAGCCACCGATATCGGCCGCCTTGACGTTCGCACTAGCTCGGTTGGTGATGTTGAGCGTGCCGCTACCTTGGCGGCCGATATATAGGCGTTGGCTGGAATATGCTGGGCTGCTAATTGCGAAGTGAGACTGGAAGCCATCTATATTTACCGTGCCGACGCCCGTAGACCCGCCACCAATTTCGGTGATCGGTCCGCTTTCAACGATGCCATGATTTGTGATGTCGAGCGTCCCGACGCCGCCGCTTCCCACATGCAGGCCAATCAGCGTCCATCTTGTGCCCGTTCCGTCGACCGTGACAGCGCCGGTGGAGTTTGTATTGTAGGCGATGTATCCGTGGTCGCCGTAATTTTGGACCTGGCCGCCATTGGTGATTGTCATCGTCCCGTTGCCGGAATAGCCGACGTGGAACGCGCCGGGAGTTTCCCAACGCGAGCCGGCCCCATCGACCGTGACCGTGCCTGTTACGCCACTATCGTGTCCGATGTACGCTGAGCCGCTATCAACCACTGCGCCGTTGGAGATGTCCAAGGTTGCGTTGGTCGCGACGCCAACCTTGAGCTGACCGAAGCCGGACAGAATCGAACCGACGCCGCTGACCGTGACCTCTCCCGCGGAACCGACGGCAGAACCGATTTCCAGCGCATCGTTCCCGCCGTACCCGGCCTCGTTGATCAACTGCCCGCCATCGGCGATCTCCAGCGAACCGCTCCCTTGTTTGCCCACGTAAAAGTTTCCGGCCAGCACACGCCATATCGAATGATCACCATCGGCGTTGAGGCCAGCGATATGTACTTCTCCTCGTGAGCCGGCTTGCGAACCAATCGTGTTCCCAACCGTCCCGTTAGTGCGCACGAACGAGCCGTGCTGAATGTCGAGTAAGCCGTTGCCCTCGTAACCCACAATGGTAGCCAAGTTGGTCCAGATGCTGTTGTCGAGGTGAATCTCTCCGCTGATGTTCGCAGCATAGCCGACATAACCGCCACCTGATTGGATGACGGCTTCCGACGAAGCACTTACCGTCCCCGATCCTTGATTCCCAACATAGAAGTCGCCGTTGCTAATCCATGTGCTGCCGGTGACCGTTGCGTCGCCGCTTGACCCCGCATTATTGCCCAGATAACTGTTGGCGCTGATAAGCCTTGCGCCAGCGGAGAGTGTCAACGAACCATCCCCAGCGCCGCCGACGGTCAGGTCGCCGGTGTTTGTCCAGATGGAACCGTCACCGCTGACGGTCACATTGCCGACGCCCGTGGCGTTCTCGCCGAGGACCGTGTCGTCGGCAACCGTTACGTCGCGGCCATTGGTGACATTGATCGTGCCGGTGCCGTTGAGGCCGACGATCAAATCGTAAGTGGCGCCGGTACCGCTGACGGAAAAGGCGCCGGCGGACGACGACGTCAGATTGAGCGTGCCGCTCGAGCCGGCCGCGCTGCCAAGCGTGGCGTACCGCGTGTCGAACGTGGCCAGGGTGCTAGTCAGCGCGGCCACGTCGCCGGCGCCCGCGCCGATCACGACGCCGCGGGCGGTTTCCGTGATATTTGTGCTGTCGACCGTAAGCGTGCTGCCGTAGAGGCCGACAAAGCTCAGCGGATTGTTGCCGATCACAACCTTGTCGACGGTCGGATGAATGTCGCCATTAGGAACCAGAATGTCGCCAAAGAAGACGGGATAGAGCGCTACGTTGCCGCGGGCGAACGTGGTCGCGTCATTGGCGTCGGGGATGCCATCGGCGTCAACCGGCAGGCCACTCTGCGTCCAATTGCCGGGGGAATCGAATTTGCCGCTGGGCGAAATCCAAGAGAAGCTCGTGGCGTGGGCCAACGCGGGAAGGAGAAGCACCAACGCAAGCGCTGGCAGCAGGCGGCGAGTTCGAGCGACTTGATAGATCACGGCGTGCTCCCGGGCAAGGTTCACTCCGCTAACGCCGGCCAACCAGAGACCGACCGACGACACGAGGCCATTCTAACCGCAGGGGCGGCGAAGATGCAAAGAATTGCAGAAACCGCCGGCCCGCGGTGGTTGTTTCATCTCACCAACGCACCACGCCCTTCGCCAAGAGCTCAATTCGTGTCACCCGACCCGCGCGTAAAGCCCCAATTCTTGGCCACGGGGAGAAAGCCAGACAAGGAGACAAGGAGATCGGGAGACAAGGAGATTCCTTCCCAGTCCGTCGTGCCGTTGTGCCGTCGTGGTGAACTCTAACTCCCCGTTCCCTGTCCATTCCTCTCCTCAACCTCCGCGATCCGATCAATGTACAAAACACCACTACTCGCAAGTCCTTGCAGCCCAACGACTTCCGCACAAAATCGTGTTTTTTGTGGAATTTGAGCCAGCCCTTCTGATAGAAAGAGTCGAGGGCCACGAGCAGAGAGTCGAGAGCCAGAACAATCGCCTGGCTCTCGTCACGCGACTCTTGACTCTCGACTACTAGCCGACTGCGTGCGAGGCCACTTCCTCCGCCAGGCGTGAGGCAATTTCCTCCGTCAGCGTGAGGCCAATAAATTCCTCCGCGGTCGGGCAAGATTGTTCTTTGAAAATTTAAAACGACTACCAGTCAACCAACGTCGGGAATTGGCAGCGCTCACTTTGCGCCTTAGCGCCTTTGCGAGAGACCTTTTTCCAAGACGGCGGGTACGGCCAAGCGGACTCTATCCGACAATTCGACGAGGCTTATTGTCGATCACGAGACGCGTTTCGCCCGAGTTTTTACGTCGTTTCCGCGATCGGCAGGCGACAATTCAGACGCGATTTGTCGCCTCGGAGCGTGTTGTCGCGCGGCCGGCGATTCGCAATCCACGAGCCGGCAACGACTTGCGACCCGGCCCAAAAAGCAAGCGCCGACAAAACGCAAAAATCCTCGAGCCCCAACAGCAATGGTCGCAATGGTCGGCCAGACGACACGACAATTCGCGTTCATCAGGGGACAAATTCCCGGACCAGTCACCGCACGGGAGTTGCTACAATTGGTCCACGGCGGCAGCGGGACTTTTGGAAGTCCGGATGCACGGGTCGCGGTTTTGCCGTGACCAGCGCCGCAATGGTCAAGCCAAGCGAAAGACTTCAGGGGAAATGACGAAATGTCGGCCACACCCATCGACGTCGTAGCTGCGGGGCATATCTGTCTCGACATCATTCCGCGACTGACGGGCGAACAGACCCGCGCGGAAGATTTGTTCGTCCCCGGCGGATTGGTGCACGTCGGTCCCGCGACGTTGGCGTTGGGCGGCTCCGTCGCGAATACCGGCTTGGCGCTGCACCGGTTGGGCGCCAAGACTCGTTTCGTCGGCAAGGTCGGCGATGATCTGCTCGGGAAGGCGATCCTCGAGTCGCTAAGGCAATACGATGCGGCTTTCCCCGAAACCATGGTGGTGGCCGCCGGCGAAGCGACGAGCTATACGATCGTGCTCAGTCCACCCCAAGTCGACCGCGGCTTTCTCCACTGCCCAGGTGCTAACGACACGTTTGTCGCAGCCGACTTGGATGCATCCGCTTGGCGAGACTCACGCATTCTTCACTTTGGTTACCCGCCCTTGATGCGCGGCATCGTCGCGGACGAAGGCCGCGGCCTGGCGGAGAAATTCGCGGCAGCCCAATCCGCCGGAGCGCTGGTTTCGCTCGACATGGCCATGCCGGCGGCGAGCGCGGCGGGGCAGCCCATCCATTGGCGGCAATGGCTGCGGAATGTGCTTCCCTCTGTCGACGTGTTCCTGCCCAGCTTCGACGAGCTTCAGTTGATGCTTGCTCAGGAATCCGGCGAGAGCACGATTGGACAGCGCGACGGTGCGAATGTTGTCGATGCTTCTCGATTAGCGAAAATGGCCGACCAATTGCTCGACCTCGGCGTGCCGATCGTCGTCATCAAGCTCGGCGACCAAGGCCTGTATTTGCGAACGAGCGACCAAGTAGCGAAACTCGCCAGCCGCGCGGCTTGGCGCGATTTCGACTGGCAGGCCTGGCGAAGTCGAGAACTGCTGGCTCCGTGTTTTGAGGTGGAGGTCGTCGGCACCACCGGCGCGGGCGACTGCACGATCGCCGGTTTTCTGATGGCAATGCTTCAAGGCGCCGAGCCCGCGGCGGCGATTCGCTCGGCGACGGCGGTCGGCGCCCACTGCGTTCAGAGCGCCGATGCCACGAGCAACATCCCGACGTGGCCGGAAGTCGAACTCGCATTGCGCCGACCCTGGCCGCAACGAGGGCCGACGATTCAATTGCAGGATTGGCAGTTTTGCCAAGACAAAGGCGTGTACGTCGGTCCGGCGGATATTTATTAGGTGTGAATCGCTTTGGCCAAGACTTTCGTCGGCATCGGATTTGGACCCATTCAAAACGGGCTTTTCCTGCTCGAAGCAGCAAACTCGTGCAATTTCGAGCGGCTGGTCGTGGCCGAGGTCGTGCCCGAGATGGTGGCGGCTGTCCGTCTCGGCGGCGGGCGATATTGGGTCAACATCGCCGAGGCAAATGGCATTCGTTCGCAGCAGATATCGGGACTCGAAATCTACAACCCACTCGATCCCGACGACGAACCGCCGCTGCTGGCTGCGATCGCGGCGGCGGACGAAATTGCGACGGCGCTTCCGAGCGTGGAGTTTTTCCAGCGCGGCTCGCCCAGCCCTGCCGAGTTGCTGGCCCAGGGGTTGCACCGCAAATTGACGAACCGCGAATTGCCGCAAACGGTCGTCTACGCAGCGGAGAACCACAACCACGCCGCCGAACGACTGCGCGACGCCGTGCGGATGCAGCTCGATCCGGCCGAGCGTTCGCGGCTCGACGCCCGCGTGCAGTTCGTCAACACGGTGATCGGCAAGATGAGCGGTGTGGTGACCGATCCGCTTCAGATTCGGCAGGACGGACTGGTGCCGCTCGTCGAGGGAAGCAATCACGCGGTACTCGTGGAACAATTCAACCGCATTCTCATCGGCCAGATTGAGTTGGCCGGCTTCGAGCGCGGCATCGACGTGTTTCAAGAGCAGGCGGACCTGCTGCCGTTCGAAGAGGCGAAGCTCTACGGACACAACGCGGCCCACGCGCTCTTGGGGTATCTCGCCAATCGCCAGCAACTGACATTGATTCACGAGGCCGATCCCGCGGGGCTGCTGCGGTTCGTCGAGCAGGCGTTCGTCGAGGAATCGGGAGCTGCGTTGTGCCGCCGGCATGCGGGAGTCGACCCGTTATTCACGCCGGCGGGTTGGGCGGAATATGTGCGCGACCTGCTTGTGCGAATGATCAATCCCTACTTGCGGGATCGCGTCGACCGAGTGATCCGCGACCCGCGGCGAAAGCTGGGCTGGGACGATCGCTTGATCGGCACGATGCGCGTGGCGCTCGCGCAGGGCATCGAACCGCGGCGTTACGCCATGGGTGCCGCGGCCGCTGTGGAATTGCTGCTGGCGGAGCAGTCCGGGCAAACAGTAGCGGATGTGCTCGATAGCGCATGGGGCACGGATGCTGATCTGCGGGACGACCGGCGCGCGATCGCCGATTGGATCGAGCGAGCGCGTGACGAACTGTGACTCGCATAACAAGCAGGGCCTAGTCAACAATGTCCGTATGGACGACCGGCTGGTGCGATCCCTGGAGCTCGGCAATCGATTGCTCAGCGCGGGCGACGGCCGATGGTTCGTTGTGCCAATCAAGCGCGAGGTCCGCCTGCCATTTTTCCCCCGGCTGAAGACAAACAATTCGACCGCGCCGCTCTTCCACGGTACGAGGATTTGGCAAACTGGTGCCGGGCTCCAGACCGGTGACATAACCGTCGGCCGCGGCGACCAAGTTTCGCCACAGCGCGAAGCACGGCAACTGCTCGACGTTGAAGCTCAATTGCACACCGGAAGAACCCGCCGCATTCTTGAGCAGCACCATGGATTCTTTCCGCTCGTTGGAACGGAGGCCCAATTGATACACCTGTTGTCGAAAACTGGCGTCAGGCGCCGTATAGAGATCCCAATTGGCGGTTCCCATTGCCACGGTATCCGAATTTCCCGGAGCGACCCAATCCAGCGGCACCAACAGCCTGGAACCGGCATCGAGCTGCGGTTGCCCGATGTTCGTGTGGTACAGCATCTGCATCTTGGCAATCGAGCCGCCAAAATTCTCGACTTCGTCGTGCCAGTCGATACGGCTGGCGCCGAAACGCGTCGTGTATGCAGTATGCAGTCGCAGTTTCTGGAAATGGAATCGGCTTTCTTCGACAATGCCGCGGAGCGAGATTGTGCCGGCAACGTCGTCGACCACAAGATCGACCTGGTGGGCCGGGCGGTTGGCGAT
>JANNTD010000032.1:0-6905 GCA_031403315.1 Planctomycetota bacterium
CAGCCCACAATTTGCCTACATGGCGAAGAAGCTCAACGCCGGTGAGCTCGGCCGCGTCGCCGCCGCCCACGCCGACTACGGCCATCAGGGCCCCACCTGGTCGTCGTTCTTCTACGAAAAAGGGGGCGGCAGCATGCCCGATCTCGGCGTCTATAACATCACCAGCCTCACTGGCCTGTTGGGCCCGGCTCGCAGCGTCGTCGCCATGGTCAGCATCGTCACGCCCACCCGCCAGATCGACGACAAGGGCGAGATCAAGGTCACCGAAGAGGACAACGCGATGCTAGTGCTCGACCACGGCGACGGCATCCTCTCGCACGTCCAATGCGGCTTCAACTATTTCAATCCCAACGGCCACGACGGCAGCCAGGAAAACCGCCACACGATCTCGATCGTCGGCTCCAAGGGCAGCCTCGGCATGGTCGGCTACGATTGGATGCCGCTGGGCGTCGACTTCGCCACCGACGACCATCCCGACAACGAGCGGTTCGTCACCGACGCCGAAGGCTACGTCTGGCAGCAGGGGGCGTCGATGGTGGCCGAATGCCTGGCCACGGGCAAAGAAGTGCTGATGACGCCCGAACACGCGCTCCACGTGGTCGACATCATGTGCGCGGCCCGCGAGTCGCAAGTCACCGGACGGCGAATCGACTTGCAATCGACGTTCAAGTGGCCGGTGATTACGTAGCAACGCGGGTCGAATTTGTTGTGCCACTGCTTGCGGAGGACGAACGCGTGCTGATTCATCGCACCGCACTGCTCGCATGAACGAAACTTCCAACCGCTAGCTGCAAGCAGTGCCGTACGTGGTTGCGATCCGTAATCGTCGGCCGCGAGCAGTGGCACACGACTTTGTCATTCGACTTCAAACGCCGCCACCACGCCACGGTGGTCCGACGGAAACGGCGCTACGACAACGTCGGCCCATTCCTTCGCTTCCCCCACCACTTCCGCGGCCACAACTTTGGCGCCCGACCCGCCCACCAATACAAAGTCAATCCGGTCGTGCCGATCGTGCGGATCATCGACCGCCGTCGTCGGCGTCCAAGTGTACCCCGGCGACGACAGCAGAAATGGACGGGCGACGCGATAGGCATCGACGAATCCGGCATCCAGAATCGCCGCCGTCGTCGGCCAGCGGACGGCGAGGGGACACTTCCCCGCCTTGGCGACCGCCTCCGTCCAATCGAGCGACGACGGCTCGTTGAAATCTCCGGTCACGAAGATCGGCGTCCCTTCGCGCCGCACCGAGTTGATTTCCTTCAGCATCTCCGCCACCTGCTCGGCCCGCGCCTTCTTCGCTTCGTCGATGGCCTCTGCCTCCGTCGTGATAAACGGCGCGTCGTTGTATGGAATCCTCAAGAGCTGATAGGGCTGATAGGGCGTGTGCATGAAATGGGCGTTGAACACCCACACCCGCCGCCCCGACGGCAATTCCACCGCGGCGCCCCATTTCTTCGGCGTATGGTCGACAATCTTGTAGCGGCTGATGATGCCACAATCGTCGTCGCCCTGATCGAAGTAGTGCCAGCCAAGCTGCTCGGCAATCGCCCGCGCAGCATCGTTCTTTTTGCCGTTCCGCTCCTCGCCGTGGCTTTCCTGCACACCCACGACATCCGCTCGAGCCGCTTCGATCACCTTCGCCGTCTGCGTGAGCGGCTGCCCGCCCGACTCACCGCCCACCCAAATATTGAAGGTCATCACTCGCAATCGATCCGCCCCTTCCGCCCGCGTCGAATCTGCCATCAAAACACCGAATTGAAGGAGCAACACAACGCCGCCCAAAATCGTTGGCCGCCGAAACATGGAAAACTTTCCTCGAGCATGTCTGACCCCGGATCTCACCCGCCGATCTCCATCGTAGAGCACAATTCAACCGTGGGGGAAAAAGTTGCCGCCGAGTCAAAAATTGTCAAAAGAAATGCGCAGCCCGCCGCACCGGTCGGCTGAGCGTGCAAGATTCGCCGCGAAGGCGCTCGGCCTCACGATTTCAGGCGGAATAACGGCTGACTGGTTGCGAGCTTGCGCAAACCAAGCAATAGGTCGACGTGCTGATTGAGATCCTGGCCATAGTCGAGCTTGAGCCGCCGCTCGACGGTCGACCGCATTTCTGCCGGAAAAATCGCTGGCCCATACACTGCGCCCACGAATGCGCCCAGGAGCTGCGCATAGGAGTCGGTGTCGTGGCCCCACTCCTGGCTCAACTGCATTGCGGCCAGCGGGTCGTAATCGGTGATTGCGAGAGACGCAAAGGTCACGACAAACGGTACCTGGGCCTCCCACTTCGAATTATAGCGAAATTCGTTCTCGAGTTTGGCGAACAATTTCGCCGGGCAACTGTCAGCCTCTTTCACGGAGCCGAGGGCGAAATCGAGCCAGCGATCCACCGACCGTTGCGACCAGGGTACCTGCGCGTAACCGAACGGATCGGTGCGTCGCATTGAGCCATAGATTCGGTCCCAAACTTCGTCGGGCCGCTGCGGATTCGCGTCGCTCACCAGAGCAGTCGCCAATCCAGCCACCAACGCGGCATTTAGATCGCGTCCAAATCCGTTATCAAGGAATGCCAGACTGTAAGCAGCGAGATAAGCGTTCTCGGGCTGTCCGGGGAAGATCGCGGCGAGCGGCGGCAGGGTCATTTGACCGCAGCACGTTGGCAGTCCGACCCACAAGCGTTCCGTGGGACGCGCTTTGGCCAGATCGCGCTCGCCGAGCACCCACCGCGCGGACAACTGCATTTCCAACAACCAGTCTTTGCAGATAGCGTCGTATTCCGGCCGGTCGGCGATCTGCTTTCTGCGCGGCCAGTCGAGGTACGCCTGCGCGAGTTCCTGCTCGGAGATTGGCCAAGCACGACGTGCCTGTGCGTCCTCCAATGCGGCGATCAACACCAGCTTGTGTCGACTATCGTCGGTCACCGTTCCCGGCTCTGCGTCCCGCGTCCAATGCCCATAGGGTTCCGGCACCATCCTCAAGTCGCGGTACGAACGCAATCGCAAGCGCGCAGCCGCCTCGACAATCCCCGTATGATCCAAGCGTTCCTGTTCGGCCCACTGCTTGGGCGGATCCGGCAGTGATTGAATCTTCTGCGGATCCTGAAATTCGATCGGGCCGCCCAGCGCGTCGCCGAAGAACGTGCCGATCAGCAGTCCCTCCACGCGGTCGCGCGCGGCCGACGCAATCTTGCCGCCGGGCGCCGCCTGCGAAACGAGCGGCCAGCTCAACGACACGCCCGCTGCCAATGTCGCCGTCTCCTGTAAGAACCGACGGCGGGTTTGCGGGGTAGGTATTTCGTGCATAATTTCGTTTCCTCACGTTGCGAAGGGACGTCGGCGATCGTCATATTACCATCGCGCCCCCCTGGCACGTCCAGCGCGCGATAACCATTTGCGCGCGAATTAGGCAAAGCCTGGGAGAATCGCTGGTAAGGCGAGGAAAATCGCCAAACGAAATGCGCAGCGGGGCTTTTTTCGCTTGCCAGTCCGCCGGTCCTTGATCTGGCACGTCATTTGTCCCCACAATAGAGGATTAGGCCTAACGCTTACGCTACGGCTCGGCTCTCCAGGAAGCACCTATGCATCGCATCGCCATGCTTGGCACCGGGCTGATCGGCCGCTTCTACACGATGGCCCTCCACAGCCATCGCCGCCGCGACTTGGTCCATGTCGCCTACTCCCGCTCGCCCGACCGCGCCAAGAAGTTCGCCGCCGACTGGGGCATCCCGAGGCACACCGCCAATCTCCAAGATGCCATCTGCGATTCCGACACCGACGTCGTCATCGTCGCCTTGCCGAACCATTTGCACGAAGAAGCCGTCCTCGCCGCCGCCGCGGCTGGCAAAGCTGTTCTTGTCACCAAGCCGCTCGGCCGCAACGCCGAAGAATCGCTCCGCATGCTCCAGGCTTGCGAACAGGCAGGCGTCTTCCACGGCTACCTCGAAGACCTCTGCTACACGCCCAAAACGCTCAAGGCCATCGAATCGGTTCGCCAAGGCGCCCTCGGCAAAATCCTCTGGGTCCGTTCCCGCGAAACCCACTCCGGCCCCCACAGCGATTGGTTCTGGAACAAGGAGCTCTCTGGCGGCGGCGCGATCACCGATCTCGGCTGCCACTGCATCGAGATCGCCCGCAGCTTCATCGGCAAAGACATCCGCCCCGTCGAGGTCAGTTGCTGGGGCGACACTCAAGTCCATCCGATCGAGGCCGAGGACCATGCCATTGGCCTGGTCCGCTACGAGAACGGCGCGATCGGCCAATTCGAAGTCAGTTGGTGCTTCCGCGGTGGCATGGACCTCCGCGATGAAATCTCCGGAACCGAGGGCACCATCTGGCTCAACCACTGGCTCCGCACCGGCTTCGAAATGTTCACTGCCGGCGGCCAGGCCGGCTACATCGCCGAAAAAACCGAATCGAACACCGGCTGGCTGTTCCCCGTCGGCGACGAGTGCGCCGCGCTCGGCTACCAAGACATGTTCACCGACATGTTCGACGCGATCGACAACGGCACCCCGCCCCGCGAAGATTTGTACGACGGCTACGTCGTCAATGCGATCATCGACGCCTGCTACGCCTCGATCAAATCGAAAAAATGGGAGCCGATCAAAATCAAAGACTGGCGCGGCCACGACGGAGTCGCCAACGTCGCCACCTTGCGTGACTACGACGCCCAGCACGTCTTGGTGAAAGAAGAACGCATGCCCGACGGCTCGATGAAGCAAATCCTCCGCAACAAACAAACCGGCAAAATCAGCCAGCGCACCGGCTGACTCCGCACGTCAAACTTGGCCGCGTCGCTTGCGACGCGCGTTCTGTCCCGCCCGCCAAACACCGCCAGTCCGCAGGATTCCCCGCATTCCATATCGAGACGCACGTCTCGCAATGAGACGGGTCCGATCGTCATGCTCTCAGACGAAATGCAATGATCCCCGGCAAGCGCGCTGCTACTACGCCGCGCAACGCTTCGGCACACGCGTTGCACCGCTCATTTCGCACGCCTGTGGACACCGCCATCAGTCCCCATTCCCCGAAGGAGCACGAAGATGAAGAAGGCCTTGATTTCACTGACGCTGGCCTTAGCTGCGGTCCTGCTTGTGTCCGACACCGCCAGCGCCCGACGCTGGGCCTACGTGAAAACCGCTCCGGGCCGGGTGCGAGTTGTCCCGCGCGTCGCCTACCGACCGATCTATCCCGTGCTGATGCCGACCACCACAGTACCGATCACAACCACGTACGTCGCGCCGACCAACACGTACATCGCTCCAACTGTCGTCGTCGGACCGAGAGGACGCCTGCACTACGCCGCACCCATCCAGCCAATCGTCGTCGGCCCCTACTATGCCTGGTGAGCGCCGCCTGGTGAGCGCCAAGCTTAACGCCAATTAGATCAGCCTCTCCCAGCGGGCGAGGGCAGCGTGACGCCCTCTCACCTCCCTCGCCCGCCACTCGCCTCGCCCTCGGGGAGAGGCAGCGAGTTATCGAGCGGTGAGGGTATTTCAGCCGCACAGGAAAACGTCCGAAAACCCCGCTCCGATCATCCGTCGCGCAACACGTTCCGCAGCCACTTCGGCATCGGTTTCGCAAGCTCCACCGCGGCTGCGCTTTCAAACACGGCCAGTTGCCGGTAGGGAGTGGCGAGATCGCTGTTGTCGTACACCACCACATGCGGGAGCCGCTTGATCGCCGCCTTGAGATTCGTCAGTGTGCGCGGGTAACGGCCGAGGGTTTTGTCGATCGGAACGTCGTGCCCCCCTTGCGAGACCCGCATCGCGACCCGTTCAGCGGCGAGCTTGGCCGACGAGAGTCCGACGAACAAGAGGGCCGTCGTGTAGCCAGCCGCCGCACACGATTCGAGAAACTTAAGCTTGTCGCCGACGGGATCGGAGAAGACGGTTTCAAACGCGAAACTTTCCCGTTGCCCGACGAGCGCGCGGCGGAGCCGGTCCGCAACTCGGGCCGCCTCGTAGGGCTCGAGCTGGAGCTCGTTCGCCAGGCGATCGGCGTTCACCAGCCGCAGTCCGGAGGGAGCAACGTGGGCCTGATAGAAGGTCGTTTTCCCCGCGCCATTCGGCCCGGCGATGGCCACGACCAGCGGCCTGTCATCCAGCCACGACCAGCTCATGGCCGCGGGCGCCGCTTACGGCCGGACGCATTCGCAGTTGTCGCCCGAGCCGGGCAAAACTCACCCCGCATGAACTTGCCGACGGTCCGCTTGCCATTCTCCTCGATCCGGACCAACAGCCCCGGCCGGCCTTCGGCCGGTTCGTAGTGCGGAAACGGCTGCGCGGCCAAGTAGTCGGCGACGCGACGGCGTCCCTGCTTCGTACCGACGCTGGCGACTAGCGCCGACAGCGGCTGCTCGTCGCCCGTGCGTCGCAAGGCGAGCGACTGGTCGCCGCTCAGAAGTGGCTCGACGGCGCGTCCCAAGCGGGCCCAGAATTCGATCTGCCCGGCAATCGAGCGCTCCGCCACCGCGCTCGTCTGGCGGGCGTCGAGGACCAAGGCATCCGAAAGCTTGACCGGTTGGCTCATATCTAGATGGTAGCATATTGCTACCCGCGAAGCAAATGCAGCGCTTTTTACGAATCATCGGACGGCCGACAACCAGTCCAGCCCTGCATCCGCTGGCACTTTCCGATGGCAGCCGCAGAGCGACGGCAACGCTGAGCCGGGAGCAACTGAAGCCGCCGAACGATCCCGCGGAGGAACTGCCGCTCTTCGGCCGCGACGCCGAGTACGTCGCGATCGCAAAGGCGCTCTCGAAGGTCGCCTCCTGCCGGGGCGCCGTCGTCCTCGTCGAAGGCGAACCCGGCTCGGGCAAGTCGCGCCTGCTGCGCGACGCCGAGCGCCGCGCCCGCGCGGACGGCCTGGTGACGGTGCGCTGCGCCGGCGTCGAGGGCGCCGCACTCC
>JANNTD010000033.1:0-9964 GCA_031403315.1 Planctomycetota bacterium
TGCCGGCGGACGTAGCGGGCGTTGGCCGAGCCGAATAGCGACGTGATGCCACGCTCGAACCGGCCGAGGACGGCGTTGCCGATCGCGGTGACGATTTCCCAAATGCGTTCCAAAATTTCCATGGTACGTTCTACGGAGGGACAGCCCCGGAAGGATCGCGCGCCGTTGGGCGGTTTGGGTAAACCTGACCGAGGCGGCGGGCGGAGCGCGACGGGCACCCAGCTAGGACGGGAAACCGCGAGAATGCGCGCAACTTGGCTCCGTCAAAAAGTTTAGTGCGATGGGTGCAGGCGGTCAAGCGGAGTTGGGGGCTTGAAAGTCGAGGGTCGAGAGTCGAGAGTCGAGTGCCAAGCCAATTTGCCTCCGGCTCTTGACCCTGGACCCTAGACTCTCGATTCTCCATGCACCACGAGCTGATCAACGCCGACATTACCGGCCAGATGGTCCTGTTGGGGACTGGCACCAGCGTCGGCGTGCCTCTGATCGGCTGTGGCTGCCCAGTGTGCCGCAGCGCGAATCCGAAGAACCGCCGCACGCGGTGCAGCGCAATCCTCGGCCTGCCGGGCGGCAATCTGCTGATCGATACCGCGCCCGACATGCGCGAGCAACTGTTGCGCGAGGACATCGGCCTGGTGCATGCCGTGCTCTACACGCACGAGCACGCAGACCACATCTTCGGGCTGGATGATTTACGGCTGATGCAGTTCTACCTGGGCGGGCCGGTGCCGCTGTATTGCGAAGAGCCGGTCGAGGAGCGGATTCGCAAGTCGTACGACTACGCCTTCACGAACGCTGCCAGCACGCACCCGGGGGCGGTGCCGCAACTCGTGTTTCGACGGATTACGATCGAGCCGTTTGAGGTGCTGGGCGCGCGGATCACACCGGTGCGGTTGCGTCACGGGCCGCGGTTTGACGTGTTGGGCTTTCGCATCGGCAACGTCGCCTATTGCACCGACGTGAACTCGATGCCGGCCGAGAGCATGCGACTGCTAATGGGACTCGACGTGCTCGTGCTCGACGCGCTGCGGCCAAAGTCGCACACGACGCATTTCAGCCTCGACGAGGCGATTGCCGTCGCGCGCGAACTCGCTCCGCGGCAGACGTACTTCACTCACATGTCGCACGAACTGGAGCACGCAGCGACGAACGCTGCGTTGCCGCCGGGGATGGCGCTCGCTTACGACGGAATGCGGATACCGCTGGGTAAGGTAGAATAGGCTGGGCACGAGCGACTGCGGATTCCGAGATATGATCCCTCCATTCAACGAACTTGGTAATTTACCGTCTGGGATACATCCGGCGACACTCGATGAGATCGATGCCCGCTTCGGCAAATCGTCGGAACTTCGCCGGGTACAGATGGAATCGGTACGTTGGATGGTAGATTTGGCCGCGCAAGCTGGGGTGAAACGGATTGTTTTGAACGGCAGCTTCGTGACGGATATAATGGAGCCGAACGACGTGGACTGTGTGTTGCTCACAGGTCCCGGATATCCGGTTGACATGACAGCCGCAATCGCGATTGAAGACGGACTGCCGTTTCTTGAGATTGCGACGGTAGTTCAGGCTGGTTTTGACGAACTGGTTGACTTCACTTTCGCCACCGATCGTTGGAGTCGACGGAAGGGCATGCTCGAGGTGACGCAATGGAACTAACAAGTGAGCGCGAGCTTCTCAATACCCGTGAAAAATTGAAACGCCTGGAAGAATTGTACGAAGAAACTCGTAATAACGAATCCGAAGAAGAGTTTCTACGGGAAACGTCGCTGCGCTCGCTGAAGCGCATCATCAATCAACTCAAAGAAGAAATCGCCCGCTACGAGGCGCACCAATCGGTGCGTCCCTGACGAAACAAAAAAAGCGGAAGCGGCAAGCGTAATGCCTGCCACTTCCGCCGAGTGTTTTCAGACGCCAGGATTTAGTCGGTGGTCGTCGCCGAGCCGTTGGCCACAGGCCAGGGCTGGGTGTTGACCGCTGGGGCCTTGGCATCGGCGATCTTGTGACCGCCGAGTAGGTTCAAGTAGTCGACGGTGATGTCGAGCGCTTCCTTGTCGTAGTCGTCCATGCGGAAGACGGGCCGATTCGGATCGCTGAGGCCTTCGTAGATTTCTTCCTCTTCCTTGTCGGCGTTGAGTTCCGCCCGCTCGGCGAGGAATTTCTCCTTGTTGAGCGTGACGGTCTTCGAGTCCTTTTGCTCTTCGTAGCGCTGAATGCGGCGCTTCTCGCGAGCGAAGAATTCGGCCTTGTCGATCCGTTGCTGTGACAAATTGCGCAATCCCTGGACCATCTGCCCGTCGACCATGTGGTACATGTCGTGGGGCAGCGGCTGCACCTTGTCAAACTTCATCGCGTAGTCGAGGTCCGACTCACCCACTTCGAGCTGCGTCGTGAGCGACGGCAGCTCCAGGTCGGAGACGACGCCGCGGTTCTGCGTACTGTCGCCGCCGGGGCGGTAGAACTGCTGAATCGTCATTTTCAGCGCGCCGAGGTTTCTGTTGTCGGCCACGCGGAACAGGGCACTGCCCAAATCGTAGAGCTGTTGGACCGTGCCTTTGCCGTGCGTCGAGTAGTCGCCGATGACAATGCCGCGACCGTAGTCCTGGATCGCTCCGGCGAAAATCTCGCTCGCACTGGCGCTGAACTTGTTGATCATCACCACCAGCGGTCCCTTCCAGACCATGCCGGCTTCGGGATCCTGATACGGATCGATCCGACCGTCCGGACCTTTCACTTGCACGACGGGTCCGGTGTCGATGAACAGGCCGGTCATGTTGACGGCTTCGGTGAGCGACCCGCCGCCGTTCCAGCGGAGGTCGATCACGACGGCGTCGATGTTCTGTGTGTTGAAAGCTTCCAACAGGCGGCGCACGTCGCGGGTCGTACTCTTGTAGGTCGGCAGGCCCAGGCGGGCGCCGTCCATGTCCATGTAGAAGCTCGGCAGTTGGATCACGCCGACGCGGAATGGCTTGCCGTCCGGCTTAGTGCCGCGTTCGATGACCTCGCTACGGGCTTCGCTATCCTTGAGCTCGATGCAATCGCGCGTGATGGTGTAGGTCTTTCGCTCCGATTCATCGGCCGGATCGACCTCCAGGCGGACGATCGTCTTCCGCTTGCCGCGGATTTTCTCGACTACGTCGTTGAGCTTCATGTCGACGATGTCCAGCACCGGGCCCACAGCGCCCTCGCCGACGCCGACGATTTTGTCGCCGGGCTTGAGCTTGCCGTCTTTGTCGGCCGCTCCGCCGGGGATGATGTTATGAACCATCGTGTAGCCGTCTTCGCTCTTCAGCGAGGCTCCGATGCCGTCGAGCTCGAGTCGCATCGTGATGTTGAAATTGTCGAGCGTGCTGGGCGACATGTAGTCGCTGTGCGGATCGAAACCGGTCGTCATCGCCGACAGGTAGCGTTCCAGTAGCTCGTCGTTGTCGGTTTGATTCCAGCTCTTGCGGATGCTGTTGTAGCGCTTGCGGAGCTTTTCGATCGCCTTGTCCATGGCGACGTCGTCGCTGGTTTCCTTCAAGAGATCGAACTTGACACGTTGCCGCCAGCGCTCCTGAGCTTCCTCGGGCGTCTTGGCGAAGGTTGCGGCGTCGGCGTCACGGATCATCTCCTCGTCGAGCGAGAAGTCGTGCGGCTGGTCGATCATCGCCAGCGCGATGTTGACGCGTTCGTCGATACGCTTGAGAAAGCGATTGAAAACACTGTGCGCGAACTGGATGTCGCCGCGTTTGAACTGATCGTCCAGCTGATTCTGATGGGTCATGAACTCATCGACGTCTTGCTGATAGAAGAACAGCTTGAGCGGGTCGAGCTCTTTGATGAAGGAGGCCATCGCGCGTTGAGAGATCTGATCGTCCAACCGGTGACGCGAGAGGTGCTTGCTCTCCATCAACATCGAGGTGATTTGGACGATCTGCCGGTCGGCGGCCGAAGGCTGCGTTGGCGCGGCCACAACCTGGGGAGCACTGCCGAGCAAAGCGCCCGCGGCCGCGACGGCGGTAAGAGCCACGAAACCAAGGGCAAGCAGACGAGAAGAACGTTGGCTGGTCGAATACGTCATCATCGAATCCTTATTTCCGTTCGAGCCTTCGGCCAAGCTACTCCAATGAGTTCGGCCGATTCGACGGTTCTCCACGGGACAAAGTGCGGCAGAGAGGCGGGAATTCCGAAAGCGACCGCACAGCCATGCATAAGTGGCAGCTACATAACGATTTAATTGTATCATAGCCTAGAACGCCAATCTGGCAAGCAAGGCGGACTTTAACGATTCGGCATCGTTTCGTCTACGTGTCTTGCCGTTGAAAAACACGCAGCTGGCCATTTAGCAGCCGGCGCAAATTGAGTTTGTTGATGAGTCTGTTCCGAGGAGGACGCCCGCCGCCGACCGCCGGTTGCTGCGTCGTTTGCGGCGTGCCGGATGGACTTGTCCTTCCGCTAGCTACGCTCGTCGACGACCAGCGGTTCAAATGCTAGGAGACGCGCAGGGAGTTGCGGCCGTTTCAACGGCGGATTCTACGGGCAATTTCGCGTCGCCTGCGACCATTTCGACCAGCCGCTGGTCCTGTCGTGGTAGCACCGTCCGAAGGTCGAGCACCAAGCGACCGTCCACGCGACGACCGACGATCGGCACTGCCGCGTTGCGCAACCTCTGGTCGAGCGGTTGCACGTCGCCGCCGACAGGTGTGAGCGCGATGGCATAGGACGGTAGATTATCGTGTTCATAGCGTGCGAGACCCAGGCAATTCTCGGTCGGAACGGCCGCGGCAGATTCGACGTCGACCGCTTGCGCGAGTTGCGGGGCGAGCCGCTCGGCCCGTTGGCGGAGATTCTCGACCGACGCCATCAGCAATTGGAACAACGGTATCGCATGCCGCAACTGCTGCGGATCGTCGTAGATTGACAGAGTCGCTTGGAGTGCCGCTCGCGTGGCCGGTTCGGCACGCCATGCGGAAAACAGCGGGTGCGACTCGATGCGGTGTACGAGCCCGCGCGTGCCGACGAGAATTCCGCACCGCGGACCGCCGACGAGGCCGTTGCCGCGGGCGACGACGAGGTGTGCTCCGGCGGCGACACTGGCGGCGATCGATGGCCCGGCGGCGCCAAGCGCTGGCAGGTCGTCCACCAGCGGAGCGGCACCCAGTAAGTCGACGAGCGGCAACTCGCGGTCGCGCGCGAGACCGACCAGCGCTTCGAGCTCCACCATCGTGGTCGTGCCCGTCACGCGGTAGTTCTCGGGCAGTTGGCGGAGAATGGTCGCTGTTTCGTGAGTGATGGCTGCTTCGTAGTCGGCCGCCGAGGTCCGGTTCACGGTGCCGACTTCGCGGAGCGAGACCGCAGCCGTCGCCGCGACGGATGCCAGCGAACAATCGAGTTCGAGCTCACCGACCTCACCGCGGGCGATGACAGCATTTTTCTCGGCGGCAATCGCCGCGAGCGCCAGCCAAACGGCCCCGGAATAGTTGCCGACAACGGTTGCCGCTTCCGCACCGGTGAGCCGGCACAACGTCGCGGCCGCGTCGCCGCGGGATGCGGCCTGCGTGCCAAGTTCGAAACCGCTGCCGAGCGAGACGATGCGCTCGAGCGCTGCGTCCGCCAGCGGCGGGCCGCTCCAATCGGGCCCGAAGAAGCGGCCGGTGGCGTTAATCGCGGGGCGGACGGACGATTGCTGCAACTGTGCCACGTGTCGTGCTGCCCGTTCGGCGAGTTCGCGGAGCGAGGGCAAATGGACGTCGGCCGCACGCCGTTCGAGGTCGCTCCGCAATTCGTCGAGAAAGGACCGCACGCCGGCCGCGACGACGCTGCGATTCCATCGATCCGCGAGCGCCCGAATCGGCGGCTTTTCCAAGAGCTCGTTCACCGACGGCAGTCGACTGAGCAAGTCCGACGGTTTCGTGGCCATGATCCGCATCTCCTGCTGAGTGGACGGTTGGTCGGTTAGAACCGACCGCCACATTGTTGCAGAAGTGCGGGTGCTGTCCAGTCGCTGCCGTACGTTAGCCTTTCAAGGCTGTCAAATGCAGCGCGATCCAGGACAGCCTGGCAAGAATGTCAGGCTGGAGAGCCTAACTTACGGATCGAGTCGATCCTGGGCCATCCATTCGGTGACAGTTTGCGGGCCCTCGTCTTTCTGTTCGTCGGGGCCCCACATCCGCTGCCACCACGATTCTTGCGGCTCACTTCGGACCACCGGCGCGTCGGAGCCGTCACCCGGCGTTACGAAATCGACCGTCTTGTGCCAGGCGGTGCGCGTGCCTTCGCTCACCGATTTCCAGGGTGACGAGCTGGTCGCTTCGGTCGTCGTGCTGGCGGGCTGTTGGACCCAGGTGTTGCGCGGACGGGAACGGTGCGTGGGCTTGCCAAAGTGCGTGGTTGGTTGGCGGGGCTGCGTTTCGGCGGTGACGGGCGTGCTCGTCGATAGCGGATCGATCGTGGACGTTTCGTCCGACGAACCGAATTCGGGCCAGTTCATCTTGGGTAGCGTGGGCCGGGGAAGCCAGGACTCTTTCTCAATCGGCGCATCGACCGGCATTGCGGGTGTCATGGTCGGCGCGGGCGCGACGGCGGCCGGCGCGCTCGGCGCGTCGGGGCCCATGCCGAAGTGCCACCAAGGAGCTTTCGTTTCTTCGGCGAAGCCTGCGGTCCCAAGGGCCGCGACCAGCAGTACGCCGTGCACAAGATGAGTGGTGTATCGCATCACCCCGTTGCCTCCAAATGAGATCGTCACCGATCCTGATTCGATTTTCCTACTATCAAGAATCATCGTCGGTACCGGCGGCGGACTGTCCCAGAAATTCTCCGCTGCGCCCAGATTGACTGGACGGATGCTATTGCCGGCGTTGCAGCAAGCGACTGCCAGCGGGGCCTCGACGGACTGATCCACGTCGTTGTGTGGGCCGGTGATTTGCCGTAGGATGTTCGCAGGCAATTGTTTGCAATTTGCTGCTGTCAAACTGGCTATTCCATCGATGTCGTGTCTCCACATGCTAGCGATCAAGATCGGACTGATTGGAGCGGGGCGGATGGCAACGGCGCTGGGGCGCGGTTTCGTGGGGGCCACGCTGACCCCCCCGTCGTCGCTATTGGCAAGCGATCCGCACGAAGCGACCCGGGCCGCGTTCGAGCGGGAGATTCCGGGCGCGAAGGTCGTTGCCGAGAATGGTCCTGAATTTTCCGGCTGCGATGTCGTGATTCTTGCCGTCAAGCCGCAGCAGATGGCGACGGCGCTCGCGCAGCTGCGCGGTGTCGTGCGGGCCGATGCGCTGGTGGTTTCGATTGCGGCCGGCGTAACGCTGGCGAGACTCGCGGAGGGACTCTCGGTGGGGCAACGAATCGTCCGCGTCATGCCCAATACACCGTGCCTGATCGGTCGCGGCGCGAGTGCCTACAGTCTGGGTCCCACGGCCACCGCCGTCGATGGCCAACTCGTCGCCCAATTGCTCTCGGCGGTCGGAGTCGCGCAGGAAGTGCCTGAAACACAGCTCGATGCCGTGACCGGCCTGTCCGGCTCGGGACCGGCGTATGTCTATACTATGATTGAGTTTTTGGCCGAGGGTGGCGTAGAGGTCGGCTTGCCCGCGGAGCTGGCCGCGACTCTAGCTGCTCATACGGTGGCTGGGGCTGCGGAGATGGTCCTGGCGACGGGCGAGACTCCGGCCGTGCTCCGCGACCGCGTCACTAGTCCGGGCGGAACGACCCTGGCCGGGCTCAAGGCTTTGGAGGAAAATGGGTTTCACTCGGCCGTGCTCGCCGCCGTGCGGGCGGCGACTCTGCGCAGCGCCGAACTGGGAAAATCGTCCTGAGGAAAGTTGAATCATGTCGATCTTTTGTCGTATCGACGACAAGCATATTCCGCTTTACCGTGTGATGTGGGTCTCGGCGACACCCCATTTTTGCGGCGAAGAGGATTGCGTCCGCGAAGGGTTTTACGAAATCCGGCTCGAACAAGGCGAGTCGGTGTGGGGTGCCGTCGAAGAGCGCGACAAAATGCTCGAAAGCCTTGAAGCCTGGCACGGCGAAATGGATCTGCCCGAAGATGAACAGGATCAGGAATGGTGATCGTCAAGGGCGAATGGAAAGGAGCGTGAACCGTGGAAATGGATATTGATGAAGGCGACCAGCTCGAATGGCGCGACACGTACTTCATCCTGTTTCAGCGGTCGGGCCGACCGACGCTCACGCAAGTCGAGACGGCGATCGCCGATTCGGCCCGGCACCTGACGCTCGAGAATCTCGAGGCGGACGAAGATGGAATGTTTGAGTCGCTGCTGGTGCAAGCGCCGGACGACCACTCGGCCCTCGAGATCAGCTACGAAACGGGCGACGCCGTGATCGAACAGAGTGCCGCGCTCGCAAAACAACTTCGCACCGAGGCGACGCCGGATCAATTGAAGAAATTGCTCCGCGCCGACGCCCGATTCGACGTGATGCACTTCGAGCGGGTCAATGCCGGCGAGTCGTTCGACGACGACGATGATTTTGGCGGCGACGCGGTCGATCCGTCGAGCTTGCTGAATGTCGTGGAGGCACTCGCCAAATTGACCCGGGGCGTACCGATCGATCCGGCGTCGGGGGCGATTCTGGCGTAGAATTTCGCGCCCATGTCAAAAGAGCGCGTCGCGAGCGACGCGGCGAAGGTTACCCGCTTCAATCACTTTCGATGGTTCCATGCTTGCTAAAGAAATCAAACCGGGCACGATTGTCGTGTATAACGAAGCGCCGCACATCATCGAGAGCTTGAGCGTGCAGTCGCCGTCGGCGCGCGGCGGGGCGACACTGTACAAATTTCGCGGCCGCAACCTGGTGACCAAGCAGAAGGCCGACATCACGCTCAAAGGGACGGAAAGCCTGCCGGACGCCGACTTTGCCAAGCGCGAGGTGACGTTCATGTTCGCCGACGTCGACGTGGTCCACTTTCTCGACTCGGGCGACTACAACCAGTACGAGATTCCCAGGGCCGACGTGGCGAACGAATTGCAATACATGACCGATGATCTGCAGGGGATGCTCGCGCTCGTCTACAACGGCGAATGCGTGGGCATTCAATTGCCGGTGGCGGTCGATCTGACGGTCACCGAATGCGACCCCGCCGTGAAAGGCAACTCGGCCACTTCGCGCACGAAGTCTGCCAAGCTCGAGACCGGCGCGATCGTGCAGGTGCCCGAGTACTTGAAGCAGGGCGAGAAGATTCGCGTCGACACCCGCAGCGGTGAGTTTCTGGCGCGGGCGTGAGACATCCACTTCCAAAAAAAGAAGGAGCCGTCGACCATCGGCCGGCGGCTCCTTGTTCGTTGAATCGAGCGATTCGTATTCGCTTAGGCCTGCATGACGGGCGTCGCTTCGATCGCGGTGCCGTCGACAGCGTGCTTCAGTTCGTGGAGCTGGCCCTCGGCGATCTCTTGGGCCAAGGTGGCGAGCCGGCCGGCGGCGGCTGCCTGGCGGGCCAAGAGCTTGCGGCCGCCTTCGGTCCAAACGCGGACACTGCGGAGCGGCTTCTGCGTCTTGTGGCAGAAGAACGTAACTCGGGTCGGAGTGACGTCGTTAATGTCGACCCGCTTGGCGTCGAGCTGGTAGTTCACCACCAACTCGACCTGCCGACTGGCTTCCGCGTCCTCCCATGTGGCTTGGTAAGTTTTCATGACGTCACTCCTCGTATGCGTGGATAGAGAATTGCAATAGCTCGAAATCACTGGGAAACGGCAGCCGACACGACTGCCGGTAGAGGGCGCAACGCGACTCAGGCACTGCTGCCGGGGAACTCACACTCTAGTTAGTGGTTCGACCGGCGGCCAGAGCCGATTGATGAAAAATAGGCAAGGGGGGCGAAAAAAGCCGGAAATACCGGCCCAATTGCAGCGGTGATAGCGGTCGAATCGCGGCCGCAAGCCGGACACTTGATTGCGTCACTTGGCTTTCAGGCGGGCTTTTTTCTTGTCTACCGCCTGCACCACCCACCAGGGCGCTTCGG
>JANNTD010000034.1:0-3348 GCA_031403315.1 Planctomycetota bacterium
GCGCTTTGCGACTCGTCACCGCCGTCCTCATGGAAATCAGCGAAGACTGGGAAACCAACAAAACCTATCTCAACATGGAAACCAACTGAACCGCCCAAAACGTCAAGCCTGGAAATTACAGAAGAGATGTTGCTTTATCAACTGCTCCGCATCGTGGGAATGATCCCTCACGAAGACTGCATGGAGATGTTGAAGGCCATTGAAGAAGACTGCGAGCAAATCGATCCCAGTGAATGGTAGATAGGACCAGACACCGTGGAGCGAGTCGGCCGATGCAATAATCAGTCTCGCTGAATCCGCAGTCGTGCCGCGCGAGCGTTGAGCGCGGAATCGGCGTCGGAGACGCCTCCCACAACAAATTGGACTAGGCGAAGCTAAATGCGGGGCGGCGCGGGAAACTTGAAGCGATCGCGCTCTTCGTGCCACGACGGCGGAACGGTTGGTTGTCGTTTGGGACTGGCAAACTCGAACGGCGGCAGCGTGGCGTCGTTGGCGGCGGTCCAGGATCGGAGCGCGACGGTGGCCAGCAACAGGATGCCGGCGATCGCTAGCAAGAGAGTAAGCCGCAAGGCTGCGCCGCAGGATCTGCGCGGCGCCGATGGCTCTTCGATTCGAAAACACGGAGCATTGTCGACGTTGGCGTTGAAGTTGACGGGCATGCGACACCTCCTTTCGATTGCTCCTTTGCGGCCTGCGGCACTCAGGCCAGCAGAGACACGCGGGAGCGTGCTGGGTTCGCTGTCGCGAATCGGCGGCTCGACAAGGGTATCGTCCACTCGTGTTGGCGGTCGCGCACAGGACGCCGCGGTACCGGACGGCTTTGCGTGATTTTCCCCACGGAGATGCCCAATCCGCCACCAACGGTGGCGGCTTGATGGTGGGTGGCGAATTCTCGCTTTCCCCATTACGATGGATGGTTTCGACCTCCATTTGTATCTTCTCATGCGGGGAACTGTGCCATGACGATTCGGGCGGAACGTGATCCGCGATTTTATCTGCGGTTTCTCTTGATCGGGCTGGCGGCGCTGGGGTTTGCTTGTTGGGCGTTGTACGATGGGATGATTGGTTATCCGCTTGCGCAGGAACGAGCGCTCGTGTTTGAGAAGCTGCTAGAAGAGAATCGCGGGGACGATTGGGATGCCGAGGCGGCCAAGCGCGGTTGGTCGACGACGCCTCCTGCCGCATCGAAGCCTCACGAGGAATACGAAGTCGACGTGAAGATGCAGTTCTGGATGGCCGGCGGTTCGGCCTTGGTGGGGTTCTTTCCGCTGCTTTCCGTGTGGCGGTCGCGCGGACGGTGGATTGAACTCGACAACCAAGGCCTCACGTCGAGCTGGGGTCAGACCGTGGCGTTCGACCAGGCCGAGTCGCTCGAGAAGCGGCAGTGGCGCTCGAAAGGGATCGCCAAGCTGCGGTACAGCGACGGCGCCCGAAAACAGACGTTCGTGATCGACGACTTCAAGTTCAAACGCGAGCCGACCGACAAGATTCTCGCCGAACTCGAACAGCGGATCGGCCTCGACAAGATCACGGGCGGACCGCCGGAGGGTTTTGAGATCGTCGAAGCGGAAGCCATGGCCGAAGCGGAGACGGCGGCGGAGGGATGAGTTGCCCGAGCACTCTTGGTGTAGGGTGGACTAATACGCTTTCTAATCTGAAGTAGCGCGCCTTCTCTTGCGCTTTCCTATTCTTCCCATCATACTGCGTCGCACCTTGAACACGGAGGTAGCGATGCAGATTGAGTCCCACTTGCCGTTGGAGGAGCTCAAGCGGCTGGAGCGTGTGGAGAAAGATGCCGACCGAGCTCGTCGGTTGCGGATCATTATTTTGGGGATCGAAGGCTGGACCGCACCGGCGGTGGCGATGGCCGTGGGGCTCTCCCGGCGGATCTGCCAACGCTGGGTGGCTCGGTACAACGAAGAAGGCCTCGCGGGCTTAGAGGATCGGCGGGGACAGGAATCCCGCTGGCCGCTCTCGGCCGAACAAGAGACCGCCTTGCGAGCACGGATCGAAGCGGGGCCGAGCCAGGACGACGTGGTCTGTTCGCTGCGTGGCAAAGACTTTCAGCGAATCCTGGCCGAAGAGTTTCAACTCTGGCGTTCACTGCCTGCAGTCTATTGGCTGCTGCATCGCTTGGGCTACTCGTACCTTCGTCCACGGCCGCGGCACCGCAAGGCCGACCCCGAAGCGCTGGCCGAATTCCAACGGAATTGGCCCGACCGCTTGAAAGCGATCATGGCCGAGCATCCCGAAAAGCGGCTGCGAGTCTACTTCCAGGACGAAGCGCGGTTCGGCCAGCAAGGGACGACTACGAACGTCTGGGCCCCGACCGGTTCCCGCCCCACCGCCATTCGCCAGACCGAATACGAGTACCTGTGGGTGCTGGGCGTCGTCTGTCCCGAGACGGGCCACGCCGAAGGCTTGTTGAGTCCTCAGCTCAATACCAAGATCGTCAGCAAGTTCCTCGAGATCTTTTCCCGGACGATTCCCGCTGACGAGCAGGCGGTGATGGTCTGGGACGGGGCCGGCTTCCACACGGCCAAGGCCCTGCAAGTACCACCCAACATCACCCTCGTACAGCTGCCGCCCTACAGTCCCGAGCTCAACCCGATCGAGAACTTATGGCACTACCTCAAAAGCCACTTCTGGAGCAACCGGGACTACGCCAACTATCAAGAACTCGAAGACGCCGCCATGCAGGCCTGGCAGCACGCCGTCCTCGACGAAGAACTCGTGCGAACCGTCTGCGCCGCTCCGTACCTCGATCGCGCTATTTCAAGTTAGAGTGCGTATAAGGGGATGGTGGTGTGCGACTCAATCGATCTTCAAAAGGAATTCGACAGGATTAAGCTCCGTCATCCGAACTCGTCAAGAGCTCGGTCCGCGAGAGCCGTACTTGGTCCGTCTGTCATCCGCGTCTTTGCGGCAGGAACGAGACCATTCCTTATTGATAGTCTTCAGCGAGTAAGAGTAGAGGAATTGAGTTCAATTCGTACGGGAGCCGAGTTTCATCGGTTCTTTGAATCCGAACTCAATCAAGTTGCCCGCACAATCAAGCGTTGCAATCCGGACAATTCTCGGATCTTTCCAGGGTATAAATGGGGGCACGCGACAAAGGTACTTTGTTTATTCTTGCGGGACGTTGTCTCCTACAGCAGGTATCTTGCCGATGCGGAAACAAAAAGACTAACGCCATGGCTTTATACGCCCATTGACGGCATCATTATTCGCAAACTATTGGAGCTTAAAATCTCACTTCCGTTCAAAAAAATCAAGGAGATTGATTCCGCGAGGAAGTTCTACTTCGTTCAAACCCTTCTTGAAGATGCAGGCAGCCGAACAGGCGTG
>JANNTD010000035.1:0-11509 GCA_031403315.1 Planctomycetota bacterium
TTATACTATCTGGCCGCAGGCTACACGGAGGTTGTCGATGCTTGTTCTGTCGCGTAAGGAATCACAGCGAATTCGACTAGGCGATTCGATCGTCGTGACGATCGTGAAAATATCGGGCGACAAGGTGCGTGTCGGAATCGAGGCCCCCGCGGACGTACTGGTGCTCCGCGACGAACTCGAAGCCCGCAGCGACGCGGCGAAAACCGCTCCCGCGTCCGCGGCTCCCGCACCGCTTGCCGGTCCTGTGGCGCTCGCGGCGCTACAGCGGTCGGCGTGATCGCGGGGAGGGGTGACGGCGCTCGCCGAGCCGTCGCAACGATTGTGGGAGGCTCGCTGCCGCGAGCCGATGGAGTCACTTTGCCGAAGTGGCGACGCACTCATCACCGCTTCGCGTCCTCGGGGTCAGAAGCCCCACCCGCAAAAGAATGTGGCCCCTCCCGCCAGCTCGTCGACAAAAAAACCGCCGCAGTTCCGATCGAGACTGCCTCGATCGAGACTGCGGCGGTATGCGTTGATTCTGAATTCGCTGCGATGCCGCCCAGCAAGCGCGATGGCTTTGCTGAATAGGCCGTGCAGAACAGGGCCTTGCGGAAATCAGTCGCGGGGACGGATCGCGCCGGTCAGGCCGCTGTAGTCGGCTCGATCGTCGTCGTGCCACAAGGGATGGCCACTGCGGACCCGCTCGGCAAGGACATCGAGCTTCTCGCGCGTGCCGGCGGGGGCCTGCGTGGCTTTGAATTCTTCATTCGTCTTGGGGGCAAAGTCTTCGTCGTGACCGTACTTGAGGATCGCCTCGAAGACGTTCTTCAGCGTGGGATCGGGCATGATAAATTCAACTCCTATGTCAAAATAAAGATTGTGTGCGCCTAATATCCGCCCGCAGCGATCGACCCCTCGGACATATCGATCCGATATATCCATCCGTGGCCGCCGCGAACGCGAGAATCCAATTCATTGCCGGCCTATTCAGGTGGGTGCCCCTTGCGGATCATATGATGCAAAGCGGCCGGCTCGATTGACAGTTTTTTAACACTGTCTTAATCAAACGATTATTGACGACCAAATCGCGAAGTCAAGCATATTCTTCCACGGTTTCGCGTTAGAAAAGTGCCGCCCAGCTCAGCGACGTAAAACCTTGCCGACTAGGTAAATAGGTCGATCCAGGCACGGGAGCGAAGGGCAAATATCGCACCAGACTGCGGTCCGGTCGACACCTGGAATTGGAAGTTCGCAAGTGCAAAAAGAAAAATACGGTAAGCTGGGGGGGATTTACCCGTAAATCGCGGAAAGGCCCAAATGCCCTGGATTCAACGGACCGTCGAGCTCACCGCCCTGCCCCGCGGCTTTAACCTCATCACGCGAGACATCTTGGCAGCCTTGCCGGAACTGGACCAGTTCGACGTCGGCCTGCTGCACGTCTTCATCCAGCACACGTCGGCGTCGCTCACGATCAATGAAAACGCCGACCCGGACGTGCCGCTCGATCTCGAGTCGTCCTTTGCCGCGATTGCACCCGAAAGCTTCCCTCACCGGCACACGTGCGAAGGGCCGGACGATATGCCGGCCCACGTGAAGGCCTCGCTATTGGGCGCGAGCCTGACGATCCCGGTCCACGGCGGCGCGCTGGCACTAGGCACGTGGCAGGGCATCTATCTCTGCGAACACCGCCGCCAAGGCGGCCGCCGGCGGCTGGTGGTCACGCTCTGGGGCGAGACAAAGAAATAGTGCCTCACGCCGTGCGATCGTAGTAGGAGTAGTTCTGCCCGACCTGGGCCCAGGTCAGCGTGAGGACGGCGTAATTTGGTCCCCACGGATTGTAGAGCGTCACCGTCTGAGCGACCGAATTGACGCTCAACACCGAGTACGCGTGGCTGCCGACCACGCCACTGCCCGCCACCGGCGTCACCTTGGACGCAAAGCCGATCATCTTGCCGGCGTTCCAGGCCGTGACGAATGTCGTGAAGCTCGTCGACCCCGTGACCGACGCAAATGCAACCGTCGACTGGCCGGTCACCTGTCGGAGCGCGGCGTAGATGTAGCCGCCTTCGATGCCACTGTACGCGTTCTGGCCGTTGCCCGGCAGACCGGGACGGATCCAACCGAACTGGTTGGCCTGGACGTACGCCTTTTCGGCGAGCATGGTCCACAACTCGTTGGCGGAATTCGCGTAGTTCTTGCCCATGCCCGCGTACATCGCGTTGCCGCTCGCATTGGTCGGCAAATACGTGTCCACGGTCACATACTCGGCCTGGCCGTTGTTGAAGAACCGCACGGTATAGGTGCCGTCGCCATTGACGACAAACATGCTGGTGACCGCGGACGGATTCCGCAGAGCCGCTTCGGCAAGCGTGGCCATAAAGTAGCAATCGCCCACCTGGCCCTGGTTGATGTCGGTGTAGGCCGCGCCACTGACAAACAGCGTTCCCGCAAACTGCCGGTAGGTGCCGCCGGCGGTCGGGCGGTCGAGGCCAAGGAACCACTTATTGACCAGATTGGCCATTTGCGCCGTCGACGATCCAGCGGCGAGATTGCCCAGGCTTTGCCCCGCATATTGTCCATTGGCTGTGCTGCCGAGCACCACGTACTCCGCCAACCGCTCGACGTTGCTGACTCCGGCGAACAGCGACGACGTGTTGACGATCGCCTGCAAATCGGCCAGTTCGGTCGCGTCGACCGAGCCGTTGTCGCCCGCGTTTTGCAAGAGGGCGATGATGTCGTTCCGGTTAATGACGCTGTCGGCGTAGAGTGAGCTGCCCAGTGTGCGGAGGGCCGCGTCTTGGATGTGCGTCGTAAACCAGTCGCTCACAGGTGGGTCCGGATCGGGGTCTGGATCTGGGTCCGGATCTGGATCTGGATCGGGGGCGGGATCGTCCCACGTGAGCGTTTGACCGTCGAGTTTCGCGGTCCCGTTGAGGGCGACTTGCAGCGCATGCGGGCCGTTCATGCTCACGTCGTGTCCATCGGCAAGCCGCACGGTGCTGTTGCCCGACCCAGAATAGACCGAAATGTATTCGGCCAGGGCCTGGTTGCCGCCGTTGCCGAAGCTGTTGAGCGAGACGCTGTCGTTGCCACTTTGCAAGCGGACGACGATCGACGAGACCTTCGACGCCTTGAACGAGCCGGCGACGCCGGTGATGTAAATCTTGCCGCTAACCTGGGCGAATTTGAGATTGTCGTTGCCGTTGGTGCCGGTCACCGTGAGCACGCCCGACTTCAAGACGCCCATCGCGTAGCCGGCCAGGTTTTGCGCAACATAGTTGAGCGAAACTGCGCCGTTCTTGTCGACCTGCGCGAAGTTGCCTTGGCCGCTGAAGTAGAGGTCGTGGGCCGCGCCGACGCTCAAACGCTCGGTGCCCGAGCCACCGACGATCGTGGTGAATTCCTTGATGGCTTTGTTGCCGCCATTGGCCCAGGTGTTCAGCGAGACCAAATCGGCGCCGGCCTTCGAGTCAACGTAGATCGATTTCACGGCGGAGGACGACCAATAGCCGGCGAGGCCCTGGATATAGATGCTTTTGCCCAACTGGAAGAACTTGATCACGTCGTCGCCGTCGCTGCCCACGACGTTTAAGACGCCGGCCCCAGTGAGGGTGGCGGTCGCCGCCATCATCTGCCGCGGTTCGAGCAGTTCACAATGCAACGTGCGCGTGCGTACCTGGCGTCGTTTTTTCACGGCAGCGCTCCGGCGATGAGGCGTGCGGGGCCGAATCGGCTGGCCCCTGTTCGCGGGATGAGTGATCGGAAGGCAGGAAAAGCGAACGGTCGTCGTTCGGGAGCGGCGCATGCCCGCTCCAACAAAAACCCTAGGTCAGGATTCGCGACCTGTCAAAAAAGAATGGGCGGGCGGCGGAAGAATCGGCAAATGCGGCTTCAAACGGCACGCTTCACTCGGCCGAACGAGAACCACGCAGCAGATCACCCAGAACGCCCCCGGCCATGGCAGCAGGCCCGAGGCTCACCGCAAGATCGATCACCGCCAAAAGCCCGATGCCCGCGTCCGACTGCGTCGCGACGTGCAGCGTGGCACCGACAAAGATCGCGTACAGGCCGCCGTAGATCGCAAGGTGCATGACGAGGACGGGCACGAAAGCTGGCGACCGGCGAAACCGCTCGATGGTCGTGCCAGTCGCGCCCAGGCCGATGAGCGCCATCCCAGTCACCACCGGCAACATCGGCCAATTCACGGAGGCAAACAGGACTAGCAGTCCGGCTCCGATAAGTGTCGGCGCCCAACGGTAGACCCACGAGGCATTCGAGTTTTGCAAGACGTTGCCAAGCATCACGGCAATCCCCGGAATCACGAACTCATGATTCCAGTCTGATTGCGGAGACGGCGTACGTCTACCATCGACTATTCGATTTACGGCTGGCGTCGTGCCACGATCGCAAACGTGTTCTTCTCGCCAATCGCCGCACCCAGTGGCTGAAAGACCCGGCTCTGCGTGCTGAAATAGCGGATGACTTCGCACTCGAAGCCGGCTGCCTTGAGCAGGGCCGCGATCGCGTTCTGGTCGACGCCGCCGCGGACCACGTGGAATTCTGCGTTGTCGAGCGGGGAGTCGTCGAGCACGCCGCGGCTGCGGCGGAGGCGACGCTTCAACCCGCCCCACAGGTCACCTTGAAACACCCGCCACGACAAATAGCTCAACTCATCAAACGCTCGCGTGAATCGGCCCACGGAGTCGTAGCGAAGTGGATCCTGAAACGACAAGAACTGGCCGGCCGGCGTGAGCAGTTTGATCGCGTCGCGGATCACGCCCACGTAGTCCGGCATGTGGTGCAGGCAGGCACTCGCGACCACGACGTCGTACGGTCCGTCGAGTTGCCCGAGCACCTCGCACACGTCCCCGCGGCGAGTCTCCAGCCGGTCGCCGAATCGCGCGCACTTCCGGCCCAATTCCGCTAGCTGGCTTGTCGAAACGTCCACTGCCGTCACCTGCGCTCCAAGCTCCAACAACTGCCGCGTCACCGACCCTTCGCCCGCGCAAATATCCAGAACACGCGGCGTCGATGTATGTTCGGCCGCCCGCCCGTAGACTTGCCGAATCAGTCGTGCGAAGAGCGCCCGTAGCGACGCGTGCTTGAGATGCGGAGCACCCTCGACAAAGATCTCCGTCCAACCGGCGTTGTAGATCGTCTCGTTGGCAAGCGCCGCGCTGCGTCGGTCACCTTCCTCGATGGGACGGTGTCTTGTCACCCCTCGGCCCGCTCCATTTCCGAGGGGTCGATGTCTTTCGCCGGGCGGGTGACCGGGCGTTTTCGGCCGTCGGCCACGGTGCCGGGGACGATCATCGGGCTGGTGGAGTTTTCCTCGATCAGCCGCTTGAGCTCCGTCGCGTCGATCACTTCTTGTTTAATGAGCGCTTGGCTCACCGCCACGAGCGCGTCGCGGCGCGTCTCGAGAATGTGCCGCGTCCGCTGCAGGCCTTCGTCCAAAATCCGCTTCACTTCTTGATCGATCTCGCGGGCCGTTTCCTCGCTGTGGTGCTGCACGCGCGGCATGTCCATGCCCGAGTAGAGGAAGGGATTGCGATTGGATTCGCGGAAGTTGATCCGCCCCAGCCGGCTCATGCCGTAGTCCATGACCATGCTGCGGGCGATCTCGGTCGCGCGCTCCAGATCGTTGCTCGCGCCGGTGCCGACATCGTCGAAAATCAGCTCCTCGGAGAGCGTGCCGGCGAGCGCCACCTGAATGTTGCTCTCCAACTGGCTGCGGGTCATCATGTACCGGTCGTACTCGGGCCGCTGCTGCATGTAGCCCAGCGCGCTGAGGCCACGGGGGATGATCGAGACCTTGTGCACGGGGTCGGTATTGGGCAACGAGTAGGCGACCAGCGCGTGCCCGGCCTCATGGTAGGCGAGCCTCAGCTTCTCGTCGTCCTGCATGATGCGGCTCTTCTTTTCCAGGCCGATGCTGGCCCGCTCGACCGCTTCGTGGAAGTCGGCCATCGTGACCATTTGCCGCCCCTTCCGGGCCGCCAGCAGCGCCGCTTCGTTGACCATATTCGCCAGGTCTGCGCCCACGAATCCGCTGGTGATCGCCGCGAGGGCCTTCACGTCGACGTCGGCGTCGACCTTGATGTTTTGCAGATGGACTTCAATGATGTTCTGGCGTCCGCTGATGTCGGGCCGGTCCACGAGCACATGCCGATCGAACCGCCCGGGCCGCAACAGGGCCGTGTCGAGCGTTTCGGGTCGATTGGTGGCACCCATCACGATCACACCGCTATTGGTGCCGAAGCCGTCCATCTCGACCAACAGCGCGTTGAGCGTCTGCTCGCGTTCGTCGTGCCCGCCGATGTTACCGCTACCGCGGGTCTTGCCGAGCGCGTCGAGCTCGTCGATGAAGATGATGCACGGGGCTTTCTGCTCGGCCTGTTGGAACATGTCGCGGACGCGGGCCGCACCCACGCCGACGAACATCTCGACGAAGTCGGAGCCGCTCAAGCTGAAAAACGGCACGCCCGCCTCGCCGGCCACCGCCTTCGCGAGCAGGGTCTTGCCTGTGCCCGGTGGGCCCACCAAGAGCACGCCTTTGGGAATCCGCCCGCCCAGCCGCTGATATTTTTCCGGCGTCTTCAAGAACTCGACGACCTCGCGCAATTCGTCGACCGCTTCGTCGATGCCGGCCACGTCTTCAAACGTCACTTCGACGTCTTCTTGGGCGATGAGTTTGCCGCGGCTGCGGCCGAAGGCCATCGGCGAGCCGGCCCCGCCCATCCGCCGGATCATGAACACGAACAGCATCACCAACAGCCCGGTCATCAACAAGAGCGGCACCCACTGCACCAGCGGGCTCGGCTGCGAGCCATTGTCGTAGTCGGCGATCTTGTTTTCCTGGAGAAGTTTGCGGACTTCCTCCTGGTCGTTGTTGAGATTGACACGCAGCGGAATTTTTTCTTCCCGGCCGTCCACCGCGGCGCCGGTCGCTGGCTGATCGCCGCCGATCTCCGCCACCGAGGGATTCAGCTTGCTGCGAGTGACTTCGGCCTGCACCTCGTTGTCGCCAATGACAATTCGCGATAGATCTGACAGCCGGATTTTTTGCGGTGGTTGGCTCGAGCGGTCCTCGATGTCGATGAATCGCTCGCTCTTGTCACGGTCAGGGTTGCTCGCCTTGACGAGCCGCACGAAATCGCTCATCCGGATCCGCGTCTCGTTGCGGCTGTTGAAGATCGTCACCATCAACAACAGAAGCACACCCAGTCCCAGCAGATACCAAACAAAGTTACCGCTTTGCGGGGGCAGCTTCTTGTCGGACGACTTCGGGTGCGGATTCGGCGTAGGTTTTTGACTATCCATGAAAGTGCAACTGTTTTGGTGTTCCGGTCGGAGTTTTGCCTGCGTTTATCGTATGTTGATGGTTACGAATTTACAACGAAGGTGGTTTTGCCGCAGCGACACAAACGGGCCTGAGGGCGGCCGCTGAGTCGGCTTGCTCGCAGCGGAAGCCCCCCCTAGAATGGCCTGTTTGCCCCGCTGATCACTTGTTTTAGCGGGCCTGTCGTCTCATGCTGGGTGCCGTCAGCGGTGCCGTGAGTTCGGACGGTATCCACTGCAAGCCATCTCGCCGGCGAGTCGCGGCCGCTGTCGAAAGGATACGCCCCGGCTGCCGCCGTGGGAAACCAAAGCGGCCGATTCCGCGGCGCAATTCCGATTACCTGTGCGACACGGACGACCCGACCAAGCCGAATTGGCTGGTGCTTCACGCCACCCATTCCGCCGACCTAGCGAGTGACCCCCACCGATGAAGACCGTTTCCACCAACTCAGCGGCGACCCACACGAGCACAAAACGCGTGGCCGTCCTCGGCTCGACCGGCAGCATCGGCACGAGTGCCTTGGAGGTCATCGCCGCGAGTGACGGTCGGCTGCGGGTGATCGCCCTGTCGGCCCACCGGCGGCTCGATCTGCTCGTTACCCAGGCCCATCAATTCCGTCCCCGCTGGGTGATCGCCACCGACGAAGCGGCCGCCGATCGCTTCCGCTGGAACAGCTTGCCGATGGGCACGGAGCTGGTAGTTGGCGAGCGCGGACTCGAAGAAGTCGCCGCTTCGGAAGAAGTGGACGTGGTGCTCGCCGGTATCGTCGGCTCGGCCGGCCTCCGCAGCACCTGGGCGGCGCTCGATGCCAAGAAGACGGTTGCGCTGGCGAATAAGGAAACGCTGGTGATGGGCGGCGCGCTCGTCACGGAGCTAGCGGCAAAGCGCGGCGCGACCATTTTGCCCGTCGACAGCGAGCACAGCGCGATTTTCCAGGCCCTCCGCGCCGGACGGAAAGAGGAAGTCGCCCGCGTCGTTTTGACCGCCAGCGGCGGGCCGTTCCGCGACCTGTCCAACGAACAATTGCGGCAAGTCACGGTCGACGACGCGCTCGCGCACCCCAATTGGAGCATGGGCCCTAAAATTACCGTCGACTCGGCCACCATGATGAACAAGGCGCTTGAAATCGTTGAGTGCCGCTGGCTGTTCGGCCTCGCCCCGGAACAAATCGAGGTCGTGATCCATCCCCAGTCGATCGTCCACTCGTTCGTCGAGTTCATCGACGGCTCGGTCATCGCCCAGTTGAGCCCGCCCGACATGAAGCTGCCGATTCAGTATGCGCTCGAGTATCCACACCGGCAGGCTGGCATCGCAGAGCGGCTCGATTGGCAAAGTCGTTGGCACCTCGATTTCGAGCCTCCCGACCGCGAGCGGCTCCCGGCCTTGGAACTCGGCTATCGGTGCGCCAAACAGGGCGGCACCAGCGGCGCGGTGCTAAATGCAGCGAATGAAGCGGCTGTAGAGGCCTTCCTAGCGGGCGAGCTACATTTTACCGAGATCATTCCAGCCTGTCGCAGCGTATTGGAATCACACCGCTTTGAACCGAGCCCTTCGCTCCACAAGCTCATTGAGCTGGACCGCTGGGCTCGCGAGGAGGTATCACGTTGGGTATGTGCATGATCGCTTTGAGTTTGATGCTGGCCGAGATCGGTTCGCTCGTAACGCTGGCGGGCGTAATCCTCGTCGTTGCGCTCGGTCTGGGCGCGGTGATTTTCGTCCACGAGTTGGGCCACTTTCTGGTGGCCAAAGCTTGCGGTGTGAAGTGTGAGAAATTCATGATCGGCTTCGACATCGGCGGCTACAAGCTCAGCCGCAAATGGGGCGAAACCGAGTACGGCATCGGCATCCTGCCCTTGGGCGGCTACGTGAAGATGCTGGGCCAGGACGACGACCCCGCCCACATCGCCGAGCAGCTCAAGAAATCGGAAATTGCGGCAGGCAGCCCCGAAGCCGTCGAAGTCCACGGCCCCAAGGGCGAGCATTACTTCGTCGATCGCCGCAGCTATCTCGCCAAGAGTGTGCCGCAGCGGATGGCGATCATTTCGGCCGGCGTCATCATGAACGTCATTTTCGCGTTCTTCTTCGCGGTCGTGGCTTACGGCCTCGGCGTGAAATACATGCCTTGCATCGTGTCGGAGACATTGCCCGGTTCGCCGGCGTGGCGGGCGGGGCTCGAGTCAGGCGACGAAATCGTCAAGATCGGCGACCGCGTCAATCCGACCTTCCTGCAGCTCAAGGGCGGCGTGACCCTCGGCGACATGGAGAACGGGATCCCGATCGTCGTCCGCCGTGCTGCCGACGGCGAGGAATTGGAACTTACGCTCAAGCCAGAGCAGAGCCAAGGCCGCGGCCTGGCGACGATCGGCATCCTGAATCCATGGACGATGACGCTCCACGGCGTCGAATCCGATTCCCCCGCCGCCGAGGCCAAGCCAGTGGATCAGCCGACGACAAAGACCGACGGCAAGTCGGCCGGCTTCCAGCCAGGCGACGAGATCGTTCGCGTCAACGACGCAACGGTCAAAAGCTACCGCGATTTGGCGGCTCAATTGGCCAAGTCGCCGGACGCGCCGCTCAAAGTCACCGTGAGCCGCCCGGCGGAGAAGTCCGCGACCGACAAAAACAAACCACAGGACGGCAAGGAGCTCACCTTCGAAGTGGGCGCTCGGCCGCTCGAGACGCTTGGCTTGGTAATGAAAATGGGGCCGATCACCGCGGTGCAGCCGAGCAGTCCGGCCGCCGCAGCGGGGCTCAAGGTGGGCGACGTGATCACCGCCGTCAACGGCCAATCGCTCGCCGATGCGAAGTCGCCCGCCGATTGGCAGCCGGATACACTTAGCGAACGGATGCGCCAAGCTGCCGTCGCCGGTGAAACGGTTAAGCTCACCGTCGAACGCGAATCGCAGCCTGTCGAGATTGCGGTCACGCCGCGAGTTCCGACCGAGTATCATTCCGTCGTGCCACCCCGCGCACCGGTGGGTGTACCGGCGCTGGGCATCGCCTATAGCATCGACAACCAGGTTGCGGCCGTCATTGCGGACAGTCCTGCCGCCGCAGCCCAAATCGAACCGGGCGACACGATCGACGTGGCCAAAATCTTGCTGCCCAAGGATGCAGCCGGTGAAGCGCCCGAACCGATCATCATCCAATTTTCTCCCGCCCCGCCGAGCTGGCTGGCGAAATTGATTCAGTCGATCTTCGGCAGCGGAGAGTCGACACCGCCCGCCCCTGAACCAAACTGGCCGGCCGTGTTCGATACTTTGCAGCGTGTTCCCGCCGGCACAATGCTGCAACTCACCGTCGCGCGCGGCGACCAAAAACTCACCAAGAAGCTCACGCCCGTCGCGGCCGAGGGGCTCTTTGTCGCCGATCGCGGTTTCCTGCTCAATCCGATCGAGCGGATCCGCCGCGCGACGTCGCTCTCCGAACAGATAAATTACGGTTGGGATGAAACCAGCGAAGCGCTGGGGATGGTCTTCCGCTTCCTCAAGAAGATCGGCACCCAGGTGCCGGTGACCGCGCTGGGCGGCCCGATCACGATCGCCAAGGCGGCCGGCTACTCAGCCTACGACGGCCTGCCGGCGCTCTTGATCTTCCTCACGATGCTCAGCGCCAACCTGGCAGTGCTCAATTTCCTGCCGATCCCGCTCCTGGACGGCGGGCACATGGCGTTCCTGGCTTACGAAGGGGTCCGCGGCCGACCGGCGAGCGAGCGGTTCGTCGTCGCCATGCACACCGTCGGCTTCGTGTTCATCGTCAGCCTGATGCTGTTCGTGTTGGCGCTAGATTTCAATCTGATCCCGCGGAATCTGTAAGTCGGCGCCGCAGGCGAATCGTTTTGGAGTGGTCGCTTAAGCGATCAGTCCGCATCAAGAGCACGCTCAGCCCTGCGCTGGACGGCCACCGCCGCCGCGGTTGCCGATCACGCGCTTCTGCACGTCGGTCTCGAGCACGCCGAACGCCTGTTCGTGACGTTGGACCGACATGTGCAGGGCTTGCAGCATCCGCTTGGCCGTGAAGTAGTTGGTCACGATCCGCTGCTTGACCTCGACCGGTTCGGTCGGCACGCCGAACGGCTGGGCGTTCAAACCGAAATCGAGGATCAACTCCTCGGGTGTGCCGGTCACGCGGCAGAAATTCGCATACAGCGAAATGCAGTTCTTGTCGGTCACTTCGACCCGCACTCCG